>NZ_CP093341.1:1296168-1620210 GCF_022637455.1 Lysobacter sp. S4-A87
TCCGCTCCACCCCGTCGATGGCGCCGATGCGGTCGGTCAGCTCGTCCATCGCCTCCACCGTCGGCACCACGCCCAGGGCGATCAGGTCGAACGGGCCGCTGACCGAGTGCAGCGCGCGCACCTCCGGCATCGCGTGCAGGGCCGCCACGACAGCGGCCATCTGCTTGGGCAGGACGGTGACCATGATGTGGGCGCGCAGGTGCCCGCGCTCGGCCTCGTCGTGGACTCGGACGGTGTACCCGTCGATCACGCCCTGCCGTTCCAGCCGCTCGATCCGGCTGTGGACCGTGGTCCTCGACAGCTTCAGGCGGCGGGCGATGTCCGCCGTCGAGGCCCGCGCGTTCTCGCGCAGGACCGAGAGCAGCTGCTGGTCGGCGTCGGTTATCTTCATCTTGCCCAGATTGTTCGTCGTATCGACGAGATTGTCCAGTAATTCGTACAAATCCGCACTGTCTACCGACGAATTATTCCAGATAATAGGAGATTGCGTATCGACCCAGGAGAAAGACCATGGCCGTCATCGACCGACTCGCCCCTTTGCGCGCCCACAAGGGCCTTCGCCGCACCGAGGGCCTGGACGACGCCACGATCACCCGCTTCGCCGCCAGCCATGCCGAACTGATCGAAGCGATCGAAGCGGCGGACCAGGAATACCAGCGGCTGAAGGGCGACTTCGCCGAGCTGCTCGACCTGGACGAGGAAGCGCAGATCCAGGCCGTGCTGGCCGGCTACATCAATTTCTACCCGGACGACGCGGTCAATCCGTACGTCGCCCTCGCCGCGCGCGGCCCGTGGGTGGTGACGCTCAAAGGCGCCGTGCTGCACGACTCCGGTGGCTACGGCATGCTCGGCTTCGGACATGCGCCCAAGTCGGTGATCGCGGCAATGGCGAAGCCGCAGGCGATGGCCAACATCATGACCCCGTCGCTGTCGCAGCTGCGCTTCGATCGCGCCCTGCGCGCGGCCATCGGCGCCGGCCGCGGCGGCTGCCCGTACGAGAAGTTCCTCTGCCTAAACTCCGGTTCCGAGTCGGTATCGCTGGCCTCGCGCATCGCTGACGTCAACACCAAGCTGATGACCGACCCGGGCGGTCGCCACGCCGGTCGCAGCATCAAGCGACTGGTGGTCAAGGGCAGCTTCCACGGCCGCACCGAACGTCCGGCGCTGTATTCGGACTCCTCGCGCAAGACCTACATGCAGCACCTGGCCAGTTTCCGCGGCGAGGACACCCTGATCACGGTCGAACCCTACGACGTCGATGCGCTGAAGAAGGTCTTCGCCGACGCCGACGCCAATGGCTGGTTCATCGAGGCGATGTTCCTCGAGCCGGTGATGGGCGAAGGCGACCCGGGCCGCGGCGTGCCGCCGGCGTTCTACGCGGCAGCGCGCGAACTGACCCGCAGCCACGGTTCGCTGCTGCTGGTCGATTCGATCCAGGCCGGCCTGCGCGCGCACGGCGTGCTGTCGATCGTCGACTACCCCGGCTTCGACCAGATCGACCCGCCGGACATGGAGACCTATTCCAAGGCGCTCAACGCCGGCCAGTACCCGTTGTCGGTGCTCGCCGTCGGCAAGCGTGCGGCCGAGCTCTACAAGAAGGGCCTGTACGGCAATACGATGACCAGCAACCCGCGCGCGCTCGATGTCGCCTGCGCCGTGCTGGAGCAGGTGACCCCGGCCCTGCAGGAGAACATCCGCGCCCGTGGCGTGGAGGCACTGGAGAAGCTCGAGAAGCTCAAGGCCGACCTCGGCGGACTGATCACCAAGGTCCAGGGCACCGGCCTGCTGTTCTCGTGCGAGCTGGCACCGCAGTTCAAGTGCTACGGCGCGGGTTCGACCGAAGAGTGGCTGCGCGAGCGCGGCATCGGTGTCATCCACGGCGGCGTCAATTCTCTGCGCTTCACCCCGACCTTCACCATCACCAGCGAGGAGATCGACCTGCTCGTGGCCATGGTGGCGAAGGCACTGAAGGAAGGGCCGCGGGCCGAGCAGGCCGTGGCGGCATAACACCTCTTCGCGGCGCCCCTACCCTGGCGCCGCAATCCGTCCCTCTCCGCTTGCGGGAGAGGGACGACCGCTGAGCCGACGCGGTCAGCGAGACGGCGCGGTGCAATCCCGCAGCGACAGCGCCCTGGCAATATCCCGCCAGTCAAACGCCGCCACCGCCTGGTCATCATCGACCGCGTAGAACACGCCCTGCGGAAAACGCGTGCTCGCGCTCTGGTCCAGCCACACGCCATCGGTGTTGGCGGTCTTGCCGCCGGCAAACGCGCCGACATGTTCCAGCGTCGCGCGATCGAACACATGGAACAGGCTGCGATCCTTGTACTGGTCGGTGGCGATCCAGTAACCACTGCCATCGGCGCAGCGCGCCAGCGCCATGCCCTCGGCCTGCGCCTTGAACAGGTCGGCACCGATATCGCGGCCACGGTACTGGCCGTCCAGCCCGTACTCGCGCAGGCGCGTGCCGGTGGCGACATCCTCTTCCGCCAGAAGCAGACGATCGTTGGCGGTGTCGCCGAAAACCGATTCGGCAATCCGGATCGCGCCGGCCTGGCCGGTATCGCCGAACACCCCCATCAGCCGAGCCTGCCAGCCTCCCGGAATGCGGCGCAGCTGGTAACGCTTGAAGCGCGCGCCCAGTTCCGCCAGCGGCGGCGGCAGGTCCTCGTTCTGCGACGACATGTAGTTGTCGCTCACGATCACCTCGTAGCTGTCCTTCTGCGCACGCACCCACAATCCGTACGGCTGCTTGAGGTCGTCGCCGCCGAACACCAGCAGCGGCTTGAGGTCCGGCAACTGGAACATCTGCACGCGGCGGTTGTCACGCTCGACCACCAGTGCGTAGTTGTCGATCACGGCGATGCCGTTAGGCCGCTGCATCTGCCCGAGCGCGGAGCCGGGACCGCCGACGCTGCGGACGGGCTTGCCACTGTCGCCGTCGTAGACCACCAGCTTGTCGGTGGCCTTGCCGGTTGCGATGAGCCAGCGCTTGCCATCGGGCGAACGCCAGCTTGCGGGCGAGTCGATGTTGTCCGCAGGCGTAGCGGCCGTGATGAAGGCTTCGCTCACCACCTTGTGCGGCACACCGGCCTGGCTCAGCAATGGATCGACTTCAGCCGTCTTCTCGTCGGGCTCGGGCTCGTGGCCATTGTGCGGACCCGATGTCGAGCAAGCGGTGAGCATGGCGATGAGCGCCAGCATGGCAAGGCGTGATGTCACGGTTCCCCCGGAAGATTGAAAGCAAACCTTGGCTTTTTACGCGGCCATTGTGACGCTTTGGTTGCATCCGGCCGCAATCGGGTTCGACAAATTTCCGACACAATTCCGCCATCCCCGCCGCGTACAAATCGCGGTTTGTTTGCCGCCGTCTTGCATGGGGATGCAGATCCGATGAAACCAAACCTCCTGTCCCGCGCCCTGTCGCGGGCACTGTTCTGCGCGCTGCTCGCGCCTGTCAGCCTGACCGCCATGGCCGCCGATGATGGCGGCGAACCGGCACCGGACCCGAAGCAGCTCGACGCCGTGGTCGTGCAGGCGCAGATCGCCTACCGCAATCGCACCGACTCGACCGCACCGGTGCTGTCGTACGACCTGGAGTACTTCCAGCGCTTCGAACCCCTCACCGTCGGCGACATGCTCAAGCGTGTGCCGAGCGTCGCCTTCGTCTCCGACGTCCTCGAATACGACGGCGCACAGCTGCGCGGCCTCGATCCGGGCTATACGCAGATCCTGATCAACGGCAAGAAGGTGCCGGGCGCCGGCAACGACCGTTCCTTCTTCGTCGACCGCATCCCGGCCGAACTGGTCGAGCGCATCGAGATCGTGCGCAGTGCCAGCGCCAACCGCTCCGGCGATGCCGTGGCCGGTGCGCTCAACATCGTCCTGCGCGATGCCTACGAATTCGACGGCAGCTATGTCCGCGGCGGCGTCATGCATTTCGACGACGGCAAGTACAAGAACACCTACGGCGCGGTCAGCAGTGGCGAAGTGGGCGGTGGCCGCCTGCTCGGCGGTTTCAATGTGCAGGGGCGCTACAACCCGAAGGTCAAGCGCAGCGACCGCTTCGAGGAACCCGGCGGCGACTTTGTCGATCGCGAGGACCAGGTCGACACGCGCGACGGTACCGACTACTCGGCCAACGTCTCCTACACCCGCGACATCGGCAGCGGCCGCCTGTCGCTCGGAGGCTTCTACGTCCGCACCGACCGCGACGAGACCGAACACTCGCTGGAGTACAACGACCCGACCAGCACCAGCCGCGACAACCTGCTTTCTGTCAACGACCAGTTCGAGAACATCAAGCAGGACAACTGGTCGTTCGGCGCCAACTACGAGTTCGACATGCTCGGTGGCAGCACCGAGCTCGACCTGGACTACGCCCGCTTCGATGACAACACGGTGTCGACGGAAGAGGAAACCGGTTACGACGACGAGGACACGCCGCCTGCGTTCGACGGCCGCGAGGGCACGCGCACGCTCAGCGACATCCGCGACGACGAGCTCGGTTTCAAGGCCGCGCACAAGCGTGCGATCGGCAGCGCCCGGGTCGAGTTCGGCGTCGACTACCTCGACAAGCAGCGCGACACCGGTCTGCAGATCGCCGAAGTCGAGTCCGATGACGAAGGCGCTGCGCTGCCGCCGTACGAGGACTTCGACGCCGTGGCCAGCCGGATCGACGAGACCCGTATCGATCCGTACCTGATGTTCTCCGGCGCCGCCGGCGCGATCGCCTGGGAAGCCGGCCTGCGCTATGAGACCACCGACATCGACGTCCGCGCCGACGACAGTGTCGCGTCCAACGACTACTCGACGCTGCTGCCTTCGGCACACCTGAAGTGGGACGTGACGGCCGAGGACCGCATCAGCCTGTCGCTGGCGCGCACCGTGCGCCGTCCCAACTTCGACCAGATCCTGCCGTTGACGCTGGAGGAAGAGTTCGGAGACAACGACTTCACCGGCAACCCGCTGCTCGAGCCCGAGCGTGCCTGGGGCCTGGACCTGGGCTATGAGCGTCGCCTGGGCCAGCGCGGCGTGTTCGGCGTGAACCTGTTCTACCGCGACATCCAGGACCTGATCGAGACGGTCAACACCGGCGACCCGAGCTCGACGGCGCTGGACGACTACGAGGACGAGGTCGAGGAATTCCTCGACGAGAATCCCGGCGCCGGCGAGAGCACCCCGGGCTACCCGCAGTTCGACCCGGACAGCTTCGTATACACCGCGCGCAACGTTGGCGACGGCTACGTCTATGGCATCGAGTTCGACCTGTCGACGCCGCTGACCGAGTTCGACCTGCCCGACACCGGCGTGTTCGTGAACTACTCGTGGCTGGACAGCTCGGTCGACGACGAGTTCGGCGAGCGCCGCTTCAACAACCAGGCCAAGTACGTCTACAACGTCGGCTTCATCCAGAACATCACCGAATGGGGTCTCTCGTTTGGCGCCAGCTATCGCCACCAGGGACAGGCCTATTCGCGGATCGTCAGCGAGGAAGTCACCACGACCTACGACGGCGACCTGGAAGTGTTCGTCGAGAAGCGCTTCGGCGACCGCATGTCGGTGCGCCTGACCGGCTCGAACCTGCTCGACGCCTCCAAGGATGAAGCGTTCAACAAGTTCGACAACGCCGTCGACCAGATCAATCGCGACTTCGACGAGTACGAGCTGGAGCGCGAGACGTCCGGACCGGTTTATCAGCTGATCGCGCGTTATTCGTTCTGATCGGTGCCGCTTCCCGGGTGCGCTGCGCTTACCCGGGCTACATCACTGATCGGCTTGCCCGGGCTACACCACGTAGCCCGGGTAAGGCCAAAGGCCGCACCCGGGGCAGGCGCCCCACTACATCCGCGCCAATACCAGGTGCGAATGCATCGGCACCACCACGCACCCGTCGCACATCTGCTCCCTGATCGCCCCGGCCAGCCGCGATTGCGCGGCCTCGGTCAGCTCCGCACGCGCCCTGGCATCCAGGTGCTGGGTCGCAGGAACCGCAGCCGCAATCACATCCACTTCCATCGCGACGAAGCTGTCCGGATCGGGAAACACCGCCGGCATCGCCAGCGCCTGGATCGAGATGTCGCGAAAGCCCGCCGCCACCAGCAATGCTTCCAGCTCCGCGGCATCGCCCAGTTCGAACGGCGCAGCCAGCGCCGGGATACCGATCAGCTCCACCAGCACGTCGTTGAAACGCGACCAGAACGGATGGTGATCGAGCCCGCGCCACACTCCCATCGCCAGGCGACCGTCCTCGCGCAGCACCCGTCGGGCCTCGCCCAGCGCCGCGGCGCGATCGTCCACGAACTGCAGGCCTTGCTGGCACAGCGCCAGATCGAACTCGCCCTCGTGGAACGGCAGCACTTCCAGCCGGCCCTGCTTCCATTCGATGTCGAGTCCTTCCAGCGCGCCTTGCACCTGCGCCACACCCAGCATGTCCGGGTTGAGGTCCACGCCGACCATGCGCCCGTCCGGGGCGACCAGCGGTGCGGCCAGGCGCGCGACGATGCCGGTGCCACAGGCCAGGTCGAGCGCGTGTTCGCCGGGCACCGGGCGCGCCAGTTCGAGCAGCGGACCGACCCAGGGCCGGAACAGCACCGGGACCATCTCGCGTTCATAGGTGACGGCGGGATTGCTCATGGGGTTCCTTCGGCGGTCCGTGCCGGACACCGCGATCTTCGTCCGTGCATGCGAACGGGAACGTGTAGGCCGCTGGGCACCGGCCGGGACATGCCTGGCGACCCGGGCTGCGCTAGGCTTGCGCGATGAAGACCATCGAAGTCCGCCACCCGCTGGTGCAGCACAAGCTCGGCCTGATGCGCGTGGCCGGGATCAGCACCAAGGAATTCCGCGAGCTCGCCTCCGAAGTCGCGACCCTGCTCACCTATGAGGCCACCGCCGACCTGGAGACCGAGGAAGTCACGGTCGAAGGTTGGGCCGGGCCGGTGAAGACGCGCCGCATCAAGGGCGCCAAAGTCACGCTGGTGCCGATCCTGCGCGCCGGCCTGGG
Source organism: Lysobacter sp. S4-A87 (assembly GCF_022637455.1). Classification (NCBI taxonomy): domain Bacteria; kingdom Pseudomonadati; phylum Pseudomonadota; class Gammaproteobacteria; order Lysobacterales; family Lysobacteraceae; genus Lysobacter; species Lysobacter sp. S4-A87. The sequence continues at coordinate 1,303,175 of NZ_CP093341.1, forward strand.
CATGCTGCCCGGCGTGCTGGAACTGATTCCCGCGGCCAAGGTTGGCGTGGTCGGGCTGCAGCGCGACGAGAGGACGCTCGAACCGGTTGGCTACTACGAGAAGCTCACCGGTCGCATGGACGAGCGCACCGCGATCATCCTCGACCCGATGCTGGCCACGGGCGGCACGCTGGTCGCCACCGTCGACATGCTCAAGGCTGCCGGGTGCAAGCGCATCAAGGGGCTGTTCCTGGTGGCCGCGCCGGAGGGATTGCGCGTGCTCGAAAGCCGGCACCCGGACGTGGAGGTCTTTACCGCCTCGATCGACGAGCGCCTCAACGACGTGGGTTATATCCTGCCGGGCCTCGGCGACGCCGGGGACAAGATTTTCGGTACGCGGCACAACGGTTGAGGTCGGCCGTGTGGTCCAGCGCCATCCCGGGTGCCGCTTGCGCACAAGCGCCGCGCCCACCGGGTAGCCCGGGTAAGCGAAGCGCACCCGGGGTCGCCCCGCACACCGTCAACCGCGCCGGCGCCGCATCCGCCGCCACACAAGCGCTGCGCCCAGCAACATCGCCGTCGCACCCAGCAGCCACGGCAGCAATCGCTCATCCGTGCCCGGCGGCAATTCCACGACCGTCGAAGCGCGCTCGGCACTCAATGCCTGCGCCGCCGCTTCCGGCGACAACACCCAGCGGTCCCCGCGCAGTTCCACCTTGCCTTCCAGCGGCGGCAGGCTCAGTTCGCGCCAGATGATGCGGATGTCTCCGATCTGCGGGTCGAGCGGATTCTCGGCACTGCCCAGGCCGTCGCCTTCGGGCTGGAACGACGCCGCCAGGTTCGCCGGCAAGCGCGAGAAGTTGGGCCGGAACACGCGCCACTGACCCAGCGTCTGCAGCACCGCCAGGTCGATTGGTTTGCCTTCCAGCGTCGCGTCTTCGGACCACCAGCGGCGATTGTCCAGCGGCAGCTTCTTCGGATTGGCGTGCCCGGCCGCGAAGTGCGACGAATCGATGGCCGCCGAGTTCCACACCCGCGCATAGCCGTCACGGTTGGCGCGCCACTGGTACATCTCGACCTTCCGGTCGAGGCCGAAGCTGCGCGTGCCGACACCGAAATCGCGGTCCTGCAGCGGCTTGCCCGGTTTCGGCGGATCCAGCGAATCGTCGACCACCGCCGGTTGTGCCCATGCCGCGCCCATGGCGAGCGCGCAGGCCAGCGACAGCCAGGCTGTCGCGCCGCGCGGTGTCATGCGACGAGCGCCCTCGCCTGCAGTTCGGCCACCTCGTGGGTCGTGCCGAACTTGCCCTTCTCGTCCTGGGTGACCTGCGCCAGCGCGCACTGCGGATCGTGGGTGAAGAACAGATGCACGTTGCGACGCAGCTTGTCGGCGAGGAAGGCTTTCTTCTCGTCGATCAGCAACTCGGCGTTGCGGTCGTAACCCATCGTGATCGGCACGTGCACCCACGGCCGTCCCGGAATCAGGTCGGCGCAGAACACCACGCCGCCGTGCGCCTCGCCATCCACCTGGTCCGGGCCGACGATCTCGGCCAGCATCAGTCCCGGCGTATGGCCATCGCTGTAGTGGAAACGCACCGCTTGTCCAAGCGTGCGCGAGTACTGGCCATCGACCAGTTCCAGGCGACCGGTGGCTTCGAGCAGGCCCGGCAGTTCCGGAATGAAGCTGGCGCGATCGCGCGGATGCGGATGCAGCGCGCGCTCGTAATGCTCGCGACCGACGACATAGGTGGCGTTGGGGAACAGCAGCTTCGGCGCTTCGCCTTCCTTCCATGGCGCGAGCAGTCCGCCGGCATGGTCGAAATGCAGGTGCGACAGCACCACCACGTCGACGTCATCCGGGGCGAAGCCGGCGGCGGCCAACGACTGCACCAGCACATGCTGGTCCTCGACAACGCCATAGCGTTCGCGAAGCTTGGGTTCGAAGAACGCACCGATGCCGGTCTCGAACAGCACCGTCTTGCCGGCAAGCGGGCTGGCGAGCAGGGCGCGGCAGGCCAGCTCGATGCGATTGTGTTCGTCAGGCGGAGACCATTTGGCCCACATCGCACGCGGCGCGTTGCCGAACATCGCGCCGCCGTCGAGCTTCTGGCTGTTGCCGAGGATTGACCAGAGTTTCATGGACCTAGGGTAACTCCCCGCGCGTTAGGTTCGCGATATCGGAATCTGGCGATGTGCGGCGCTACGCCGGGACCAACGGCGAGCGGCTGCGGACGGGGCCACAGCCGCGAGAATGGCCGGGCTCAGCGAGCCTCTACGGCACCCTTGCCCACTGGGTTACGCGGATCGGTACCCGCCTCCAGCACATTGCTGCGCTTGTCCCAGGACACCGTCTGCAGGTTGCCCCAGGTGTTCTCGCCGGCATTGACCTTGTGCCCCATTGCCTCCAGCGCCGACACGGTCTGCGCATCCAGCGTGCCCTTCTCGGCGGAGATCACATCCGGCATCCACTGGTGGTGGATACGCGGCAGCGCGGCGACCTGCTGCGCGCCCAGACCGGCGTCGTAGCCGAGGATGCCCAGCAGCACTTCGGTGATGATGCGGCTGCCACCGGGCGCGCCGATCACTGCCAGCTTGTCCTTGGACTCGATGAAGCTCGGCGTCATCGAGCTGAGCATGCGCTTGCCCGCTGCCGGTGCATTGGCGGCGAAGCCCATCACGCCGAACGCATTCGGCGTGCCCGGACGCAGGGCGAAGTCGTCCATCTCGTTGTTGAGCAGCACGCCGGTGCCCGGCGCGACCATGCCCGAGCCGTACAGCAGGTTCACCGTCTGCGTCGTCGAGACACGGTTGCCGTCGGCGTCGATGATCGAGAAGTGCGTGGTTTCGTCGTCCTCCAGCGGCGCCGGCTGGCCCGGCAGCAGGTCGCTGGGCGTGGCCTTCTCCGGATGGATCGTCGCGCGCAGGCCGGCGGCATAGTCGGCGCTGGTCAAACGTGCCAGCGGCATGGTCACGAAGTCCGGATCGCCCAGGTAGATCGTGCGGTCACGGAAGGCACGGCGCATCGATTCGGTGATCAGGTGCGTTCTGTGCGCCTGGTCGAGCCTGGACAAATCCCATCCAGACAGCATCTGCAGCATTTCGGCCAGCGCCACGCCGCCCGACGACGGCGGCGGCGCGGTCGTGACAGCCCAACCGCGGTACTGGAAGCGCAGCGGCTCGCGTTCCTTGACGCGATAGGCGGCCAGTTCGTCTGCGCGCCACTGCCCGCCTTCTTCCTTCACCGCAGCCAGCAGCTTGCCGGCGACGTCGCCGCGATAGAAGCCATCGAAACCCTTGTCGGCCAGCAGCTCCAGCGTGCGCGCCAGATCGGGCTGCTTGAGGATCTCGCCAACCTGGGGCGCGCTGCCATCGGCGAGGAACACTTCGCGCGTACCGCGGTAGCGCTCCATCACCTCGCGGCGGCTGCCATAGCCGCGCTCCAGGCGCGGATACACCTGGAAGCCTTCGCGCGCGATGCGGATGGCCGGCGCCAGCGAGGTCTTCAGCGGCAACCGGCCGTACTTGCCCGAGACATGCACCAGCGCCGCCGGCAAACCGGGAATGCCGGCCGACCACGGACCATTGGTGGCGCGATCACGATTGAGTTCGCCCTTCTCGTCGAGATAGGCGGCAGGCGTCGCCGCGGCAACCGCGGTCTCGCGCGCATCGACGAAGACATCCTTGCCGCTCTTCGCGTCGTGCAGGAGGAAGAAGCCGCCACCGCCGATGCCCGAGCTGATCGGCTCGACCACGGCCAGCGTGGCCGATACCGCAACGGCTGCGTCGAAGGCATTGCCGCCCTTGCGGATCATTTCCAGGCCGGCGTCGGTGGCCAGCGCGTGGGCGCTGGCGATGGCCACGCCAGGCGGATGGCCAGCGGGCCCGGCGGCTTTCTTGGCTGCGTGAAGCGGCAGCGTTGCGGTGAACAGGAGACCGGCGGACAACACACTGGCACTCACCAGCACACGCAACGCTTGACGCATCATTTCAGCTCCTGCTGCAGGCGCGCGAGCTTGGCCAGCAGCTGTTCGTTTGATTCGGGAAATTCCGCGTCGGGATCGATGCACTCGACGGGACAGACGACCACGCATTGGGGTTCGTCGAAATGTCCGACGCATTCGGTGCAGCGCGCCGGATCGATCACATAGATGCTCTCGCCCTGCGAAATGGCCTGGTTGGGACAGGCCGGTTCACAGACATCGCAATTGATGCAGAGCTCGTTGATCTTGAGGGACATGGGGGACTCAGGGCGACGGCAGGGGGGACTGGTCCGGCCCAGATGATGATTCGTCATTCCCGCGAAGGCGGGAATCCAAGGACGTTTGTTCCTGATATGCGTGCGGCAACGTCAATTGCAACGTCCCTGGATCCCCGCCTTCGGGGATGACGTTCCGGCAAAGGCGTGGCCGCAATGCGGCCACGCGCCGGAACGTCACTTGGCTTCGATGAACTCGTACTTCGCGCCCGACGGCTCGACCGCGCCCTTGACGCGCTCGCTGTCGGCGCTGGCGCCGATGAACATCACGCGGACGCCCTTCATCGCGCCCGGCTGGGCCTGGACGAACGAAGCCATCGCAAGGTCGGCCGACTTGGCCGAGTTCTGCGAACCGAAGGCCAGCAGCGTGCCCTCGACGCCACCGCGGGCGACGTCACCCTGCGCCTTCTCGAGCTGGCGGGCGTACTCGCCTTCGAAATCGGCGCCGGCCGGGTCAGGCAGCGTGTACAGGTACACGTTGGTGGCGCTGTCGATGTTGCGCTTGACCACTTCGGTCAGGTAGGTGTCCCACGCGGCGCTGTCGTTGGTGGTCGGCGCGGCCAGCGGCGCCTCGGCGACGGCAGCGGTCTTGTCTTCGCCCTTGTTGCAGGCAACCAGCAGCGGCATCGACAGGCAGGCGAGCAGCAGCAGGCGGGTGGTGGTCTTCATACGGGGTCCCCTTTGGTGGTTTCAGGTTTGAATGGTGGAACTGGTGGAGGATCTGTTTTGAGTGTGGTGCGTGTCGCAGCGCGGCTGCTGATGATCAACGGTGGTTGCGTTGCCATTGCGCCTGCAACGCGGCGGCTACCGCCGGCGGCACGAAACCCGAGACGTCACCGCCCAGGCGGGAGATCTCGCGCACCAGCGAAGAGGAAATGAAGCCGTACTGTTCGGCAGGCGTCAGGAACAGCGTCTCGACTTCCGGAATCAGGTGGCGGTTCATGCTGGCCAGCTGGAACTCGTACTCGAAGTCCGACACGGCGCGCAGACCGCGCAGCAACACGCCGCCACCGACGTGGTCGACGAAATGTGCCAGCAGACTGTCGAAGCCGCGGACCTCGACGTTGTCGTGGTGGGCCACTGCCTTGCGCGCCAGCTGGACGCGCAGGTCCAGCGGCAGCGCCGGCCCCTTCCCGGGGCTCTCGGCTACGCCGATGATCAGCCGCTCGAACAGCGGAGCTGCGCGGTCGACCAGGTCGATGTGGCCGTTGGTGATCGGGTCGAAGGTGCCGGGGTAGACGGCGATTCGGTTTCGGGCCACGGTCATTCGGGTCGTCGACAGGTGGCCGAAGTGTAGCAGTGGCGCCAATTCGGGGCGCCAGCCCGGCAGCGACACAGCATTCCGTCGCCCTTACGCCTGCGACGAGGACCGCCGGTAGAGGGCATAACGCACCTCCCGGGTCCGGCCTTCGCGGAGCAGGCGCCAGTCCGGCGGCAGTTGCGGCGCTGCGTCATGCGGCGCCTCCACGTACAGCCAGGCGTCGGGTTTGAGCTTGGCAGCGACCAGCGGCAGCACCGCGTCCCACAGGCCGGCGGCAAACGGCGGATCGATGAAAGCGAGGTCGAAACCGGCCTCGGGCTGGCCCGCCAGCCAGGTCAGCGCGTCGGCCTGGACCACCGTCGCCGCCTCCCCGCCGGGCAGGCGCGCGGCCAGCGTACGCAGGGCGTCGGCCAGCCCCGGATCGCGCTCGACCAGGACAGCACCGGCGGCGCCGCGCGACAGTGCCTCCAGCCCCAGCGCGCCACTGCCGGCGAACACGTCGAGCACCCGGGTGCCGGGCAGCATCGGCATCAACCAGTTGAACAGGGTCTCGCGGACCCGGTCCGAGGTCGGCCGCAGGCCGGCCACGGCCGGCACGCTCAGGCGCGTGCCGCGCCAGCGTCCGCCGATCAGGCGCACCTTGCCCGCGGCCGCATTGGCCGGCGTGGATACAGCAGTGGGATGGCGCCGGGTCGGTTTGTTCATCGGGGTCGGGAGGGGGCCGGTGCTAGCATGTGTGCATTCTCGCGCATTCGCCGACGTTGCCCTCGATGCTCAGTTTTTTCCGCCGCAAGAAACCCCAGACTCCAGCCGAAGCGGCCTACAGCACCGAAGAACTGGCTGCCGCATTCCCGGCGCCGCACGAACACGAGGCGCCGGTCGCCGACGCAACCGAGCCGGCAGCCGTCGAGTCGCCGCTGCCTCCGGTCGCGCCCGAAGCGCGCGAACCCGAGCCGGTGCCGGCTGAGATCATCGCCGCCGCGCTCGATGTGGAGCCGGTCGTGGTCCCGCTCCCGGCACCGCCCCCGGCACCTGCCCCCGCGCCGGTCACCGCGCCCACCCTGCCGCCGGAAGCTGCCCTCGCCACGCATCCGGTCGTCGTCGCCGCCGCACCGGGCAAGTCCGGCTGGCGCGAGCGCCTGCGCGGCAGCAACTTCGCGCGCAGCTTCAGCGGCCTGTTCTCGCGCAATCCCAAGCTCGACGACGACCTGCTCGACGAGATCGAGACCGCCCTGATCACCGCCGATGTCGGCGTCGGCGCCACCACGCAGCTGATCGAGTCGCTGCGCAAGCGTATGAAGGGCCGCGAGTTCGCCGATGCCCAGGCGCTGCTGACCGCACTGCGCGCCGACCTGCTGGCGATGCTGCGTCCGGTCGCCCAGCCGCTGGTCATCGACACCGATGCCAAGCCTTTCGTGCTGCTGACCGTCGGCGTCAACGGCGTCGGCAAGACCACCACGATCGGCAAGCTGGCCAAGCGCTTCAAGGACGAGAACCGCCCGCTGATGCTCGCCGCCGGCGACACCTTCCGCGCCGCCGCCGTCGCCCAGTTGCAGGCCTGGGGCGATCGCAACGGCGTGCCGGTCGTCGCCCAGGGCCAGAACGCCGACGCCGCCTCGGTCGCCTTTGATGCACTGCAGGCCGCCCAGGCGCGCGGCACGCAAGTGCTGATCGCCGACACGGCCGGCCGCCTGCACACCCAGCAGGGCCTGATGGCCGAACTGGGCAAGATCAAGCGGGTGATCCAGAAGCTGGACGCCAATGCGCCGCATGAGGTCTTGATGGTGATCGACGGCACCACCGGACAGAATGCCCTGTCGCAACTGCGCCAGTTCCACGCCGCGGTCGGCGTGACCGGCCTGGTCGTGACCAAGCTCGACGGCACGGCCAAGGGTGGCGTGGTGTTCGCGCTGGCGCGCGAGTTCGGCATTCCGATCCGCTACGCCGGCATTGGCGAACGTCCGGAGGACCTGCGGGTGTTCGATGCCGAGGCCTTCGTCGACGCCCTGCTGCCCGAGTCGCTCGGCGCCTGACGCCGTCAAAGCCACGCATGGCCGCGCCGGAACCCGCCATCCCGCGTCGCCCCTTGCGTCGACGCAACGCCCTGCTTATCGCGCTGGTCGTGGCGTTGCTGTTGCTGGTGCTCGCGCTGCGCTGGGTGGGCCAACCCAGCCGCGTTGCCGGATTGATCCTCAGCGAGGCCGGCAAGTCCCTCGGCCTGGAGATCACCGCCGCAGGCGCCAGCGAGTACCGCCTGCGCGGCACGCCGATGCTGCTGCTTCGCGATGTCGTCGCACGCCAGCCGGGCGCAGCCACGCCACTGCTGCGTGCCGAGCGCATCCAGCTTGAACTGCCCTGGGCCACCATCCGCGCGGCCGGCAACGACCTCACCGTGCGGCGCATCGAACTGGACGCGCCGCAACTGGACATCGCTGCGCTGCAGCGCTGGCAGGCAACCCGGCCGCCATCGAAGCCCCGCATCCCCACCCTGACCGAAGGACTGCGCCTCGTGCGCGGCCGCGTCATCGGCGACGGCTGGTCGATCGACGCGCTCGACATCGACCTGCCCGCCTTGTACCCGCAGCGCTCGCTGTCTGCGCAGGTGCGCGGGCGCTTTGTCAGCGACACCCTCGCCGGACCCTTCGACCTGGAAGCGGCACTGACCCGCCCCGCCGCCAACGCCGGGCTTGGCCTGAGCGGCAGCGTCGGTGTCGAGTCCCCGCCCTGGTCGCTGCCGATGCGGCTGACGTTGTCCGGCCTGGTGCACGACGGCGTCGATGGCATGGGTGTCGACATCATCCGCCTTGGCGCCGTTGCGCGTTACCGCAACGGCGAGACCGAGCTGCCGTTCGTATTCGGCCTGGCCGGCCCGTTGCGCATGCACTCGGGCGAAGTTGGCATGTCGCCGCTCGGCTTCGCACTGCGCGGACGCGACGCCATTCCGAGCCTGCATGCGCATGGCGGATTCTCGTTTGGCGATCTGCTCACCTTGCGCCTGGACGGGCTGATCGCCGACTGGCCAAAGGCCTGGCCGGCTCTGCCGGAACCGATGGAGTCCTCGGTGTCGGCGCTGCCGTTCAAGTACGAATACCGCGGACGCCCCGACCTGTCCGATACCAGCGCCATGCAACTTCAACGCGACGCCACGCGCTTCGATGCCAGCTTCCGCCTGCCGGAAGTGCTGGCGTGGATCGACGCGATCGACCAGGGCACGCCGCTGCCACCGCTGGCGGGCCATCTGTCGACGCCACGCCTGGAGATTGCCGGCGCGACGCTGGAAGGGGTCGAAGTGGACATCACGCCAGCGCTGGGCGAGGCGATGTCGCCATGACGGACCGCTTCGCCACGCGCCTGCTTGCCTGGTTCGATGTCAGCGGCCGCCACGACCTGCCCTGGCAGCACCCACGCTCGCCGTACCGCGTATGGCTGTCGGAGATCATGCTGCAGCAGACGCAGGTCAAGACCGCAGCGCCCTACTTCGAGCGATTCATGGCCGCGCTGCCGACATTGCGCGACCTCGCATCCGCGCCGCTCGACGACGTGCTCGCACTGTGGTCGGGCCTGGGCTACTACGCCCGAGCACGCAACCTGCATGCAGCGGCGAAGCGCTGCGTCGAACTGTACGATGGCGAGCTGCCGCGCAATCTCGACGCGCTCACCGCCCTGCCCGGCATCGGCCGCAGCACCGCCGCGGCGATCGCCTCGCAGGCCTGGGGCGAGCGTTGCGCGATCCTCGACGGCAACGTCAAGCGAGTGCTCACCCGCTACCACGGCATCGACGGCTACCCCGGCCTGCCCGCAGTCGAAAAGAAACTCTGGTTGCTGGCCGAAGACCACGTCGCCCACGCGCAGTTGCCACCGCTGCGGATGGCCGACTACACCCAGGCGCAGATGGACCTGGGCGCCACGCTGTGCACGCGCGCCGACCCGGCCTGCGTGTTGTGCCCGATGCAGGACGACTGCGTCGCCCGTCGCGAAGGCCGCGTCGCCGACCTGCCCACGCCCAAGCCCGGCAAGACACCGCCGCAGAAGTACGCGCACGTGCTGTGGGCCGAAGACAGCGACGGCCGCATCCTGCTGCAGCGGCGACCGCCAAGCGGCATCTGGGCGTCGCTATGGACGCTGCCGCAGGCCGAGGACGACACGCTGGCGCAGGACTGGTTCCAGCAACACCTCACTGGCGACTACGCACGCGCGCAGGTGTTGCCCGCCATCGACCACGCCTTCAGCCACTACAAGCTGCAGCTGCAGCCACTGCGATGGCACGGCACCGCGCTGCGCGGCCGGATCGGCGACAATGACGACCTGCGCTGGGTCGCACGCGAGGAACTCGGCGCCATCGGCATTCCAGCACCGATCCGCAAACTGCTGGAAGCCAGCGCCCGGGAACCCTGACCCATGCCCCGCACCGTCTACTGCGAATACGAAAAGCGCGAAACCGAAGGCCTCGACTACGTGCCGTGGCCCGGCGAACTGGGCAAGCGCATCTTCGCCCATATCGGCAAACCCGCCTGGGCGGCGTGGCTGGCACACCAGACCATGCTGATCAACGAGAACCGGCTGTCGCCGCTCGACCCCAAGCACCGCGCCTTCCTCGAAACCGAGATGGAGAAGTTCCTGTTTGGCGGTGACGCCGCCAAACCCGCCGGCTACGTCGCCCCGGAAACCTGAGTTCAGGATTTCTCGCGCTCGGCGATCTGAGCGGCGCGCTTCTCGCTTTCGGCCTGCTTGAGCGCCTTGGCGTCGACCGGTCGGATTTCCTTGATCCAGCACGGGATCTGGTTGGACGCGCGGCTGAGCACGATCACCTTGTCGAAGTTCTGGTACACCCGCCCGAACTGGTTGGTCACGGTGATGGCCTGGGCGAAGTCCAGGTCCTCGCAGGTGCTCTTGAGCTCGAGCAGGTAGACCTCGCTGGGCTTGGTCCACACCGCCAGCGCGGTCTCGCCCAGGGGCGTCCAGCCGTCGAGACGGCCGAAGTACTGGAAGTTCGGAACCGGCGCACCGGCATGGGCGCGGTACAGCTCCAGCTTGTCGGCATCGCTGATGCGCGAATTGCTGGCGCAGGCGCTGGTGACCAACGCGGCCAGGCAGGCCAGGACCAGGGCTTTCATGACGGTCTCCTGCAGCGCACGGGCTGCCTGTGGACAACACCCCACAATCTTGCGCCGCCCCGGCGCCGGTGCTGCAGCGGCCGGCGAACCCGTTCAGCGCACATCCGGCTTGCCATGCCCGCCCGCGATCCGTATCATTCCGCTCCTCGCACGGCCTGACCGTCGCGGAATGGCCGGGTAGCTCAGTTGGTAGAGCAGGGGATTGAAAATCCCCGTGTCGGGGGTTCGATTCCCTCCCCGGCCACCATGATTAAACGTAAGCCCAGTAAGGCTCTCAGGCTTTACTGGGCTTATTTTTTTGGAGCATCGCCCCGGCCTGGGGGACACCGGGGGGACATGGGGTGTTTGTGCCCTTGCCCATCGGTCAGAGGTCGTTGGTCCGAGTCCAACTTCGAACTCCAGCTGGAAACCTAATTAGGCCGCGACCGCGACGATCAGCGCCGCTGCAGTACGCCCGATGGGCCAAGAACCCGTCTCCTGGGCCAAGAACGCGCGCGGCAAAATGCCGCGGCGCCGCCCGACAATCTTGGCGAGCCAAATAGGAGTGAGCGCCTGAAGCTAACTCCAGACGCGAAGTCCCTTGGATCACGCGCTCAGCTAGCGCCGTCCTCGCCGTAGTCCTGTTCGAAGCTCAAGCGGATCGAAAAATCAGTTTCGATCAGACCACAGCGGCCGGCTTTGTCGAAGCTGTATGTCGCCTCAAAATCACCACGGTGACCGTAATACACGCGATCGGGGTCTTGTTCCCCCGTGTGAGTGCCGGCAAGAACAGCACACCAGCAGTCGGCTACGTCAAACAATGACCCGTCGAATTCATAGCTATCGGTGTAGAACTCGTCAACATAGGCATTAGTTTCCGCGTACGCGGATATGACGCCATCATCGGTCCATGCGCGGGTTTGAGTGTCCTGCGCCAGGTGGTCCTTCAGATCCTCAAATGAACGGTGGATCTGAGCGCCTGATTGCCAGACACCCTCAGCTCCTTCAAAGGCCCTCGACAGCACATCAAAAACGACAGCCTGCGTTTCCGACGCCAGCCCGAGGTCACGCAGACGAACGGTGAGTACATCCTGTTGAAGCACGATGTGCCCTGCATCTCCCAAGGAAGGGCTCACCGAGTTCCTTTCCTCGGCCTGCAACGCGGCGAACGTGCGATAGGACAGAACGGCAGCGGTCAGCTCCAACGCATGCCCATGGGAAAGGATGATGCCGAGAGCACGCAAGCCTTTGCGAGCCGCGAAGGCAACGGGAGAGATATTGATCATGGATCGGTATCCTGTTAGGCACGGTGCGGTGAGTGATTGCTCGCGCCGCGCCCCGGACAAACCGATGCGAATAGAGGGCGTGCTGGAGAACGTTTGATCGTCGCCTGTTTTGGGCCACTCACGACCCAGGCGGGCGCCTGTGACGGAGAACATATGCCCAACTACGCTCCCAGCGCAAGGCCCCTGCCCGCTGCTTTGGACCGGGCCGTCCGCAGCTTCCGGCTCCTCGCGGCCGGCAGGTTCCGACGCGTGCGCAATCCCTTGCGTTGCCCCCCCTGGGCACCAGACGGTTGGACCTGAACCTCAGACCCCGTACCTCCCCTCTCACATGCCCCGTAGTTGCCGGCTGGTTTTCAAGCCAATTTCACGAGTGGCTGGCAGTAGCGGCACCGCAACTGCCACCTCGCCCCTATTGCGCCGCGCTGCATCGGTTCAGCGATCGCCTCGGGAGCGGACCCGCCGAGACAGACATGGCCTTCCAGAACCTCGGGAATGCCCCCCTGCTTTGAGCCGGACCGCAAAGCGGCTACGGTTCGACCCGCTGCGCCCCAAGTGCGGCATCGTTGGCTCGCAACCATTTCTCGAGCTGCGTCATGTGCTGAGGCCAAACGACGTTGTACTCATGCTCAAAAACCGCGAAGACAAAGGCGGAACCTGGCTCCTGCTCCATACCGAAGAACTCGACCCAATTATTTACAAAATGAGTCTCGTGCTTGTCCGGATCAGTGGAAGAGTAGCCGAAGAGAACGCCATCGTAGTTTGGATGGGCGCTCTCGCTAAGGTGCTGATGCATAGAAGCGAGCCCAGGATGGACCTTCTCGGCCTGTCCCAAAACAGTAAGTATGTTGACGGCCGCGAGGGACGTTGCTCCGTTCTTAGAACCCATCAGCAACTGTTTGGTGATCTCGTCAAACTCAAAAAAAGAAAGCGTGCTCGATAGGACGCTTTGGGTTTTCTGGTTGAGGTAGATGAGAACACCCAGGGTCTCGATGCAGCTACGGAGCAAGATGCGTGCACCGAGTATGTGGCCGTGCTTTGCCAATAGGAGCGTCTGTTGCCCAAGATCGTGCATGCGCCACAGCAGTGCTTCACGCACCACGATGCTCCTATACGGAGCCTTCCACTTGTGAGCGATCGGACAGCGGGAAATAAGTCCGCCGACGCTGATGTCGCTGCAGAGTGTCTGTGACCATCGATCTAGCTGTTCGCCAATGTCTTTCATCACAAATACCTAACAGACGGACCCGTGTGCAACCTTTAGCCTCGCCGAGGCGCCGCCCCGACCCGATGACCGCAACACCAGGAGCGGTCATTCGCCCGCTCTCCGTCCCGCTTCATTTCTCAGGTCGATACAGCTCATCAAAGACATGTTCAGGCATCCATGTCTCGTACTGATCTGTGGCCCCTAGCTTCCGTACTACCACGTACCCGGGGAAGATACGACCGCAACTAGGAGGAGGATTCATCGTTTGGCTAGAGCTGAGCTTGCTGAACCTGACCTTGTAGTCGACGTTAGAGATGCCAGCCGCCTTAACCTTGACTCCGTACCTCCGCGCGGTGTCTCGATCAACGGCTGCAAAGAGCGCCATCTGCTCCAACGTTACAAACGGACGATCTGAGCTATAGGGGTCCACTAACGCCTCCCTCTCCTAAATGTTTCGTCGTGTTCTATCAGAAGGCCACTGCGAGCGGGAGGGACCACTACCTACCGGCCCGATAGGAGCGCGCGCTCGGACTCAAATGCCTGAATTAAGCAGAGCCTCGTCGCGACTTCGGCTTGGACGAACTGTTAACTGTCAGCGACCGCCGTTGGACAACCTTGAACTGGAGATCCTGGGCCTTTCTCAGAAAGCTCTCCCACTCAGCGACAAGGGCGTTGTACTGAGCCAATTCTTCGGGCGTAAGGGATGACTCCGGACTACGCGGTGCATAGTTGTGCACAGCAATATAATGCTCTATGCGATCTACCCGGCTGGCTGCATCTACCGGGAATCGATTGGCCAGGAACGTCCGCCACGGTTTGTTGCCGCGAGAGTCATTGCAAGTCTGGCAGGCGGGCACGATGTTACCGGGCACAAGCTCTCCGAAATCAGTCACAGCGACAAGATGATCTGGGACTATGCCCCGATTCTCCGCCGACGCAGCGGCGCCGCAGTAGGCACAAGTGCTGCCGAACTCGGCGAGGACCAATGACCACTCCTGCTTTGAAATGCGGTGATCTGGAGCCACGATCTCGCGAAGACCCCGGCGTGTGTTGTAATTCATGCGCGAAAAGTGCTGAGTTCCTTTCATGGCAGCCTGAATTAGGTAGATCCGCGGCGCGGCTTCGGATTGGAGTAATTAGCTCTAAGACTCGTGAGTCTTATGTGCGTACAGATCTAGATAGTTCAGCAGACCTTTTACAACCTCGTCGCAATTCTCCTCTTGAAGGCTTGTTGTAACGGATGCGATGCCTGAACTGTCGTGACTGACAACTGCGTCAGTCCCTACGAAGTGGTCTTCCAACCTTGCAAAGAAGAAGGCTAGGTTGCTCTCAATCTCCTCAGGCGATAGCTCTTCTCGGAACGGCTGCGAGCGTGTCGGGCCGTTATAGCTGTAGTAGGGCTTGTATCGATACGTAGGCATAATGCTTGGTCCTTGCAAACCACTTTCTATACGGACCCCGGGGTCCAGTTATGGATCCTTGGCAGAGCACAATCGACCCGCGCAACCTTTCAATCCGACGGCAGAATAGCGACGCGACATCGGCAAACAGACCGATGCAATGACTGACCGAGTTCGTCGGCAGGCTTGAAGTCCGACGACAGCCCAACGCAACGAACACTTTTGCTCAATAGCGACCATAGAGCGCAACCTTTGGTCACACGTCAGCTCTGCGGCGGGAGCCACTTCGTGGCAACACTGACAGCGGTTAGCGCCCAACCTAGGATGTCTCAGGGCAATAGGGGCAAACCAAGCTCCTTAAGAAACGCATTGAGGCGCTCGGTAGCCGTTCTAACCTTTCCATCAACCGAGACTAGTTCTCCATGCACAGTCTTGAGATCGATCTCATTCTCGGCGCCGGCAGTGCTGATGTAGCGCGATATATTGAGATTGAAATCGTTCCTTTCGATCTCCTCCATAGCAACTCGACGTGAGTATCGCGCCTCTTCCTTGCGGAACTGATAGGCATCTACGATCTTCTCAATGTGTTCGGGCAGCAGCTGGTTCTGCCGCTTCCCTTTCTCGAAGTGCTCGGCTGCGTTGATGAACAACACATCGTCCGGCTTCTTACATTTCTTCAGCACCAAAATGCACACCGGTATTCCGGTGGAGAAGAAGAGGTCCGCAGGCAGGCCTATGACGGTATCAATGTGGCCATCCTTAAGCAATTTAGTGCGAATGCGTGACTCAGCGCCGCCACGGAACAAGACTCCGTGCGGCAGGATGATGGCCATCACTCCGTCTTGCTTGAGGAAATGAAAACCGTGCAGGAGGAAAGCGAAGTCGGCCGCAGACTTTGGTGCCAGTCCGTAGTTCTTAAAGCGCACGTCCTCACTCAGCGCCTCGCTCGGCTCCCAGCGATAGCTAAAGGGCGGATTGGCTACCACCGCATCGAACTTCGGCATCTTGGCCGGGTTCGTCTCGCGAAGCATGTCCCACTCATTCGGAAGGGTATCTCCGTGGAAGATCTCGAACTCAGAATCCTTAACCCCGTGCAGCAGCATATTCATGCGCGCCAGGTTGTAGGTTGTGATGTTCTTCTCCTGGCCATAGATCTTCCCGATGGTGCCTTTCGCATCCTTCATTCGGTGTCGCACGTTCAGCAACAACGACCCTGAACCGCAAGCCAGATCCATCACGCTGTCCAGATGGGAACGCTTGCCCGAACCGGGCTCCTGGCTGTCAAGCGTTACTATGGACGACAAGATGTCTGAAATGCGCTGAGGGGTGTAGAACTCTCCCGCCTTCTTGCCAGAACCAGCTGCGAACTGACCGATCAGATACTCATAGGCATCACCCAACGCATCGCTGTCGGTGGAAAACTCCTTCAGCCCGTCAGCGATCTCCTTGATGATTCTGCACAGCCGCGCGTTGCGTTCTGAATACGTCTTTCCAAGCTTGTCAGAAGCCAGATTAATCTCGGAGAACAGCCCGCGGAAAGTGCTCGCGAAAGACTCTGTCTCGATATAGCTGAAGCCGCTCTGCAACGTACTCAAGAGCATCGCATCATGCGTGCGTGCCATCTCTGATATGTTGCCCCACAGGTACTGCGGCTCGATCACATAGTGCACCTTTCGGCGCATCTGCTTCTCGAACTCTGGCACGTCATCCAAATTACTCTCGTACCACCGCTGCAAGGGTGTGGACACCGAGCCGTCCAACTGAACGGGATAGTCCGACCCCAGTTCCTTCCTCGCAGCTGCTTCGTAGTTGTCAGAAAGGTAACGAAGGAAGAGAAAAGCCAACATGTAGTCGCGGAAATCATCCGCATTCATCGCGCCGCGAAGTTGATCGGCAATAGCCCATAGGGTTCTGCCAAGCTTCTGTTTTTCGAGATCGGTCATTGCGCGCCTGCTGCCTGAGTGGCCTGAGGAAACAACACTGGATTGAAGGGGTAGCGGCTCAGGAAGTCGTACAAGATCTTCTTAAAGTATGCCTTGTTCTCGTCCAGCATTTGCTGAGGCTCAAACAGCGAATAGTTTCCGTGACTCAGAATGTTGATCAGGCGCGCATGCAGGATGCCGTCCAGATCATCATCCTCCTGCTTGATGCATGCAGAGAAGTTCTTATGGCCGTGAAAGCTTGCCGTCTTTTCCAAGATGGCGCGGAGCATGTTGAAGTGATGAGTGAACAGTCGATCCTCCTGCGCCGCTTGGTACAGTTCTGCCAGAGCGGCCACATGATGAAAGAACGGCGTGTCACCCATTTCCTCACGCAGTAGATGGCTATCGCCTGCGGAGTTCTTGCTCACAAAGTACTTGCGGGAGTTTCCGAGCTCGTTACACAACACATTGTAGAACAACGTGTGATGCGTCGAGATCACCGTCTTAAGATTACTCCCCGGCCGCTTGAGTAGCTGCGCCAAGTGGTTCCCAACGGCGATCGCGTTGTGCTCATCCAGGGACGAAATCGGGTCATCGATGTAGACGTACTTCACCCATGCATAAGACTCCGCGCCGTCAAGAGCCAACTGTACGATTGTCAGAAATAGACACCAGACAAAGATGTTCTCCTCGCCGCGCGAAACCTTGATGTTGTCGATGACCTGTCCGCCAACCGTGCGAGAGAAGCGTACTGACCACTCGCGCGTATCTATTCGGAAATCGAAGTCCGCGTAGCGCTGCAAGAGCGGCCGGATGCGGTTGTCCATCTCGAGTTCAAACACACCCTGAAAGAACCGCGAGTTCATGTTGAGCAGCAATCTGCGGTCACTGTCGCCGTCTAAGTCGTTATCCCAGTGAAAGAGGTCTTCGGTGAATGCGTTGAAGTAGAGCGTGTCTCGAACCGCATCGCCACCCTCGCCTCTAGTCTGTTCTTGACCTCTGATGTCCTTGAAGGCCATTGAGAGCCGCGTCTTTCCGGTGCCGTTGTACGCATAGAGCAAGACAGTCTTCTTATTCTCCAACACCAGTCGCAAATGCGCCGCCAAAGCAGGCAGCTCGGAGAAGAGCTCACCCGGCCTCATGCTGACTGATCCTCCAGCACCGGGAAGAGCTCCTGCATCAAACCCCTCTTGTGACGCTTGAGTAGATCTATCTTCTGTTCCTGCGCAGTGATTAGATCATCGATGGACGAGATACACTCGCCGATCCTCCTTTGCTCCTCAAAAGAAGGAAGAACCGCAGAGAACGTACGAAGGACATTCAGGTAGAGCCTAGTCCTGGTGCCGCCCTTCTTCTGCGCGAGGGCAAACTTGCTGAACTGCTTTCCATCGTTGAGCAGGTATTTGAGGAAGCCTGGATGCAGGCCATCCACAGAGAAAACGGGGTACTCTTTGCTCACTGCAATTCTTTGACCCGTGTTGTTTATGTTGAACTTGAAGGCTCCATCGTCGCTCATGTGTCGATAGACAAAGTACCCTTCCGGGACCACCCCGTACTGCCCGTCATTCGCAACCTCTCGGTTGTCGTAGTAGTCCTTTTGGCGCTGCAATCCCGTCCTTGAAGAACTGTAGATCGGCAACTCTGTGCTTGCCGAAACCCGCTCGGAGTATTCCTTCAGGAAAGGATCCAAGTCAGCAGGCTTCCACTCTCCAAGGCCGAGGAACTGAGGGAATCGAAGATTTGGCAAGGATTCGCCATCAGCAGGTAGCAGCTGTTGCGTCAATGCCTTCTTGTGTACCTTGAGGCTGCGAAGCTTTCCTGCCTCAGCCGCGATTCGCTCATCGAACGTCGTCAAGCAATCGGCAACTCTATGCTGCTCGTCTAGCTTTGGCGCCACGACGCTGCCGCTTAGGACAACAGCGTTGTTCACCTTCATGTCGTTCTTCGCCCCTTTCTTTACCAGGGGTTGTAGATAGGCATTCAGGCAGTGGTCGCGCGAGAAGTAGTGATCGAAGTACGAAGCGTGCGCGTCGTCGTTGGGGCGGTAGACGGCATATAGAGTCGAGACGATTCCTGCCTTCCCCTTGTTCTCTTTAATGATTCCGAACGGATTTCGCTTTAGCGGGCTCTTGGTGTAAACAAGATCGCCAGTCTCTACGACGCGATAATCCTTTACGCTAACGCCAGCGTAGGAACGACCCAGGTGCTCTATTTGGTTGACGCATCCAAGCTCGCCTGAAACAGACAGCACATCCTGTGCCGTGTATCTGAGGTCTCTATTTCGTTGCTTGATCTCGACTAGAAAGCCACTCAGTTTCTCTACTTGCCAGGCATCAGCGTTCTGAAATTTCGGGAACCGAATTCGCGGTACCAGCGACCGCTTCTTTTCGTTCCTTTCGATGCTCTTATTGCTCATATGCATTCAACCCTGAGATCTCCCGCCCTTGGGCGAGCTTGTGCAGCAATGGCGTAAGGACCTCCACCAGAGCCAGCTCCTTCTGGGTGCGCTGCTTCCAACCCAAACCCAGTGGCGCCATCAGCTCACTCAAAGCCTCGCCGTCGAAGATACGGCGGCGCAGCACCTCATCCACAAACGCTTGGAGCGCGTCCGCCGCAAGACCGTACTTGCTCGCAATGTCAGCCAGTTCCCTGACCTTCTTCTCCGCCTTGAAGCATTCGTAACCGTCGCGAATTTGTGCTTCATCCAGCGCCTCACCTACTGGCAGACCACGGATGTACTCGGCAATGTCCTCGCGCTCATTGATGAACTTTGCATCGGACTGAATCAAGCCAATGAGTTGCTCACGGTTGAGAGTTAGCTTCCCGGGCGCCTGCTGCGTCATCCGAGCGATCAGCCCCATGATGTAGTCGTAGTCGATGACAGCAGATGCAAAAAGCACAAACTCAAAATCCAGTTGCTGGACCTCGGGTGGCGCTTGGTCGCCCTGTTTGTCCTGCTGCTCTTTTAGCTGCTTGGCGGTCTCTAGATAGGCACTTTTGAATCCCTGAAGTTGATCTTGAGACGCAATCTTGCTGATCTGTGACCGTTGCTCGTCACTCAGATCCGTGTATTGATCTAGCTGCGTCTTGAGGCGCTGCACTTCCTTGAACAAGTTGACGAACTGGCTCCGAGCAGCATCCCCCTTGAGGTTGACCACTTCTTCCGGTGAGTTGGACAAACCCTGGGACTGCATGAAGGCGGCCAGCTTCTGTGTTGACACTTGCAGGTTGTCGATCACCCTGGGAGCTGGGTCCACCAACCATATCTCACGTGGGTTGTCGATCTTCTCGCCGGAGAAGAGCGCAATTGCCTCCTCCACTGGCTTCTGCTGCTGGCGAAAGTCGAGGATGTTGCCGTAAGGCTTGCTATCGTTCAGCACGCGGTTGGTCCGGGAGAATGCCTGGATCAGACCGTGATACTTGAGGTTCTTGTCGACGTACAGAGTGTTCAAGTACTTGGAGTCGAAGCCGGTCAGCAGCATGTCTACCACGATGGTGATGTCGATCTTCTGCGCGTGGGACAGGTCAGTGTTGGGGTATTGCTGATCTTTGATGCGCTTCTGCACGTCCTGGTAGTACAGGTCGAACTCGCTGATGCGGTGATTAGCACCGAACCTGGTGTTGTAGTCACCAATAATTCGAGCAAGCGCGGCCTTCTTACCTTCTGGGTCTTCTCGGTTATCTGCCTTTTCTTGCGGCAGGTCTTCCTGAATTTGCTGCACGTCCTTGTCGCCCTCTGCGGGCGGGGAGAATACGCAAGCAATATTTAGCGGCTGAAACGAGTCGTCCTCAGCTTGCCTCTTGTCCTGGATGGTATTGAACGCCTCGAAATATTCAATGGCTTCGTTGATGCTGGCAGTGGCAAGCACGCCGTTGAACTTTCGTCCGTTTGTAGCGGCGTCATGCTTGGTAAGGATCGTTTCGATGACCTTGGCCTTCGCCAAGCCTTCGCCTGGCTTGGGGGGGTTCTTACCCTCTGGCTTGAAGTAGTCCACGTGAAAGCGCAAGACGTTGCGATCTTCAATTGCGTGGGTGATGGTGTACTGGTGCAGACAGCGTTGGAACAGGTCGTCCGTTGTTCGGAAGCTGGCCTGTTGGCCTTCGATCTGTTGGTAGCTTGCGTTACGCTCGAAAATTGGCGTACCGGTAAAACCGAACAGTTGGGCGTTAGGGAAAAACTCCTTGATAGCCCTGTGGTTTTCACCGAACTGCGAGCGGTGGCACTCGTCAAAGATGAATACCATCCTCTGCTTACGCAGGGCGTCGAGACGCTCCTTGTAGTTGCGCCTGTTGGTGCCGTCTAGCGCCAACCCCAGCTTCTGGATGGTCGTCACGATTACTTTGTCCGACTTGTCGTCGGATAACAGGCGTCGCACCAGCGTTTCGGTGTTTGTGTTTTCTTCAACGCAGCCCTCCTGAAAGCGGTTGAACTCCTCCCGCGTCTGGCGATCAAGATCTTTTCGATCCACCACGAATAGGCATTTGTCGACCTCTGGATTGTCCTTCAGCAGCGTGGAGGCCTTGAACGAAGTGAGCGTCTTCCCACTGCCGGTGGTGTGCCATATGTAACCGTTGCCGCAGTTCTGATGAATGCAGTCCACGATAGCTTTGACAGCATAGATTTGGTAAGGCCGCATCATCAGCAGCTTTTGCTCGCTCGCTACCAGGACCATGTAACGGCTAATCATCTGTCCTAGCGTGCATTTGGCGAGGAACTTGTCGGCAAAGCCGTCCAAGTGTGTGATCTTCTTGTTGTCCTCGCTCGCAAACTGGTAGACAGGCAAGAAGCGCTCTTCCGCATTGAAGCTGAAATGGCGAGCGTTGTTGTTTGCGAAGTACCAGGTATCGGTACGGTTGCTGACAATGAAGAGCTGGACGAAGCAAAGCAACGTCTTGCCGTAGCCGGTGCCTGGATCGCTCTTATAGTCAATGATCTGCTGCATAGCCCTGCGCGGGCTGACGGCCAGGGTTTTCAGCTCGATCTGCACGACGGGCACACCGTTGATTAGCAGTATCACGTCGTAACGGTGATGACTGTAGTCGGTGTTGATGCGCAACTGATTGACAACCTCGAAGTGGTTCTTACACCAGTCCCGGATATTGACCAGCGTGAAGTTGAGTGGCGTGCCGTCGTCGCGCTCGAAGCTGTTGATACTACGAAGCGTCTGGGCCGAGTTGTAAACGTCAGGCGTGATCACGCTATCTAGAAGGCGCTGGAACTCGCTATCAGTAAGGTGAACACGATTGAGTTCCTCGAACTTCTCGCGGAAGTTCCTTTCCAGCGCAGCACGGTCCCGGATGTCAGGACGAAGTGTGTACTTGAGATCGCTAAGCTTGGCGATTAGGTCCAGCTCAATTTGGCTTTCTGTGGTATTCATTTATTGGCTTCTGCTGCCGTTGGCTTAGCGTTATCGTGCTGTGGTCCAGATATCTGGGTTGGTCATACTCGCCCGCTGCTGAGCGCTCGAGGGATGATCAGGTTCGGACGCAGATCACCCCACTCGTAGCTCAGCTAGCGGGCCAGCGGGCGTTGGCACCCATATCAATCACACTGCCCCATCGCCGGCCTCGTCCAATCTAACTCGTCGCGCATGCTCCTTGCCGGCCGCCAGAATAAGCCTTCAGGCGATCGCGCAGCAAAGCATTGCCCCTGCGGCGACGACACCCGCATCAGTGCAGCGGCGGGCTTAGGGAGTCGAGCGCATCTAGCGCGCGCAGCAGCGTCGCCATCCCCTGCGCGGCGTACTCGTCGGTGACCGCCGCCTGCCACTGCGCCCGGTCCCGCGCCTGCCGCTCTCGTCGCTGCTGCCAGACCGCGGCATCGCCCAGTTCGGCGCCGACCAGCACGGCGGCGTTGTCGACGCACAACACCAGCACCTGCCCGGCGAGCCACGCCTCCACCGCCGCCCGCAGTTGCTCGTCGCTGCGACCTAGCAGCCCGGCAGCGCGAGCGACCTGCAGCAGGCTCAGCAGCGGCGCCTGACGCGTCAGGAACGTCGCAGCGGACTCGCCGGTCTCGATCGCCTGGTGCACGACTTCGCTGAGCGTGTCAGCGTACCAGCGCAGCCAAGGCGGCGGCGGCGGCCGCATGAGGCTGTCCAGCCACGCGCGGACCGACTCTTGGCCGCCCTGCTGCAGCGGCAGGGCGACACCGCCCACGTCCACCTGACACTGGTCGCTGTCGGGGTCGGGGTCGGGGCGCACCCGCAGCTGCTGACCGTCGACGGTGCGCACCCATGCCACGACTGCATCGTCGCTCAGCGTCCAGCGCCAGTCGCTGTCCGCCCGGTCGGGCGCCAGTCGCAGCAGTGCCGTCGGTGTGGCGGCGAGGCGATCGGCGAGGCGGTCGAGCTGGCGCCGCGCGTCCTCCTGTGTGCCGCCAGGCTGCGCGGCCAGCATCGGCAGGGGGCCGTTGTGGACACGCAGTACACCGCCGTCGCGCAATGGCAGCACGCTGGCGTGTATGCCGTTCAACGGGTGGTCCGGTGGGCGGGCGTAGGCAGCGGCGTGACCGTCGTCCAGAGTCACGCGGGACCAATGCAGGTAGCTCATGATCGGGTTCTCCTCGATGGGGTGCACAGGCAGCGCCGGGAGTAGATGGACCTGCCAGATTAGCCGTGGCGCTCCAGCTCCTCCGGGGTCAGCGCCTCAAACGGTGAGTGCCACAGCCAGATCCCGCCCGGCAGGCGCCGAGTCGGGTACCAGCCCTGCCGCAACAGCAGCGGCGGCAGTGCCACCTGCCTGATGCCGGTCGCGCGGGCTATCTCCCGAACGGTCATGGGGTCGTCCCAGCCCAGCTGCCCCCAGCGATCGCCGTGCTGGGGCAGGGAGTCAGCCCACGCGTACAGGCGATCGAATTCGGACAGCTTCGGCTTGGGCACCAGTTTGAGCACGGTCATGGGTCAGCCTCGGGGATGGGGTGATGGTGCGCCGATCGGCCGCGCGCGGCGACAGGGCCTCGCCCGTGCGGGCAGGGGCGTGCCACACGGTGCGCGGGGCGCGCGTGTACGCCGATCATTTTGGAGGGCCTGGGCAGCGTCACTGCGATCATCTGGCAGAAGAGTTGGTGTGTGATGGGGAAATCGCTTGAACGTCGATAATTTTGGGGGCTGGGGCAACTCGCTTGTACGCTGGCTTTTCTAAGCGGCGTGCGTGCTGTTCACTGCTACTGGCACGCAAACGGCACGCGGTCCGTCCAGCAAGGGCTGCAGAGGAATTTGTGTAATTGCGTGCCGTTGCGTGCCGATTTTCCTATTCCCCACACTCCTTCCCTTATCTCCTGGATATAGGGGAAGAACGGCTGCAACGGCACGCAACTTGCTGGAAGCCTTGCTACATAGGGCTTTGAGCTGCGTGCCGTTCGTTCGAGCAAACGGCACGCAACAGCACGCAACGGCACGCACTTCCGCCGACTCACGTGTACATCGATCCTACAAGGCAGTTGGTTGCTCATCGTTTCGACCTCCGCAGCTGGCGGACGAATCCTTCGTCGACCCCTGTCCACCAGGCGGGGTCGTCGCGCTGCGGGACGTAACCGCGAACCGGGCTTATCTTCCTTGCCTCGCCCGCCTCGGGCGGGTCGATGCCGCGCGGCTGCACCCGCAGCTTGCCGATCGTCTCGGCGCTGATGGGCGGTGCCAGCAGGACTGCCGCGACCGCCCGGGCGCTGACCTCGCGCAACTCGAACCCGTCCTCCCCCAGCGCCTCCAGGCAGTCGGTGGTGGTGATCACCGCCAGGTCGAAGGGGAAGGCACGCTGCTCGAACCGGTCGACCAGTGCGCGGGCCACCTCGCTGCGGCTCAGCGCGGTCATGCGCCGCTTGGCCTGCGTCATCGGCGGCAAGGCGTGCGGGTTGAACCGGCTGGTGTCGCGGGCAAGGAGCCAACCTCGGAGCACGCCAGCCGCGCGAGGGCCATCGAGCCAGCGATAGAGTCGGCGGCCCAGCTCGTCGGGCATGCGACCGGCGGGGCTGCGGGCGACCATCATGCGGCGGTCGTCCTCGTCGAGATGGAGGGCGTCGTCGCGGTTGCTGGTGACGAACAGCGACACCGTGTTGGGCACGTCGTACCCGTCCTTCGTCTTGCGGTGCTCGCGAGTGATCGGGTCGGTGATCAGCGGCTTGAGCATGTCGTAGGTGAGGCTGGCGTCCTGTCCCCTGCCCCCCGTGTTGGCGCGTATGTCGGCCGCGGCCACGGCGCGCACGCCGGTCGCCCAGCCAGTGAACTGGGAGTTGAACTCGCCGATAGACACCGACCCCACATGCCGGTTGCCCAGCGCAAGCCGCACGAGCTTGTCCAGCAGGGTCGACTTGCCACAGCCCTGAGTGCCGAGAAGGACGGTGGCGTAAGGCAACCGGTGCCGCTCGTCCTGCACCAGCCACGTCAGCGAGTCGAGGAAGCGCTCGCGCCATACCGCGCAGTCGGTGTCCCTGGAGGGCAGCGTGTGTTCGAGCAGCTCTTGCAGCAGCGCCGCCTCCGACGCCTCCGCCGGCAGTGAGGGCGGGGGCGTGAAGCGATAGGTGTTGACCGCGCTGCGGCCGTCGTCGAGCAGGAAGTGCAGCGGGTAGCCGGGCATATACACGGCCACGTCAACACGCCGGATCTTGCCGTTGAACCTAAGTATCGACTCGACCTTTCCATCCAGTTTGTCATCGGCTTCATCCTTTCCTTTGAATGGCGCGCGACACTGCTCCATCAGCGCAACCGCCTTCGCAGGGTGCAATTGCCCGTTCTCGTGTTTGAGGAATTCATTGCTCGCCTGCACGTAGGTGTAGCGATCTGCGAGCGCAGCCCTGAAGGCCTTTTTGCTTGGGTAGCGTGCTACTGGCGGTGGCATCGGCACCGGTGCCGGTGAATGGTCGGCGCTCGCGTTGGTCGGCAGCGCTATCTCGGTGGCCATTTTCGGCTTCCACCCCTGCGCGATCGCATGCTCCGCCAGCCGCGTCAACGTCGCGCTAATTGCGTTGAGCCAGAACTCCTCGAACTGCTCACGAGCCGACTTTGGATCCCGCTTCCACTGCGGCGATGCACGGCTCCAGTCCAGAGCGCGCTGCTTCAGCGCATCGTGTGCCGACGGCCTTGCTTTAGTCAGGTTGCGGAAGGCAAACACTGCGAGCATCCAATCATCGCGTGCGCAGTCGCCCTTGTCGCCACTGAAAAACCGCTTGATGAAGTACGGCGCCATCGAGTCGATCATCGCCAGTACGGCGTCATCGTCGCCAAGGCTGAGCAGCCAGCGGCCCCACTCCCCACCGTCGCTGACGCCGGTCTGCAGTGACCCGCCGTCGCCGGCGTCGAGCACGCCCGGCACGCTGGCGCCGCGCAGAAGTCCAATCTGCTCGTCGAGGTCGTCGTCGTCATCAGCAGCGTCGTCGCACGCCGCGGACAGCTGCATGCCCAGCATCTGCGCGATCGCCTCGGGCGCAGTGGCGCCGTCGCCCCAGTTCACCACTGTCACGACCCTGCCGCCGGCACCGAAGTGGGGCTTGAAGTTGTGGGTGTCCGGGAGGCGCAGGATGCGCGCCGCGTCCGCAGTGGACTCGGAACCGACCAAATTGCCGGCGAGCGCCTTGAGCCGGTCGGCCAGCGGCTGCCACTGCGTGACTGCAACATCGCGATCGAACGGCCAGTAGGCATGCAGCCCGCCGCCGGAGTCGACGATGATCGGTGCCGGTAACGCATGCAGGGTGACGAACGCGTCCAGTGCCTGCCGTGCGGCTGCCTTGCTGCCGTGGTGATGAGCCTTGCGTGGCTCGCCCGGCACGACAACGTCGAGCTCCATGCGCAGGCAGCGATGCCAGATCGCATTCTTGCCTTCGCGGCTGGGACCGCCGCCCTTGCCGGTCGTGGGATTAACCGGGTGATTCGCAAGGCGGTAGCCGGCGACGGCAAAGTAGACATCGCGCCCGCCCGCGTCGTACTGCTGTCCGATGCTGATGACTTCGGCATTCGTACCGACACGGGTACGCCACGGGATCTCGTTCTTGATGCCCACGACGAACCGCAGCCCCCGCTCTGGCACGGTCATCGACATCAGTCTATGGGCCTCGCCCGCCGCCAGCATGGCCGCCAGCCCAGCGCCGGCCAGATCGGGCGGTGGCAGTGGGGGCGGTGCAGTCGGGTGCGCATCGCCGTACACCGCGCGATGGGCTGCTTCGTCAAGCCTGCGCCGCGCTTCGTTGACAGAGTCGTGATCGCTCATTTGATTCATCTCCAGCCCCCGCCTGCCTCGTGCGCATGCGGGGCGTTTTGTTTTTATGCCCCGTCCGGTCGGTCGAGCCGCACTGCACTACCGTCGATGGCGGGCGTCTCCTTGACGCGCACGTTCGCCGGGTCCGGCCAGCCAACCAGCATCACCCGCGCGGGGGTACCGTCCATGCTGAGTAGCGGCAGATCCGGCTGCGTGTCCTGCTCGGCGGCGCTGACACCGCACAGCTTGCCCTGCGTCTCCGCGCGCGCTCGTGCACCGGCGAGCAGCGTCAGCTCGCGTCCGGCTTCGATTAGCAGGCGCGGGCTGGTGTCGGGATCGTCCAGCAAATGCGCCAACCGCTCGATATACGTGCCTACGTGCTGCAGCGCCTGGGGCTGGGTAAGGTCGCCAGCCGCCTCCAGCTGCGCCGCCAGCCGCAGCACGCGCGCGAGCACGGCCGGGTCAGCCAGCCACGCATACAACTGAGCGATGTCGACGCCGAGTAGGTGGCAGACGTTCGCTTCGCCGACCAACCCGTGCCGCATTTGCGCCAGCAGGCGGTCGCGCAGCAGCGTCGGGTCGGCCGCGGCGCGCAGCGGCGGGTCGGGTGCCGGCAGCGGACTCACGCCCGCCTCGGCTCGACGCGCCCGGCCTGCACGAACGCCTCCAGATCGGTGAGGTTGTAGAGGACGCGCACTCCGACCTTGTGATAGGTCGGCCCGCGGCCGGCGGCTCGCCAGTAGCGCAGCGTGTGCACGCTCGCGTCGTCGCCGCCGAACAGAAACTGCGCGGCCTGCCCCTCGCTCAGCCGCTGCGGGAAGGTCACTGGCGCGGGGGCAGGTGGACGCGACCGGAGCTTGCGTGCCCGCGCTGCCTTCTCGATGGATGCCGTCTCGCTCATTGCTGCTGCCTCCTGAAGTCCTCGGCTAGCAGCGTGCAGCGGGCATCGGCGAAAGCGTGAGGAAAGGTCGCGCCAGTTAATTTCCCCAGTCGCTTGTACGCTCGTTATTTCGCCAAGAAGCGACCCCTCCCCAGACGTTTCCGACGAACGGTCCGCTGCATTCGCTGCAGCTCATGGGCCAAATCGTAGACGTCGCGCTGCGGGTCGAATCCGCACTGCGGACCGCGCACCGGGTCGTTGACCAGCGCTAGCGCCGTCTGCGTCCACGTCAGCGGTTTTGGGCGCAGCGTGCCGTCAGGCAGCCGCCGCCGCACCCAGTGCGCGTGCAGCGTCACGGTCAGAGCCCGGGCGTCGGCGAACCGCTCGCGTGGGTTGGCCAGCAACGCCTCGATGTCGCGCCTGATCCATGCATCCGCACCGGGTGCGCCCTTGTGCCAGTCGAGGATCTCTCGCAGGCGGTTCATGCCGATGCGCCTGCTCATGCCTGCCGCTCCCGACTCCGCAGCGGCACTACTCGTCCACTTGTCCCCAGCACGGACTGCTCCAGTCGTTCAATCGGCGCGCGCAGGCGCTCCACGTCGTCGGCGAGGTAGCCACGGGTCACGTCGCCGGCCTCGCTGTGCGCGGCGATCGCCTTGAGCGCGTAGGCGGACACGTCCATGGACTCCAGCAGCGTCAGCGCCGTTCGCCGTAGGTCGTGCGGCGACCAGGCGATCACCTGCCCGTCCCCGTCCTGAAGCTTTGCCAGAAACCGCACCGACAGCCGCCCGATCGGCGCATGCACGGTGCGACCTCGCACGAGTTTGCCCAGCCCTGCGAACACAAACTCTTCGCTGCGCGCCACCTGCAGGCGTACCTGCAGCATCGCCAGCATCGCCGGCCCCAGCGGCAGCGAATGCTCGCGCTTGCCCTTCATGCGATCGGCTGGGATCGTGATGGTCCCCGCCTTGAAACTAACCTCGGACCAGCGCAGCCCGGCCGCGCTCGACCAGCGCAGCCCGGTGCACGCCAGCAGCAGCGTCAGGTCACGCTGCGTGCCGACCAAATCCGGCGGCTGGTCGTCCGGCAACGCACGCAAGACAGCGACAAACTCTCGAAGGGCCTCACCCAGCAGGGCGCGTTTGCGCCTGGCAACATTGCCCCAGCTCTTCGTCGCCGCGATCTGCGCCGCCACGTCTGGCAGGTCCAGCTCGCGGGTGACACGCAGATACCGCACCACGGCCCGCAACGCGCGCACGGCGCCGTCGGCACGGGCCGGGCTGGCTGTGATGCGCTTGCGGTCGCGCGCATTCGCGACGCGTGCCTGTGCCCGCACCGGGCGGGTCTTGCGATCGCGGTGGCGGTCGCGCACCACCTGCGGCGTCAGCTCCACCAGCGGCCGATCCAGATAGTCGCCAAAGGTGGTGCGCAGGTCGCGCTCGTAGGTGCTGGCAGTGGCCGGCCGCAGCGACTTCTCGGCCAGATAGATCTCCAGCGCCTGCGCCAGTGTCATGCCTTCGCGCAAGTCACTCGCACGTCTGGCGCGCTTGACGGCGGTCGGGTCGCCGCCTTTGTCCAGGTCAACACCGGCCTGCTTTGCTGCCTTGCGTGCCTGCTCGACGGTCCAACGGTCGGCACGACCGATCGACACCCGCGTCCGACGGGCACTGCC
Organism: Lysobacter sp. S4-A87; assembly: GCF_022637455.1. Classification (NCBI taxonomy): domain Bacteria; kingdom Pseudomonadati; phylum Pseudomonadota; class Gammaproteobacteria; order Lysobacterales; family Lysobacteraceae; genus Lysobacter; species Lysobacter sp. S4-A87. Next base: position 1,332,315 of record NZ_CP093341.1, read on the forward strand.
GGGCAGGCGCCGGTAGACACTCCAGCTGCCGCCGGTGGCGCCGACGCGCAGTATCAGGTCGGGCACCTGCTTGTCGCGGTACTCGGTGCGGACGGACGGGCGGCCGCGCAGCAGCTGCTCGACGATGGCATCGGTGAGGCGCAGGATTTGCACTGGGGGACACCGGGGGGACATAGAGGCTCGTTACCGCTAGTAATGCCTACTATCCACTAGCATGTCAAGTAACTGAATTGCCTAGATATTGTGTGATTGATCCCGGCCTGGCGCCCTCCCGCCACTGACCGATCAAGGATTGAAAATCCCCGTGTCGGGGGTTCGATTCCCTCCCCGGCCACCATTATTCAAACGTAGACCCCGCAAGGCTTTCAGCGCTTTGTGGGGTTTTTTGTTTTCGGGGATGGCGGATGGCCATAGCTGGCGTATAGCAGGCTGACGAGCCTACGTACCGAGAGCGACATTTCTCGCTGCACCGTGCGCTCCAGCGCCAATACCTCGCCGAACTGCAGCAGTGCGAAGCGTGGACGTCATGCCTGCAGGACGATGTGGCCGATCTCCCGCAACGTGCGAGCCCCCTACCCTGACGAGCAAGGCGCCTGAGAGATCGTAGGCAGCTTCAGAGCCCGTTCCTACGAAAACTTCGACCTCGCAGCAGAGGGTCTTGGTCCCTGCAATGTCCAAGCCATCCTTCTGCGGAGCGCTCGACGTGCCGGACCTCCAATCAGCGTCGTCGTGCGCACGATGCCGCCCCAGTACTGTGACCACCATCGCGTCCAGCCAGTTTGGATGCCGTCAAAGTTCCGTCGGGGAAGTCGAGAACCGCCACGATGCCCGCGCCTGACGGCGCCGGGCGCGCGGGCCATGACGTACCCAGCAAACACATCAATACAGTGCTGGAGGTGACGCGAAGCTTGCTTGAACGCATCAAGGACGGAATTTCCAACTGAGCGATATCACCAATAGGGACATTACATGCGCTACAGACTCATAGTGCTTTTGTTCGCGGTGTTCTTCTGCCTGCCTTCATGGGCGAACCCGAAGTACTTCGGCTACTTCGCCAACAACACCGTTCCGCCGGATATCTCGTTCCAGCCGGACAACTACGCGCACACCAACATCACGTACGTCTACAGCGGCTCGGACCCTTACAACTGGGACGCCACGATCCTTCGCGAAGTCGGATTGGCGAAGGGCTACGGCAACAAGGCCATCGTTTCGGTGACCTCGTACGTGTTCGACACGACCATAAGTAACGCCTACCGCATCGACCCCTTCGCGGCAGCACAGTTCAATGCCCTGGTGGACAAGTTGATTGCTGCCGGGTACCTGGTTCCCGGCAATCCCGAGGCGAGCACGGTCGCTGCGTTCTACCCGGTCGACGAACCCGAGAGGTATGGACTTTCCGACTACATGGGCTTCCCGAGCCCGGCGCTCAGCATGGCGGTCGAAGTGATTCGCGCAAACCCCGCAACCCACAACTTCCCCATCGCTGCGGTGGTGAGCGGCGCCTATGGACCTGTCGTTCAGGGAATGGGCCTTTTCGACTGGGTAGGCCTGGATCATTACCCGGGTAACGACGGTGACTACCGCAACGCCCTCACGACGTTCTACACCCACGTTCGTCAGGACCAGAAGATCATCATCGTCCCGCAAGCGGCCTACGGGACCGATCTGGACGGCGAATGGCACAACCCGGAGTACATGCACTTCCTTGCCCAGGCCGAGAGCCGCGTCATCTTGCTCATGCCATTCCTGTGGGCAGGCCAACCCGGGGTGACCGGGGTCAGGGACATTGCTTCGCTGCGCTCCTCGTACACCGCCATCGGTCACCAGGTGAAGTACGGCCTCTATCCGATGCATGTCGGCAGTTCTGTGCCCGGCACGATGACGGCAGGGCAGTACTACGCGGTGAGCCTGACGTTCAACAACGCCAGCGACAAGACGTGGCGCGCCGGGACGAACATCAACCTGGGCTCGCAGGGCCCGGTGGACAACTACACCTGGGGTCTCAACCGGGTCGCGCTGCCACATGACGTTGGCCCTTACCAGAACGTCGCGTTCAACTTCACCGTCCGCGCACCCACCACACCGGGTTCGTACACCTTCCAGTGGCAGATGGTGGCAGACGGCGTTGCGTGGCTCGGCAGCCCGACACCGGCGCAGGGCATCTCCGTGGTCGCGCCGGCCAGCGGATCGATCAGCGCCAATCCGAATCCGTGCACGATCCCTTATGGCGGTAGCAACTGCACGACGAGGATCACATGGAACTCAAATCGCTATGACGCCCAGGTGTGGGCCTCGGCGCCGGACGGCAGCGGCGCAACCTTGTTCGCATATGAGCCAGGTGGCGCAGGCTCGTCCTACGCCACGTGGATCACGACTGGCACGGTGCGATTCACCTTGAAGTCCGGCGGTGTGCCGATCACTTATGTGGATGTCTCCGGTGTGCAGAGTTCGGCGCCGCCGGACCCGCCGCCGCACTGTTCAACCCCGAAGTGCGTGGAGCCATGACGCCTCGGCAATCTTGAAACGAAGCGACATCGGATCCGGACGGTTTGACCGTCCGGATCCGAATCCGGCGTCGCCCGAGATCGATCCGATGGGTGTCCCGCTAGATCTGCGCCAGCATCAACACGTATCCATCCGGATCCTCAAGCCTGCATTCTCCGCCTGGCATGTAGAACGGATACTTGATCGCGCCGGGCGCGTAACCGAGCTCCACCAGGACGGCGCGAGTCTGCTTGATATCGTCGTAGTAGAGATAGAAGAGTACGGCTTGCTGGGACGAATCAATCGGCCCCGACGCCAGCCCGACCATGAGGTTGGCCTGCTCACTTTCCAGCCAGGCCCAGACGGGAGCGGACTGCCCATCCGGGACAACGCGATTGGCCGCCTTGAAACCCAGGTCAGCGTAGAACCTGATGCTTCGCTCCACGTCGGCGACGTGGGCGAAGGCGACGAGGGACCTTGTCTGGGCTGCCATGTGACCTCCGACGTTAGAAGCACGACCCGATCCGGCGGAGTGATCGAAGCCAAGAACCAGACCGTCGCCTACAGCACCGCAGAGACCATTTTGAACCTGATCCGCACCACCGTCTGATCGGAAGGCGGTGACTCAGGCGACTCGTTCGGGCAATCCCGGCCCGTTTCGCGCCTAACCGCTAGCCAGGGTTTGTATGGCATTCGCGGTCACGACTCCAGCGATGGCGCCAACGGCAATGATCAGAAAACAGAAAAAATGTCGGCGGATCAGGTGCCGTCTCTGCTCGATCAGTTCCAACTTTGCGACCTTCAGTCGCTCACTGTCCCCCGCCTCGATCAGTTGATCCGGTTCGAAGACGAACGTCTTCTTGTCGCGGAACCCAAGGTCCATGTTGAAGTACTTGCCCTCTTCGGCGGCGAGCTTCTCGACGTGTCGATATGCGCGCCGCACCCGACCCATGTTCCTGAGTGCCAGAAGCACGCCCGGCGCTGCACCCGCGAAGAATCCAAGCAAACCGACATCCATAAGCCTCCTCCACTGAAATCACGTCATTGAGACTTCTTCTCGACTTCCGGCTCACCCACATAGACGCTACCGGAGCCGATCGGCCCTCCGCCGCCACCGCCACCGCTGCTTCGTCCGCCGCCGCCACGCATCTGGGGCTCATCCTCGACGATCGGCACGACTTCGATCAGATCCTCTCGCACGATGACGACAGGAGGCGTTGGATCGGATCCGACGATCGTCTTGCCCCAGGACTTCATCACGCCTGTGTGCAACTCGAATGGTAATACCTTCAGCGCCGGACCAACGGTAACCGTGTACGTCTGATCGCAATCCGTGCAAAGACTCTGCTCGTAGCCAAGCGCCGCGCCAGGAATACTGATACTGCCGCCGGCCGAGGCACCCGTGCCAGCCATCGCCTCTGCGGAATCCGCCGAGGTGTAGGAAATCGCCCCGTTGAAGCCAGCGCCCATGTCGGTACCGGCCTGGCCGCCAATGCCACCCAACACGCCGACTCTCCACGTCGATGGACTCCACGACGTAGCGCTGAAAGTGACTTGGCCGCTGATGGTGCCGCCCACCAGCCATGAGGCCGATCCACCGCCGCCGATGGCGATGGTGGCAAGTCCAAGGGGATCGAATCGACTTACGGGATTGCCATTGGCGTACGCGTAGGTCGAGAAGCTCCCGCCCGCCAGTCCGATGGGGTCGGACTGCGTATAGCCCACGGCGCTGTCGTAGTAGCGGAAGCCGTTGTACCAGAGGCCCGACTCTGCGTCGTAGTACTGGCCAGGGAAGCCTATGTTCAGTCCGCCGATCGAGTCCTGGCGAGTGGTACGGCTCCACGCCTCATTGCCGGCGCGCCAGATGACCTGCATGGAGCTGTTGCTGACGGCCTCCGGACGCCCAAGGTTGTCACCGTGGACAAAGCGCAGTTGTTGATCAGGCTTGACGAGGCCGACCAACTGATTGCCCAACCAAAGATAGCTTGTCCAGCCACCGGGCCCGCTTTCCGCAAGCAGCAGGTTCTGCTCCGCGTAGACGAAGCGAGTGCGCCCCGTCGGAGTCGCTTTGCCAACTCGCTGGCCGAGCGCATTGACGGTATAGCTGGTGGTATTGCCATTGACGGTGGCACTTCGCATCTGGTTGAACCCGTCGTAGGCATAGCTGGCCGAACGACCTGGTGCGGATTCACTGATGCGGTTGCCGATTGCGTCATAGCCGTAGACCTGAAGGCCAGCCGGCCCGCTGAAGCTCAGCAGCCTGTTGCTGACCGGATCGACGTCATAATTGCTCAGGGCTCCCCGGTCTATCCATCGGGTCCGGTTGCCGTTCGCATCGTAGTTCCATTGCGACCCCTTGGCCGTCTCCTTCGACAATCGCCCCAACGCGTCGTACTCGTAATTCCGCGATTGCCCTGCATCTGTGCCGTCGGTGATGGCGGTTACCTGATCAGCGATGTCAAACCCGTACGTCAGGCTCTGGGCCAGAGCGCTGCTTGTACCTGCACTGATGGCGTACACCCTCCCGTCCGTATCGTGCTGGTAAATGCGCTCAAGTCCGTTCCCGTATGTCCAGCCGGTGGTCGGGCCGAAGGGAAGCTTGGTGATGTTGCTCGCGACGTTTTTCGTGACACCGCCGATCGTCGCAGTCATGGCCGTCAACTGGCGACCCACGTAGCCGTATCCCACTGCCACTCCACTGGGATAGCTGACGCCGGTGACCCGCCCCAGGTTGTCATACGCGTAGGACACTGCGCCGGCATAGGGCGCACCACCCTCATCGACGCCGCTTTCCTGGCGCTGCAGCAGCCAACCTTGCGACGTGTAGATTTGCGAAACGCTGCTCCTTACAACCCCAACCTCGCGCAGCTCGGCCGAGCAGACCCTGCCCTTGCCGCCGACACATGAGTCAAATACGTAATTACGCTCCGCGGCTCCGGACTTCGCCTGGATCAGGCGGCCGGTGCCGTCATAGCTGTACGTCGTGACGCTGCCGTCCCCACGTGTAACAAGCGTCTGCTGTCCTCCATCGTTGTACTCCGCCCTCGTGGTCCCCGTATCCGGGCTCACCTGCCTCCAGGTCAGCCCAAACCCGTCAACGTCGAAGGTCGTCGCATTGCCTTTCGGGTCACTGACCGAGATCAGCCTGTCGCCCGCGTCATAACCGAAGGTGCTGGCCACACCTGTGGGGTCAACGACCTGGATCCGACGCCCCAACGCATCGTAGTTCTGGGTTGTCGTTCGATTGAGCCCATCCTTGAGAGTTTTGACGCGGCCGTCGTCGTCATACGACAAACGCGTCACCTGCCCGTTCGTGCCGCGCTCGGCCACGAGTCGACCAAGGTCATCGTAGTCATACGCCACCGTGATGACCGGGTCGGCCAGCGCCGTCTGGGATATGGCAGCTGAAATGCAAAGCGCCAGAATTCTCTTGTGAGTCATGTCGTAATCCTGTTATCGCCGTCAGTCTCGTTGAAGAACTGCATTCGCTTACTGCTCCTGGCAGTGCTGGGTCGGACAGGGCGGCGGGTCAGGATTGGGTGGGTACTGGTTGGTCTGGTATGCCCTTACATCAACGCTGGCAAGCGACACGCCAGCGGCCATGACATGGAAGCGGACACCGTTTGTGGTGATCCAGGACGCACTCTGGCTTCCGCTTCTGCTGGGCACAAACAGTTGCATGCCGGTGTTGTCGAGGTTGCTGACCCAGACCTGGCCGTCCCCGCGCGTCGTGGTCCACTGGACGGTGACCCTGCAGGTCGATTCGCCTATGTAGAGTCCGCAGCTTGCGGGCGAGGAGCTGATGGAGGCCGTCACGACATCCTTCACTGAATTCGGCGACTGATCACCGAACCAGGCGTAACCGTCCCGGACCATGCGCCACTGGAAGTTGTGGTACCCAAGCGTGCTTGGCGCCTGGACGTTGAAATTGAACGTGGCGATCTCGCCTGGCGCGACCGATCCCGGAACTCCGACACGACTGACGCCCCAGGTCAGGTTGTCGGTGGGGTTCTGCGAACCCAGTCGATAGCCACCTGCATCCGTCCAGGTAGTGTTGCCCGTGTTGCGCATCTGGACAGTCACGTTCTGGACCTGCCCAGGAAGCGTCAGGCCGAAAGCGCCCTGCCATACGAACTGCGCACCGTATATCGCCCGCTGGACGACGATGACACCCGACGTCGGTCCGCACCCGGCCTGGTTGCAGGCGCGCGCGCGGTACTGATAGTCGATCGTCGTGTTGCGGCCCGAAAGGTAGACGCTTTGAGCAGACCCGTTGTGTGCCTGGATCCACGAGGCCCCACCATTGGCACTCTCATCGATCACGTAGTAGATGCTGCCAAGTCCGGAGACAGCACTGACGCTGACTGTGTAGGCGCCCATGTCATTGACAGCGGGGCCGCTGGGCGTAGGCGCCGAAGATGGCGCAACGACTCTCAGCACAGTCACGGGACCCGATACCGGCCCGCAGCCAACCTCGTTGCAGGCGGCGACGCGGTAGCTGTAGGTTCCGCCACCCTTTCCGGAGATCGTCGCGCTGGTCGCTGCGGCATCCTGGACGGTCGTCCATCCGCCGCCATTGGCACTCTCCTCCAGCTTGTACGTTGTCGCCCGTGGCGCCGCCGACCAGGTAACGACATAGCTGCTGCTGACCGCGATGGACGGAGCCGATAGACCCGACGGAGCCACCGCCGGCAACAAGCGAGGAATCAAGTGAACGCCGGAACCGGCAATGAGCAGGTTGTCTTTCTGCGCAGGCGAAATGCCGTGGACGTAGATCGCCTTGCCCCCGTGAAGATCGCGAACGCTGTCGGACAACGGGATGCTGAAACGGTAAGCCGCACCCTGGGCCCCGCAGGCGCTGGCCACCGCCGGTTCGCTTGGGCGGTCTGCGCGGAACGCGCCGAATCCCGTACCCGTCGGCCACCCGCCGCCGGCGTACGGATGCACGTCGATCGATCCATCCTGGCCGGTACTGCAGGCCCAGCCATTGACGTTGTAGCCACCGGCACCGTTGCTCGCCACCCCTTCCACATTTCCGATGACCTGGGTGTTGTATGGGAAGGTTGTCCGGTAGACCTCGGTCTTGATCGGCAACGACATCGCGTCGTAAGTCACCAGCTTGCGCGCGTAAGTGCCTGCTGGCTCACGCTCGTAGACTTCAACGGGTCGCCAGGCCGAGTCGTACACGTTGGTGCGCGCCACGCCATCGGGCGTCTGCTGCACCGCAAGGCGACCAAATCCATCGTAGGAGAGGGTGGTCGTCTGCGCCGCACCATTCACGATTGGCTTGATGGCGGTGACCCGGCCACGTCCATCGTAGGTGTAGTCGATCTGTGCGCCATTGGGGTCAATCACGCTTGCAGCGAGACCAAGGGCATTGTGGTTGCTGTAAGTGGTTACATGGCCGAGCTCATTGCGAACACTCAACAGATCGCCGTTGGTGCTGAAGGTCGAAGTGATCGTATCGGCCGAACCCTGCAACGGCCCATCAACAGCTGTGCTGGCCAGCAATCCATTGGCATGCTTGGTGTAGCTGAACCGGGTTGTCTGTACGAAATTCGGAACGCCCTTGCCGCTGATGTTCTTGACATCAATTCTCGCAACGCGACCGTCCGGCGCATAGGTCAGTGTCGTCTCGCTGATTCCCACGATCCTGGACTGAACCACCCGGTTGCTGGATTCGTCCCAGACGTAGAGTGTCGTACGCGCGAGTGGCGTGCCTGCAGCATCGACTCGCGACACAAGGTGGCCATGACCGTCGTAGTCAAGATCGGTCAGCCCGTCAGTAAAGTCACTGACCAGGTTCTCGTACCCGTTGGAGTCATATTGCAGCTCGCGGAACGCGGATGGCGTCGACGACGATCCGGCCCGCGACACGGACACCAGTCGGTCATCCTCGAACTGATAGGTAGTCCGCTTTCCGCGCGGGTTGGTCTCCGTCGTCAGGAACGGGGTGGACGAAGAGGCGGCGGCGGCCGCGGCGCCGACGCTGCTGATCGCGGAAAGACCCATCAGGCCTGCCACGCCGGACGCGCCGACCATCGCAAATTGCGGTTGGAAGCAGATGCGCGATCCGCTCTGATATTCGCACCAGCCGCCGCCACCGCCTCCTTCTTCAACTCCACCGGGCGCTGGCGGTAGCGGAGGGGGCGTCACAGGCGCAGTATTTCCACCGGAGTATTCGTAGGTATAGCGCTGGACGCCACCGACCAGCTCAGTCGACGCGACCCGCCCGTTCGAATCGTAGGCGAATGTGGAATAGCGACTCCCGTTGTACGACTTGCCCGTGAGCCCTCCCGGGAACGCCGAATTTTCGTAGTGATAGGTGACCGTTGTGGACGGCGCGCCAGGCAGAGTTACGCTCGCCAGACGGTTGCGTCCAGCGCCAAATGCATTGGCGGTATACGAGTAGACGTATGCATTTCCTGCCGGGTCAAGCACCTGCACCAGCTGACTGCCGTTCCAGGTCAACTGGATGTACCTGCCGGAGGTGTGCGTAACCCTCTGGAGGTACAAGCCGTTGTACGTGAAGGCCCAGGCAGCGCCGTGCTCGTCCTTGACCTGGAGCACATAGCCGGTCGAGTCGTATCGCTCTGATCCCCGCTCTTCGTTGTAGAGCGTATAGGCGTTGTCTGCACCCTTGAGCACATAAGCGACGGGCGTCGCCTTGTCCTCGTTCCAGCGGTTCGCCTCGCCGCTCGGAACAAACTTGATCCGGCGCCCATCGGGGCGCTGGGCCCACAGGATGACCTGGGAGCCCGATGTCGAGGCAGCCAGCGAATAGTCGAGATTGCTTATCCAGTGCTTTCCAAACAGGCCACTGGCGCTCCATTGATGATTGTAGGTTCGTCGCAGGAACAGCGGCATTTCGCCTCGAGCCGAGAAATCAGTCTCTACCTCGATCTTGTTGCCCGTCGCGAGGACGACTCCGCTGCCACTGACTTCGGCAGCGGGGCGATAGCTCCGATCACCAGTAGGTTGCTCAAGCGCACCAAAGTTGGGTGAGAACACTTCCTGGGCAGGGGCGACACCGCCGACCGCCGAAAGAATCGCGGTACAGCCGAACGCTGCCATGAAGCCTCGCAAACCGCGGACGCGAAAGTTCAACGCCCACCACGAGCCGTGATGCTGATTACACGCCATACCCTTCCCCTGAGTACACGGACGCAGCGCATTCCGCGTGCCATCCGTGGCAGTTTGGCTACTAGTTCTTCCCCGGCCGCAGTCGCGGCTGATGAATTCTTATTTCATCCATGTGGCCATTGCAACAGTCGCGATGGCGAAAGTGCTCGCCGGACTTCGACGGGATGCATGGGAAGTGCGACGGACATCGCAACTTGCGCTGGCGCGGCCAGCAGCGCGCGCCGGCATCCCGATCAGGACGGGCAGCAGGTCTTGCGCCCTTGGCCGGACCGGCAAGCCGGCCTGAAGCTCAAAACGCCCGGCTGATCGTGAAGCTCCCGAACACCGGCGTCTCGCGCTGTCCATCGAACTCACGCGTTCCGTGGTAGCGCGCCAACGCGAACTTCCAGCGATGCCGCATCAGCGCCACGCCGTAACCGATGTTGGCCACGGCATGGCGCTTGTCGACGCTGTGGCTGTCGCGGAAGGTGTTGCCGTCCAGCGTGATGTCATACAACACCCAGCGCGTATCGAACGTCACGAACAGATGCGCACCCGGCACGTACTGGCTCTGGCGCTCCCGCGTCGGGGCCGTGTTCTCGCCGGCCGGTCGTAGCGGCGTGCTGCCGAAATCGTCGGGAAGGTTCACGCCGACGCGGAACTCCGCGCCGGTGTTGAGGTAGGTCGCCAGGTTGCCGAAGCTGCCGCCGTAGTGGGCGATCGTGTCCCAGCCCCATCCGTGCGCGCCGTCGCTGGAGGAGAAGCGGCGCATGCGCTCGTGGACGATGCGGAAGACCGGTTCGTTCTCAAGCTGGTTGTCCCAGCCGCGGAACTTCTCGCTGCCGGTGATCTGGTGCACGGCATCCTGCGCTTCCTTGCCCAGTGCGGCCGGCCCGACGATGCCGACCTGCAACTGCGTCGTGCGCAGCCTGTCGCCTTCGCGCGCGTTGTAACCCAGGCCGACCAGCAGCGCCGCTGCATACGGCCGGTCGTCCTCGATGAGGTCGCTGCGACTGAAGTCGGTTGGCGTGTAGATGCCCTGGGCGAAGGTCGCGATCATGTTCTGCTGCTCGAACGTTTCCGACTGCAGCGCACCCAGGTAGCGGTTGACCCACTGGGCAAGTCGCGGGATGCAGGGATCGTTGGTGTAGTCGCGCAGGTTGGGCGACACCAGCGTCAGCTGCACACCGTTGCTGTAGCCCTGGTCCTGGCCACCGATCACGTCGTTGTCGACGCGCAGGTTGACGATGGGTGGAAGCCGGGTGCGGCCGCTGGTGCAATCTTCGCGGCTATGCGCCTGGGCGGTTCCAATGGAGCAAAAGGAGATCGCAGTGGCCGCCAGCAGCCACTTGCCAATGAGATGGGATCGCATGTTTTCCTGCTATCAAGACCCCGGGGCACGCCCTGGGGCTTGACCGGTACCGGGCATCGGGTTGGCGCTTGTGGTCCGCCGTATCGTCGTGCTGCTGATCGGTACTCCGCGGGGACACGCGGAGGTTCAACGAACTCCACGCAGTCCTCGATCCAGAAGACTGGCGCGAGATTAGGGTTGCGCCGCCGCCATGGGTAGCCCTCGCCGCGGACCCTGTGTGTTGTCCCCAGTGCAACAATTCGCCGGCCCCGCGGGCCGGAAAGCGCTTGCCCGGGGCTGGGCGCCTCTTGACCTTGAAGTAACGCCCCCGGGGCTACGCTGCGCGTTGGCATCGCCGCCGCTGCCCTCCCCCTGGGCTGCCAGGGCCTCCAGCGGAAGACGGAGCAATGTTTCAGGGGTGAAACTACCAGCAGAGGGTACATCGATGAACACGAAGTTCCGCACCTTGATCGCCTCCTTCGCAATTGGTTCCGCTGCCTTCATCTGTGGCATTGGCAATGCCGTCGCCGCAGACGAGTGGTTCGTGCTCGGCCAGAAGACGATCAAGACCGCCGACCCCAGCGTGGAGATCAAGAGCTCCGGTGGACGTTGGGAAAAGGACGTCAAGCAGGTCAAGCTGTCGGTCGATGGCGCCGACGTGCAGATCACCTCGCTCGTCCTGCACTGGGACAACCGCCCCGACGACACCTTCAAGGATCTGGGCACGCTCAAGTCAGGCGGGCAGACCGCTCCGAACAATGCGCCGGGCATGAAGGCACGACTGAAGTCGCTGACCGTCCAGTACAAGATCCTGGGCGGCGCGCCGACGGCAGACCTGAAGGTGTGGGGCTACGACTGACCGGAGTTTCGCTTCACTGGCTGATGCTTTCCAACAAGGACCCTGCAAGGCTTCGGCTTTGCAGGGTCTTTCGTTTGCAGCCGGTCAGCGCTACTGCGAGCCACCGGCCTTGGCGGCCACGTCCGCGATGCGCTCGAGCGGCACGTCTTCGACATCTTGCGAAACCACGCGCGCAACGCGCCCTTCGGCATCGCGCTCGAATCGCAGCGGCCCCAGCCCGCCATCCATCGCGAACGTGGACTGCGTCAGCGCCACCAGCTCCTTCGGCGGTGCATCACCTTCGATCACATGCAATTTGCCGTGCCGCATCTCGATCCGGAGCGTCCAGTCGTACTCGTCGATCCGATAGCTGCCGACGTAATCGCGCAGCAGGCGCTGGGGCAGTGCGATGCCGCGCGGCGGCACCAGGCGGTTGGCTGTTCCAAGCGGATGCACTCCGCCGCACACCGCGCAGGCAGTGCTGGGACCGAGGTTGCTGATGCGATGCGCGACCGGGTAGCGCGTGCTGAGGAATGCGTGCAGCGCGGTGAGGTCGGCGTCGTTGAGACGACGATAGAAGAGCCACGGCATCTCCGGCGCGAGCAGGCCCGCCTTGCCGGTGCGGATCACCTGGATGAAGCCCGCCGCGTCGTACGACATGCCGGTGGGATCGGGCGTGATGTTGGCGCTGAGCACCTTGCGTCCGTCCCGCCCGACTTCGTTGCCGCCGGCAAAGGCACCGGGCAGGCGCTTGCCGTCCCACAGCGTGTGGCAGCCGCCGCAGTCGGCAAGCCCGGCCAGGTAGCGTCCGCGCTCCTGTGGTGTGGCGTGCGGGGGCTCGGGCACTGGCGCGGTGATCGGTCTGGGTTCGCCGACAAAGCGCTTGACCTGCTCTGCCGAGAGCACCGTCTGCGGCAGCGTGTTGCGCACCGCGGGCAGCGACCGCAGGTACACCACGACCGAGGCCAGGTCCTCGTCGGACAGCTGTCGGTACGACCGGTACCACATCTGCGGATGCAGCAATCGACCGTCGTGGCCGATGCCCTCGCGGATCGCACGGGCGAGCATGTCGTCGCTCCATCGGCCCGCGCCGGTATGCGGCTCGGGCGTGATGTTCGGCGCGACCAGCCAGGTCTTGCCGTCGGTCTTCCAGACCCGTCCCGCGTACGCGCGGCCGGCGACGATGGGACCGCCCGCCTGCTGCCAGTCGCGCTCGGAGTGACAGGCGGCGCAGGCAAGGATGCCCTCGGTCAGATACTCGCCGCGGGCCCGCCGCACTTCGGTTCGTTCGAAGGTGCGGTCGGTCAGCGGCCGCACCTTCAGACCCGGGATCGGCGCGAGCTGGACGATGGGCCTGGGTGCATCCGCCTGCGGGGCAGAGCAACCGGCCAGCAGCGCTGCAAGGACAAGGGTGAGTCCAGGCTGGAGCTTCGACACCATTGCGCAACTCCGGTCCGAGGTCCAAGAGTCCAACGAGCCGCAGGCCATGGCCCGGACATGCCGGCCGGTCGAGTTCGGGCCGCGACACGTCGTCGGCGCTGCGCCGACAGCTGAATAGCGGGCCCAAACTGGACCGCGACTTTTTCTCGCACACGGGGTGGTCCGATGCGCCTCGAAGGGCTGCTAGATTCGGACCCCTGTCACATTACAGTTGGGGGGCTGTATGCGACCTCTCGTTTTCTCCCTGCTCTCGCTCTTGACGGCGCCGGGCTGGGAAACCGCGCATGCGCACGGCGGTGGCCTCGACAAGAACGGCTGCCACACCAATCGCAAGACCGGTGATCACCACTGCCACCGGGGACCCGCCGTTTCCGCTCTGTCGAGCATGGACCGGTTGAGTCCGGCGTCGCTCGACGAGAGCAGGAAGTCCAATCCCTCACAAGCATTCCGCAACTGCGCAGAAGCACGCGCAGCCGGAGCCGCGCCAGTCCGGCGCGGCGAAGCAGGCTATGGAAGCCATCTCGACCGCGATGGCGATGGTGTCGGCTGCGAGCCGTATCACGGCCGCTAGTCCACCAGCACTCGAACCAGCAGCAGGCACCATGCGCAGAAGACTTACCGACACCAGCAGATATCTCAGTTACGTACTGCGTCATGCCCCCGGTGCGATCGGGTTGACCCTCGATCGCGAAGGCTGGGCAGATATCGATGACCTGATGGCGAGCGCTCGCCAGGCCGGGCACCTGCTCGACGCGCGCGTGATCCGCGCCGTCGTCGAAGGCAACGACAAGAACCGGTTTGCGCTGTCCAGCGACGGGCGTCGTATCCGCGCAGTCCAGGGACATTCGACCGCTGGCGTTGCCATCCAGCGTGAACCGGTGCTTCCGCCCGAGCGCCTGTTCCATGGCACGGCAACGCGCTTCCTCGATGCGATCCTGGTCGATGGCCTGCGGCCTGGCATCCGCCACCACGTGCATCTGTCGGAAGATATCGCCACCGCCAGCCAGGTCGGGCAACGTCATGGCACGCCGGTGGTCCTGACGATCGAGTCCAGGCGCATGCACCAGCAGGGTTACGAGTTCTATCAGGCCGACAACGGCGTGTGGCTGACGGGGCCTGTGCCGAAGGCGTTCATCACGACCTGAGCACCTGCCCCTCTGGCGGCGTCATGCGGCTTCCGCCAGGTGCACGAACAGCCGTCCCAGCGTCACCACATCCTGCAGGTTGTGCTCCGCCACGCGGCGCAGGTTCGCCGACGAACCGCCGCGCAGGAACGACAGCCACGCCGCGGGTGCTTCCGAGCCCGGCAGGTCGTCCTCGCGGACGATGCGCAACGCCTCGCGCTCGATGGTTGCGAGGCGGCAGTTCTCCCAGACGCCTCGATAGCGGCGCCGGGTCGGGAACAACAAGTCGACGTGATCGAGCGCGCTGATCGGGTCGCCCATGCGCGCCAGCCGGAAGCGGGTCTTCAACAGCGGCGCGTCATAGCAGCGACCGTTGTAACTGCACAACACGGTGCGCGGCGTCAGCCACTGGGCGAACGTGCGCAACATGGCCGGTTCGGCAGCCAGCGTGGTGATCGTCAGCTGGCGGATGCGCAGCATGCCGTCACTCCAGTCGGCAGCACCGATCATGAAAGCGCGCGTGCCGGTGCCGCCGGCCAGCCCCGTGGTTTCGGTGTCGAAGAAAAGCAGCGCATCGGTGTCCACCGCGTCATCGCGCTTTGCGAACGCCAGCTGCACCGATGGCGGTGCCTGCATCGGCCGCTCGGACTCGGCCAGGTAGAGGCCGGGCTCGATCTGGGTGCCGGGAACGGAACGGTCGTGCGAAATCACCGGCGACGGTGAATGTCGCTGGCGAACACCCAGCAACCGCCGTAGCGCATCGAGCTGGGCACCTGGGTCCGGTCGCTGCGTCCCCGGAGTCGGTGCGGCAAACGGCCCGGGAGGAATCCGGCCCTGGTCCGGGGCCTTGCCAGCCAATGGCTCACCCGCCTGTTGCCGCAGCGCGCGCAACTTCTCGAGCGTGACCGTCATGCGCGCACCGCGTCGCCATGGCCGCCATGGCCACCGGACTGCAATTCACGCGCGTCGATCAACAGCGACAGGACCCGCCGCGCCAGGGCTTTTGGCGTGGTGCCCTCGCCTTCCTCGCTGGCGGCCAGGATCGGGCCGACGCATGCCGGGCATCCGCTGCGGCAGTCGCACCGTTCGACCAGTTCCATCGCGCGCAGCACCAGCTCTTCCTGGCGTCGCCATAGCGGCTCGCTGAGGCCCACGCCGCCCGGGAAGTTGTCGTACAGGTACACCGTCGGCACGAACTGCTGGACCTCCGCGAGTTCGACGCCTACCCCCTCCACGCCGCGCAGCGTGCCGCGACCGCCCTGGTCGCTGCTGGCGAACCACGCACCGTCGCCATTGCCGACGGCCTTCTGCAGGTCGCGCGCATCGGCCATCACGGCCACAGTCGCGACGATGTGCAGCGCATAGGCGGCACCGAGGAAGCCATCGAGCGCGTCCTGCCGGCTGGAGAACCACGACAGCAGCGTCGCCTGCGGCAGCTGCCACCACACCGACGTGGTGTGCAGCTCCTGGTCGGGCAGGTTGACCGGGCCGTAGCCGATGTTCTCGTGGGTGTAGTAGCGGATCTTCTTGAAGCCCGACACGCGCCGTACCACGTGCACCTCGCCGTGGTTCGCATCGCCCTGCCCCGCGGCGCAGCCGTCGAAGCGCTCGAGCACCTTGAGCCTGGTGTAGTCGATCGAGTCGGTGTAGTAGTCGACGTGGGTGCGCTGCACGTAGGACTTGCGCCCCTCCCAGTCCAGGCGTTCGACCTGGTAGGGCGTGGACTGGACCATGTGGATCGCGCCCTCGTACAGCGTCAGCGCGGCCGCCGAGTAGTCGACCTCGGCGATGATGGTCTGGCGGCCGTCGGTGCGGTCAACGACGACGAAGTTGCCATCGGCGACCGAACGCAGCGACACCGCGTTGGCCGGGTAACTGTCGGCGATCCATTCCCAGCGCTCGCCCTCGCGATGGACCACGGCGGACTCGGCCAGCGCTTCCAGATACACCTCCGGCTCGATCGGCCCAAACATCTCGCGCGTGTTGAACGCCAGCTCGAAGGCCGCACAGCGGATGTGGTCGAACAGGATCAGGGGCTGGTCCGGCGCGGTGCGCGCATGCTCGGGTGGACTGTCGGCGAAGAAGTCCGGGTGACGCACCATGTACTGGTCCAGCGGCTGCGAGTTGGCGACCAGGATTCCGAGGCTGGGCTGCTGGCGGCGACCGGCGCGGCCGAAACGCTGCCAGGTCGCGGCAACGCTGCCGGGATAGCCGTTGAGCACCACCACGTCGAGACTGCCGATGTCGACGCCCAGTTCCAGCGCCGAGGTCGAGATGATCCCGTCGATGCGCCCATCGCGCATCGCCCGCTCGGCATCGCGGCGCTCGCTGGGCAGGTACCCGCCGCGGTAGGCGCGGATGCGTGGCGGCTTGCGCGGGTCGTGGTCGAACACGTCCTTGAGGTACTTGGTCAGCACCTCGACCATCAGCCGCGATTGCGCGAACACCAGCGTCTTGAGCCCGGACTTGATGGCGATGCGGGCGATGCGGTTGCTCTGCGACCGCGCCGAGGCGCGCAGGCCCAGGTCGGCGTTGACAACCGGCGGATTCCACAGCAACACGTGCTTGTCGCCGGTCGGCGCGCCGGACTCGGTGATCGCATGCACGCGGTCTTCGATCAATGCCTCGGCGTGCGCCTGCGGATTGCCGATCGTCGCCGAGCACAGGATGAACTGCGGACGCGCGCCATAGAACGCGCAGATCCGCTTGAGCCTGCGCAGCACGTTGGTGACATGGCTGCCGAACACGCCGCGATAGGTATGCACTTCGTCGATCACCACGTAGCGCAGGTTCTCGAAGAACTGCGCCCACTTGGTGTGGTGCGGCAGGATCGCCTGATGCAGCATGTCCGGGTTCGACACCACGATGTCGCCGTGCAGGCGGATCGCCTGGCGCGCATCGCCCGGGGTGTCGCCGTCGAAGGTGAATGCCTTCACGCCAAGGTCGCCGGCACGATTGAGCTCCAGCAGTTCGGCAACCTGGTCCTGCGCCAGCGCCTTGGTCGGAAACAGGTACAGCGCCTTGGCCCGGGAGGTCATCGCCGCTGCCACCACCGGCAGCGTGTAGCACAGTGATTTGCCCGACGCGGTCGGCGTGACGATGGCGACGTTGTCGCCGCGCTGCGCCGCACCCCAGGCCTGCGCCTGGTGGCTGTAGAGGCGTTCGATCCCGCGTGCACGCAAGGCCTGCGCCAGCGCCGGCGGCAGGTCCGGTGGCAGGTCGGCATAGCGTCCTTCGCCGCCCGGGAGGGTGAAGCTGCCGGTGATGCGACCGGCGTAGCGCCGCGATAGCGCCTGCGCGAGCAGCCCGCTGTCGGCCGCGGGGCGACCGTCCTCGCGCAACGCGATCGCGCGCTCGTCCGTGTCGTGTTTCAAGGCAAGCGCATGGGTCGCCGGTGCCATCGTCTTCTCCTGCTGGGCCGGTCGCGAGTGGATGCCATGGCCGTCTCAACGGCTGCGACGGCAGGCACCCCGCCGTTGACGCTGCGCTATCACCCGCAGGCGTACGTTCAGGCAGTTCGAGTCTTGTTCCCTGAGACGGCGGAAGTGGAGGCTGCCGCCATGACACATCCGACCCCCTCCCTGCACAGTCCGATCTCGGTCCGGCCCAGGCCTGCCCCCTTTGCCGGTTCCAATCCCTACCTGGATCGGCCCTTGGCGCAACTGTTCGCTGCCTGCCAGCAGCGCGCCGAAGGCTTGCTGCGCCGCGACCAGAGCTACACCGCCGCCGAGCGCGCCAGCCTCGCCCAGGACACGGCCCATCTGCTGCTGGCGGTGTCGCCGGCGCTGGCCCATGGCGAGGAGATGCCGGGGAGCCCGGCGCGGGCGATCCTGCAGGGCCGCGGCGACTTCGTCGAGGAGCATTGGCGCGCGCACGAGTCGGCGTTGCGCAGCGCGCGCTACCGGACGCTGGTGATGGCGTCGGACCTGGCCTTGGGCGGCCATGCCCGTGTCTGGCGGCGCGATGCCCGCGTCGACGGCGACCTGATCTACGACGTGGCCCTGTCCAGCGAGATGGGGCTGCTGCGTGCGCTCAGCGAGCTGGCGAAGCTGCGCATGGTCGCGCCCACGCGCCGGCGGTAGCGGGTCAGAAAATCCCTACCCCGTCACGCGCTCTAGACCGATGGTATTGCCCCAGGTTCAGGCGCGATTCTGGTCGCACCCCGGCAGCCCGGTTTATGCGATAGCACGGATGCCGCTCAGCAATGGAAAGATGACCGTCACCTTGAGCAGGTGATCAGCTGGGCCGGGGTACCTTCAGCTTTGCTGGTACACAATCTCGCCATCGTCGTACCCACGGAAACGTGCTCCCCCTATGGCCACGACCAATGCCAGCGAGCGTGCGCTCGCCAGGATCCGTATTCCCTCGAGTGCCTCGCGACTGTCGCGAAGCGCGCGGGCACGCCGCGCCGTGCTTCGCTACCTTGCGGTCTGGGCCGCCGTGGCCGCACTGGCCCTGATCGCGCAGACCGTGGCGCCCGCCGCCAGCTGACGCACCCCACTCCAGCCCCCGCCGTGCGCCGTAGTATGCTCGCCGTCCCATCACGGTGGAGCGGCGGCATGACGTACGAGTCGAACTGGAAACGCTGGAACGGACCTGCCCTGCTGCTGTCGTTGCTGGCGGCACTGGTGCTCGCCGGTTGTTCCAGCGGCCCGGTGCGCCGCGTCTCCGAGCCCTCCGCCCGCATCCAGCAACTGACCGTCCGCGCCGATGGCAGCTGGTCGGCCGACCTGCGCATCGAGAACTTCAGCAGCATCCCGATGCGCTTCGAATCCGTCGACCTGGCCCTGAAGGTCGCAGACACCCCGGCCGGCAACCTGCGCGCGCAGCCGGGGCTTTCGATCGGCCCGGAATCGGCCGACGTCATCACCGTGACCGTGGCGCCGCAGGCGGCCGCCAAGCTCGCCGCGGCCGACGCGCTCTCGGCCGGCCGCAGCCTCGCCTACGAACTCAACGGCCGTATCGATGCCACGCCCGACCAGGGCAAGTTGCGCAGCTTCGAAGTCGAGCGCAGCAGCGCGCTGAGCCCTGCCCCCGGACTTCCGGGCGTGCTGCGCTGATCCTTCCTTCCTGGTAGTGCCGGGCCGCTGCCAAACGACCACCGGTGCTTCGCTTCCACTGACGAGATTCCCATGAGCAGTTACAACGCCCCCCTCGCCGACATGCGCTTTGTCCTGTTCGATGTGCTCGGCGCCGAAGCACAGTTCCAGCGCATGGGTTTCAACGACGCCACGCGCGACGTGCTCGATGCCGTACTCGACGAAGCCGCCCGGTTCACCGAGACCGTGCTGGCGCCGCTCAACGGCGTCGGCGACCGCGACGGTTGCACGCTCGACCAGGCCACCGGCCAGGTCACCACGCCGCCGGGATTCAAGCAGGCGTACGCGCAGTTCGTCGACGGCGGCTGGTCGGGCCTGACCTCGCCGGCCGAGTTCGGCGGCCAGGGCATGCCGCATGCAGCCGGTGTGCCGCTGAAGGAAATGATCGACGCGGCCAACCTGGCATGGGGCAACTTTCCGCTGCTCTCCCACGGTGCCACCGAGGCACTGCTGCACCATGGCGAAGCATGGCAGCAGGAAGCCTTCCTCAAGCCACTGGTCGAAGGACGCTGGACCGGCACCATGTGCCTGACTGAGCCGCATTGCGGCACCGACCTGGGCCTGCTGCGCACCCGCGCCGAGCCGCAGGCCGACGGCAGTTACGCGATCACCGGCACCAAGATCTTCATCACCGCCGGCGAGCACGATTTCACCGACAACATCGTCCATCTGGTGCTGGCGCGCCCGCCCGATGCTCCTGCAGGGAGCAAGGGCATCTCGCTGTTCGTCGTGCCCAAGCGCCGCGTCGATCGCGACGGCAACGTCGGTGACGCCAACGCGGTGCGCTGCGGCAGCCTCGAACACAAGATGGGCATCCACGCCTCGGCCACCTGCGTACTCAATTTCGACGGCGCCCAGGGCTACCTGATCGGCCATCCCCACAAGGGCCTGGCGGCGATGTTCACGATGATGAATACCGCCCGCCTCGCGGTCGGCCTGCAGGGCCTGGGCCTGTCCGACCGCGCCCTGCAGAACGCGCTGCGTTACTCGCGCGAGCGCCTGCAGATGCGCGCGCCAGCAGGGCCGATGTTCCCGGCCAAGCCGGCCGACCCGATCATCGTCCACCCGGACGTGCGGCGCATGCTGCTGACCTGCAAGGCGCTCGTCGAAGGCGGCCGCGTCATGGGTTACGACGCCGCGCTGCAGGTCGACGTCGCCCACCATTCACCCGATCACGCCGAGCGCAAGCAGGCCGATGACTTCGTCGGATTCATCACGCCGATCGTCAAGGCCTGCCTGACCGAGTGGGGCGTGGAATGCACCTACCACGCACTGCAGTGCTTCGGCGGCCACGGCTACATTGCCGAGCACGGCATGGAGCAGCTCGCCCGCGATGCGCGCATCACCACGCTGTACGAAGGCACCACCGGCATCCAGGCACTCGACCTGCTCGGCCGCAAGATCATGCAGCTGCAGGGCGCGGGACTGAAGGTGTTCCTGGGCCAGGTGGCGGCGTTCTGCGATGCGCATGGCGATGACGCTTCACTGGCCGACTTCATCGCACCGCTGCGCGAAAAGGCAGCGCAGTGGCAGCAGATCACGATGCAGGTCGGCAAGCGTGCCGCCGGCAATCCCGATGAGATCGGTGCGGCCTCGTACGACTACCTGATGTATTCGGGCTATGTCGTGCTGGCCTACTGGTGGGCGCGCAGCGTTGCCGCCGCCGATGCATCGGCGCAGCCGCAGGCATTCAAGGACGACAAGCGCGCAACGGCCCGCTTCTACTTCGCCCGCATCCTGCCGCGCACGCTGGCCCACGCGGCCGCCATCGAAAGCGGCTCGGCCGGTCTGCCGGAGCTCGCTGTCGACGTTGCCTGACGTCCAAGCGTCTGCCTGGTGACCCCGGACTGTGGCCTTTCTTGGCCGCAGTCATTGCCGCGGGTGAACGGCAGGTACACAAAATGTAAACAAAGGCGTATAAGCTGGTTTCCCAATGGAGACCGATAGAGCAACGCTTCGTTTGGTCAGAACCGGAACCGATCTGGGTCCGGACACGCCCCTCTTCGCTCCGCGCCCCGCACTCGACCGGCTCAATTCGGTTCGACTGCTCTCACTCGACGCGCATGGCCGGGTCCTCGACTGGATGAGCTGGCAGGATGCGACCTGCCTCTACGTGCGCGGTGCCGTCGCCTGGACACTCGGCGATCCCTGCCTGCAGGTGCACGGCGGCATCAACCGGATCAGCGGCGAGCAGAGCGTGATCGAGCTGCACCCGATCGTCGCCGCACGCAGCCACGCACGCACGCATGCACTGGATCCGACCCCCGCACTCACCAACGCCGCGCTGTTCGCACGCGATGGCTACCTGTGCATGTACTGCGGCCACGACTTCAGCCGGCCGCACCTGACCCGTGACCACGTGATGCCGGTATCGAAGGGCGGTCGCGACATCTGGGAGAACGTGGTCGCCGCCTGCTTCCACTGCAATTCGCGCAAGGGCAACCGCACCCCGCAGCAGGCCAGCATGCCGCTGCTGGCCGTGCCCTATCGGCCGAGCTGGGTCGAGCATCTGATCCTGTCGAACCGCAACATCCTCGCCGACCAGATGGCGTTCCTGCGCAACCAGCTGCCCAAGAACGCACGATTGCAGGCTTGAGGCACGCCCGGGTGGGTGCGCCGGGAATCCGGCCCACGACCCGCCCATGACTCCCGTTCGGCGCTTAAGCCCTCCCACACGCACCCGCGGCACGGGACCGTGATGCCTATCGCGTTTTTTCGCGCGCTAGCAGACAACCTAAATACACACCTGACACAAAACGCTCACTTTCGACGCGCTGCGCGCGTTGACGAGTGTGAGGGCGTCCGCAACACTCGCGAACCATTGCAATTCAACGGAAGCGACGATGCGCCTGACCCTTGGTCTGACGGGCATGGACCCGGCCACGGAGACCGCCCTGCAGGCGGCCTTCCAGGCCGCCAACGGTCGCCTCGGCGGACGCTGGCAAATGTTGCCGGACACCCAGGCTGACTATGTCATCGTCGACATGGACAGCATGTACGGTCCGATGAGCTGGCTGCGGTTGCACGCCGCCGGCAAGAGCGTCATCGCCCTGACAGTTTCCCAGCGCAGCCAGACCGATTTCCGCCTCGCCAATCCGTTCGATTCCGGCAGCGTGGCCACACTGCTGCGCGAGATCGGAATGCAGGCCGGCGTGTCGTTCGATGAAGCCCCGGCCGCACCGGTCGCAGCAGCGCCGGCGCCTGCCCCGGCTCCGGCTCCTGCTCCTGCTCCTGCGCCCGCAGCCATCGTCGCGGTGGCGCCGCCGGCTCCGCCGGCACCGGTCGTCGAAGCCCCGGCCCCCGTGGTCGCGGCGGCGCCTGCAGCGCCGATT
This sequence comes from Lysobacter sp. S4-A87, assembly GCF_022637455.1. Lineage (NCBI taxonomy): Bacteria > Pseudomonadati > Pseudomonadota > Gammaproteobacteria > Lysobacterales > Lysobacteraceae > Lysobacter > Lysobacter sp. S4-A87. Next base: position 1,355,108 of record NZ_CP093341.1, read on the forward strand.
GCCAGGCCGGCCCCGACCAGCACCGACACCCTGCTTGACTGGCTCGACAACGACCGCCTGAAGGGCCGCATGCGCGTGCGCGGCGACGAGGTCGTGCTGATCGACATGGAACAGCGCATCTACCACGGCCCGGCGGCACTGAAGCCGCTGTCGGCACTGTTCGAGGGCAAGCTCTCCACGGCCGACTTCGTCTCCGTCGATGCCGCGACGTGGGAAAGCGAAAGCGCGCGCCTGGGCGCGGCGATGCCGCTGGTGCGCCTGGTGTGGTTCGGCAACCTGCTCGCCGGCAAGGGCGCCCTGGCGCCGGAGCACGACCCGCAGCGCCGCTACCAGATGGTCAAGTGGCCGCAGACCGAACGCGACTACCCCAAGCACTTCCGCATCGCCACGGTGATGATGAAGGGCCCGGCCCTGATCCCGGAGATCGCCGAAGCCAGCGGCGTGTCGGTGGCCGAAGTCGCCGACTTCATCAATGCCAACCTGGCCACCGGTTTCGCTGAAGTCGAGCGCGAGCCGGAGCCGGCCGAAGCCGGCAAGTCCGGCGGCAGCCTGTTCGGGCGCCTGCGCGGCCGCTGACCGCAGGGCGCGTGCGGGAGGCGCCAACCGGCCCCTGCACCGCCCCAGCGACGAAAACTGAACGCTGCGCCTTGCCCGCCCCCGACTGGGGCGGGACAATGGCGAACTTGCCGTCTGATAACGTCGTGATGATTGACCCGCAGCGCTATCCCCGCCTTTCCCGGATCGAAGTCCCCGCCGATCTGCGCCAGTTCCCGGAAGAGGAACTGCCGGCCATCGCCGAGGAACTTCGCGCGTACCTGATCGAACAGGTCGCCCTGGTCGGCGGACACTTCGGCGCCGGCCTGGGCGTGATCGAACTCACCGTCGCCCTGCACTGGCTCTACGAGACGCCGGTGGACCGCCTGGTGTGGGACGTCGGCCACCAGACCTACCCGCACAAGATCCTGACCGGCCGCCGCGACATCATCCACACCGTCAAGCAGAAGGACGGCGTCGCGCCGTTCCCGAAGCGCGAGGAGAGCGAGTACGACACCTTCGGCGTCGGCCACAGCTCGACCAGCATCTCGGCGGCGCTGGGCATGGCGATCGCGCTGCAGCAGATGGGTGACGATCGCAAGGTCGTGGCGGTGATCGGCGACGGCGCGATGACCGCCGGCATGGCCTTCGAGGCGCTCAACCACGCCGGCGGCATGGGTGTGGAGCCCGGCTCTGTCGAGCCTGATCTGCTGGTGATCCTCAACGACAACCAGATGTCGATCTCCGAGAACGTCGGCGGCCTGACCCAGATGCTCGGCCGCCTCACCGGCAGCCGCACGCTCAACGCCATCCGCGAAGGCGGCAAGCGCCTGCTCGGCGACAAGAACAAGCCGGCGGCGAAGTTCGTCAAGCGCTGGGAAGAACACTGGAAGGGCATGTTCGTGCCGTCCACGCTATTCGAGGAGATGGGTTTCCACTACACCGGCCCCATCGACGGCCACGACCTGCCCGCGCTGATGTCGGCGCTGAAGGTGCTCAAGACCCTCAAGGGTCCGCAGCTGCTCCACATCATCACCACCAAGGGCAAGGGCTACGAACTGGCCGAAGGCGACCAGATCGGCTACCACGCAGTCGGACCGTTCGATCCGTCGACCGGTCTTGTCAGCAAGCCCGGCGCCAAGAAGCCGACCTACACCGATGTCTTCGGCGAGTGGCTGTGCGACATGGCCGCGGCCGAACCGAAGCTGCTCGGCATCACCCCGGCGATGCGCGAAGGCTCGGGCCTGGTGCGCTTCAGCAAGGAATACCCGCAGCGCTACTTCGACGTTGCCATCGCCGAGCAGCACGCGGTCACGCTCGCGGCCGGCATGGCCTGCGAAGGCGCCAAGCCGGTGGTGGCGATCTACTCGACGTTCCTGCAGCGCGGTTACGACCAGCTGGTGCATGACGTCGCCATCCAGAACCTGGACGTGCTGTTCGCGCTCGATCGCGGCGGCGTGGTCGGCCCGGACGGCGCGACCCATGCCGGCAACCTCGACCTGAGCTACCTGCGCTGCGTGCCCAACATGGTGGTGATGGCGCCGTCGGACGAGAACGAGTGCCGGCAGATGCTCAGCACCGGCTACCACTTCCAGGGCCCGGCCGCGGTGCGCTACCCGCGCGGCACCGGCCCCGGCGTGGCCGTGCAGGCCAACCTCGACACGCTGCCGATCGGCAAGGCCGAGCTGCGCCGCCAGGGCTCGCGCATCGCCCTGCTCGCCTTCGGCGCGATCGTGCCGGCGGCGGAGAAGGCGGCCGAGGAACTCGGCCTGACCGTGGTCAACATGCGTTTCGTCAAACCGCTCGATCGCGCCCTGATCCTCGAACTCGCACGTAGCCACGAAGGCTTCGTCACGCTCGAGGACAACGTGGTCGCCGGCGGCACCGGTTCCGGCGTGGCCGAACTGCTGGCGGCAGAAGGCATCGTCATGCAGATCCTGCACCTGGGCCTGCCGGACGAGTACCAGCACCACGCCAGCCGCGAGCAGCTGCTGGCCGAGGCCGGACTGGACGTTGCAGGCATACGCGCCGCCGTGCTCAAGCGCTGGCCGTTGCTGCTCAAGCCGCAGCCGCAAAGCGCCTCGCTTTGAAACCCATGAAATCGCGCTGGTTTGCAGCGGTGTCGATCGCGCTTGCCCTGTCCTTTCTGCCGGCACGTGCGGCAAAAGGCGACCCGGCCATCCTCGCCGTGGTCGAATCGTTTCGCACTTCGATCATCGAGAAGGACCGGGAGCGCTTCCTGGATCTTTTCGTGCAGCGCGATGTTCCGTGGCAGAGCGTGCTCGACGACAAATCGCTCGCGCGGATCAAGGTTCAGCACCCGGAGGCGATCAAGGCCAGGTTCAAGAAGGACAACAATCCTGTCGCCTTCATCGACGGCATCGTCGCCAGCAAGAACAGCAGCGAAGAGACCTTCTCGAACATCAAGGTCGATTCCGACGGCGAAGTGGCGACGGTCACCTTCGACTATTCGTTCCTGTCCAATGGCAAACCCACCAACTCGGGCAAGGAGTGCTGGATCCTGGTCAGGACCGAGGCTGGCTGGAAGATCACGACGGTGGCCTACTCCGTCACCCTGGCGCCGCCGACAGGCTCCCCGGGCTCCTCGACGGAATAGCCACGCGCGCGCAACTGCGCAGCGTAACCATCGGGCTTGAGCAGCTCGCGCATCGGCAGCACGGCCAGGCTCACGCGGTTGTTCTTCAGCGCCAGTTCGGCGGCGTCCAGCCAGCGCTCACGTACCTTCGCCTCGATATCGCCCGCGCGCTTGCGCAGCACCTGCGCCTGCGAGACCGCCTTGATGCAGGCTTCGTTCTGGTCGGTATAGGGCAAGGCCTTCAGGGTCGTGATGTCGCCGACCGCCCAGGCATTGGCCCGTTCGCGCATCATTTCCAGATCCGACTCCAGCCGCTGCATGGTCCTGCTGAAGCAGTCGACGTCGTCGAGCTTGGATTCGCGGAATTCCTGCAACGCAACCTTCGGGTCTTCGATGAGGATGGTGACGCGCGTTGTCGTCAGCGGCACCTTGTGCCGTCGCGCCATCTTCTCGACCACGGGCGAAACCATTCCGTACTGCTTGAGCCCGATGTCGTCCATCGCCTCGTCGTACAGCTCCAGCGCCGCCAGCATCGGCCGCCACTCCTCGACGCTGCGATCGTTGCCCATGTACTTGCGCTTGAGCACGAGCCAGCGTGCGTACATGTCGGCCGGCACCACCTGCTGCAGCGTCTGGCCATCGGGGTTCTTGCGCGCACTCAGCGCCTTGGGTGCAAGCAGCAGGCGCTGGAAGATGCCGAGCTTGCCATCGATGCTCACGCTCGGCGCCTGGATCACCTCCTGCGCCTGCGCGATCACCGCCTCGACATCGCGCGACTCCCACTCCACGCGCTTGGGCAGCGGCGACAGCGTGCCCAGGACATACAGCGTGTGATCGTCGCGGCTGATCTTCCACATGCCGGGCCCGGGTTGCACACCCGAGACCACAAGCGTTTCCATGTCGCGGATGGGAGGCAGCGGCTGCTGCGCCGGGACAGGCGCAGCGGCAAGCGTGATCGAGAGCGCGAGCAATGCGGGGGCAAAGCCAGATCGCATATCCACTCCTTTGGGGACGATGTCCGGACCGTGGGGCCCGGGTCAGTTTCGCGCAGCTTGGGCGTTCCGGCCTATCCCAGGTGGTAGCTGCCCATGCGCGAAAGCACCGCAGCCACTTCGCTGTGCCCGGCCAGCAACTCGAATCCCTCCCAGACGAACCCTGGCGACACCGTGCAGGCCACCAGCGCGTACTCGCCCAGCGGCAGTGCCGCCTGCCAATGCCCTGCGGGCACGACATGCATCGGCGCGCCCTGCCCGCTCCGATCCAGCACCGTTGATGCCAGCACGCCGGCAACCGGATCGAACACCCGCAATTCCAGCGCGCCGCCTTCCTGCCAATGCCAACTCTCGTCGGCATCGACGCGGTGCCATTGGCTGACCTCGCCACGTGCAAGCAGGAAGTGGATGGCCGTCAGCGCCGGCCGCGACCGGCCATCGAGCTCGATGGTGACAGCCGATTCGTGGATGCGGCGGAAGTGGCCCCCTTCGGGATGTGGGGCCAGCTGCAGTTCGGCGATGAGGTGTGCGGCACGGGGATCCATGGCCGCATCGTAGCGTTGTCCGTGATTGCCGCCACAAAGAGCCTTACCGGCCATACGGATCAACGATTTACAGGCCGACGCGGCGACTCCACCGGCCCCGCTGCATAATCCCGCCTGGACCGGGGAAGGCACGCCGACATGAAAGACGGTGACGTCGATTACTCGAAGTACACACTGCGCGAGATGGAAGAGGCGCTCGACGGGGTCAACGCGGAAAAGTACCCGAAGAACCACGCGAACCTGCGCGCCGCATACCAGAAGCTGACGGACCAGCTTCCGCCTGCACCTGCGCCGGCAGCCGACCTCCAGGCAGAACAGGTCCCGTTCGACGACGATCCGCCGCCAGCGCCGAAGTACGATGAGCACGGCCGCTACCTGCCCAATCATATTCCCGCGAGCGAGCGGCTGCGTCTGGCTGGATTGTCGATGCTTCTGCTGGCCTACGGCAGCTATGGCGTCTGGAGGAACGACTTCTACGTGCCTGCCAGGCGAGGCGGCATGCATCTGCATGACGCTTCGGCATGGTCCATGTTCGCTGCGTTCGGCTGCGCCTGCCTCGGCATGCTCGTGCTGATCGCCGATCATTACGACCGTCGTGACAACGAGCTGAATTATTGGCGCGCCAGCCGCACGGTCTGGGGGTTCGGATGGACCTGCTTCGTGCTCTCGTTGATTCTCTGGATGCTGCGCGATGCCCGGACGTAGGGCAGGCCCAACCCACGTCCTGGTCGGTTTGACGCCAACGTTGACCCACTTCAGGAGGTACGCGGCAAGGAAGTATGTCGTCTCGAGCACCCTGCGGCAGGTGGACTGGAACGCGGAACTCGTGCGCGGCGATCTGCAGGAGGTCGTTGCGCAACTCAAGCGGCAACCCGGCCAGGGGATTCTCGTGGGCGGCGTGAAATTGCCGCTGGCATTGGCGGAGCTCGGGCTGATCGATGAGTACGAGTTCGTGGTGCAGCCCCGGCTGGCAGGCCATGGCCCGACGCTGCTGGCAGGACTGTCGGCGAGCGTTGAATTGAAGCTCGTGAGCAGCCGGGAGCTCGACTCGGGCACGGTGGTGATGCGATACGTGCCAGCAAGCTAGCAGCAAGAATCGAACCCTTCACCATTGCGGGTAACACCATGGACGTCGTCGATTTCTACGAGCGTTACCCGTATCCAAGACCCGTCGAGAGCCTCGACGAGTACCGGCTGCGCTGGCAGGACCGGGACCGGCGTCGCGCGGAATACCATCTGCATTGGCCTGCCAACGCCTACCGGGAAGATCACTCGATTCTGATTGCGGGATGCGGGACATCCCAGGCGGCCAAACACGCGATGCGCTGGCCCGCGGCCCGGGTGGTGGGCATCGACTTCAGCGCGACCAGCGTCGACCGCACCTTGCAGCTCAAGCAACGCCATGGGCTGGACAATCTCCAGGTGCACCAGCTCGCCATCGAGCGCGTGGAAGCGTTGCAGCAGCGTTTCGACTGGATCGTCTGCACCGGCGTGCTGCACCACCTGCCGGATCCTGACGCCGGCCTGGCGGCGTTGCGCCGCGTGCTCGATCGCGACGGCGCCATGCAGCTCATGCTGTATGCGCCTTACGGCCGGGCCGGTATCTACATGCTGCAGGAGTTCTGCCAGCGCATCGGAATCCGGGCCACCGATGACGAGATCCACAAGCTCATCGCCGCGCTCACGCTGCTGCCGCGCGGACATCCACTGGAGAACCTGCTGCGCCAGGCACCGGACTTCCGCCAGGAGGCTGCGCTCGCCGATGCGTTGCTGCACCCGCAGGATCGCGCCTACACGGTTCCGCAGGTGTTCGACTTCATCGCGCGTGCCGGCCTGACATTTGGTCGCTGGGTCAGGCAGGCGCCCTACTCGGCGTACTGCGGCGCGCCTGCGCGCATTCCGCAGGCCGACCGTCTCAGGCAACTTTCACCGGCCGGGCAGTTCGCCGCCATCGAGCTGTTCAGGGGCACGATGCTTCGCCACAGCTTCATCGCATACGGCAACGACCATGCGGGCAGTCCGCAGCCGATCGGCTTTGACGATGATGCGTGGCCGGATTACGTGCCTATTCCGGTGGCCGACACCATCCGCGTCGAAGACGATCTGCCTGCAGGTGCCGCCGCGGCGCTGATCAACCGGACCCACACGTACTCCGACCTGGTCCTGCCGATCAGCGCGCAGGAGGTCGGGATGCTCGATGCGATCGATGGACGCCGGTCGATCGCCGAGATCGCCAGTGATGACGCAAACCTCGGAATCGCGCGAGCGCTGTTCCAGCGCCTGTGGCGATACGACCAGATCCTGTTCGACGCATCGCGCTGACCGCATCCGCGATGGCGTCGGTTGGCACGAAACATGCTGTCGGCATGTGCGCGCGGAGTTAACGCGGCCAAGACCATGCTTGAGGGGTTCACTGTCGCCCTCTGATTTCCCGGCTGCGCGCTTGAGTGCGCCAGCGTCCGTGGCCCTGCGATGGTGAATCCCCGTCGGCTGCGTCTCCCGGTTGTCGACAAAGCCGAACCGTCAGGAATCATCAGCACAAGGATCCGACCATGGCAGCGACCAGGAAACCCAACATCCTCATCCTCTGGGGGGACGACATCGGCATCTGGAATATCAGCCATTTCAGCCGCGGCATGATGGGCTATCGAACACCGAACATCGATCGGGTGGCGGAAGAAGGCGTGACCTTCACGGATTACTACGCGCAGCAGAGCTGCACCGCCGGCCGCGCCTCGTTCATCTGCGGGCAGAACCCGATCCGCACCGGCCTGACCAAGGTGGGCATGCCAGGCGCAACAGTCGGCCTGCAGAAGGAAGACCCGACCATCGCCGAAATGCTCAAGCCGCTTGGCTATGCCACCGGCCAGTTCGGCAAGAACCATCTCGGCGACCGCGACGAGTACCTGCCGACCGTGCATGGCTTCGACGTCTTCTTCGGCAATCTCTATCACCTCAATGCCGAGGAAGAACCCGAGCTGCCCGACTATCCGAAGGACCCGAAGTTCAAGAAGGCGTTCGGCCCGCGCGGCGTGCTCGACTGCAAGGCGGACGGCAAGGGCGGACAGACGATCAAGGACACCGGGCCGCTCACCAAGAAGCGCATGGAAACCATCGACGAAGAGATCACCGAGCGTGCCCTGCAGTGGATGGAAGAGCAGGCCAAGGCGGACCAGCCGTTCTTCCTCTGGTACAACTCCACCGCCATGCACTTCCGCACCCACGTCGCCGAGAAGAACATCGGCAAGAGTGGACAGGATCCTTACAGCGATCGCATGGTCGTCCATGACGAACAGATCGGCATGATGCTCGACAAGCTCGAAGAGCTCGGCATCGCCGACAACACCATCGTCATGTACTCCACCGACAACGGCCCGGAGAACGACACCTGGCCCGACGGCGCCAACACGCCGTTCCGCGGACAGAAGGACTCCAACTGGGAAGGCGGCTGGCGCGTGCCGTGCTTCATCCGCTGGCCGGGCAAGATCAAGGCCGGCTCGGTCCTTAATGGCATCGTCTCCCACATCGACATGCTGCCGACGCTGGTCGCCATCGCCGGCGACGAGGACGTCAAGGACAAGCTGCTCAAGGGCTACAAGGTCGGCGACAAGACCTTCAACGTGCACCTGGACGGTTTCAACATGGTTCCCTACTTCACGGGCAAGGTGAAGGAGAGCCCGCGCGACGCGATCATGTACTTCAGCGACGACGGTGATGTCATAGCGGTCCGCGTCGGCGACTGGAAGTTCAACCTGGCGGTGCAGCGCGCCCACCAGATGAACATCTGGGCGGAGCCGTTCGTGAAGCTTCGCGTCCCGCACATCGTCAGTCTCCGCCGGGATCCGTTCGAACTGGCCGACTTCAACTCCAACACCTACTGGGACTGGATGGTCAACCACATCCCGCAGATGTACCTGATGCAGGCCTACGTGGCATCGCAGATCGAGAGCTTCAAGAAGTTCCCGCCGCGGCAGAAGCCTGCTTCGTTCAATCTGGATGCGGTCCTGCAGCAGGTGAGCCAGCCGCACACCTGACCGGGCGAAGAATGGCAATGCCTCCGGTCGACTCGGGAGAGTCGGCCGGAGCGCTGGTGCGCGCGGTGATACGAGGGTGTGTGGGTGCCGCGTCTACCCAGCGGCACTCACGTACTTGATGCAATGGTCGGGACGGCCGGATTTGAACCGACGACCCTCTGCCCCCCAGGCAGATGCGCTACCAGGCTGCGCTACGCCCCGACGTGTATTGCGATCTCCGCCTTGCGGCGGGCGGCAAGTATAGCCGCTTGTTGCCGTGTCCGGCCATCCATCTGGCCGGTGTGCCGCGTCAGCGGCGCAGGAGCGTCAGGACCTCTTCCAGCTCCATCCGCACCTGCTTGATGATCTGCGAGCTCAGCGCGGACTCGTCCTTGGCCGATTCGCCTTCCAGGCGCAGGCGGGCGCCGCCGATGGTGTAGCCCTGTTCGTACAGCAGGCCGCGGATCTGCCGGACCATCAGCACCTCGTGCCGCTGGTAGTAACGGCGGTTGCCGCGACGCTTGACCGGATTGAGCATCGGGAACTCGGTCTCCCAGTAGCGCAGCACGTGCGGCTTGACGTCGCACAGCTCGCTGACCTCACCGATGGTGAAGTAGCGCTTGGCCGGGATCGGCGGAAGTTCACGATTGCTGCCGGGATCAAGCATGCTTCACTCCTGCCTGTTCAACGCCGCTATACGCTTCCACTCGTTCCTTGAGCTTCTGTCCTGGACGGAACGTCACCACGGTGCGCGCGGAAATCGGAATCTCCTCGCCGGTCTTCGGGTTGCGACCCGGCCGCTGGTTCTTGCGGCGCAGGTCGAAGTTGCCGAAACCCGACAGCTTCACCTGGCGGCCCTGCTCCAGCGCCTCCCGAAGGGCGTCGAAGAAGGAATCGACGAATTCCTTGGCCTCGCGCTTGTTCAGCCCGACTTCGTCGAACAGGCGCTCGGCCATCTCAGCTTTGGTCAGTGCCATCTTTTTTCCTTCAACCTCAGCCTCGGATCACGGCACCGTGTTCGCGCTGCAGGGCCTGGGTTACCGAAGCCACCGCCGCGTCCACGTCACGGTCAGTGAGCGTGCGCGATTCATCCTGCAGAATCAAGCCCATAGCAAGACTTTTGAAACCCGGTTCCACGCCCTTGCCCTGGTATTTGTCGAACAGGACCAGGTCGCGAAGAGCGGTTCCGGCGGCCCGACGAACGGCGGCCGACAGCTGGCCCCAGGTCACCGATTCAGCCACCACAAACGCCAGGTCGCGGCGCACTGACGGGTACTTCGACAGCGCGCCGGCCTTGGCCACCGCGCGGCTGAACAGCGGCTCCAGATCGAGCTCGAAGGCCACCACGTCGACGTCCAGGTCCAGCGAGCGCTGCAGGCGCGGGTGCAGATGGCCGATCCAGCCCAGGTACGCACCATCGCGGTAGACGTCGGCAGAGCGCCCCGGGTGCGCCCAGGACGGCTGCGACGGGCGGTACTCGAGGCTGGCGCCGGCAAGGGCGGCCAGGCTGTCCAGATCGCCCCTGAGGTCGTGGAAACCGGCCGGACGGGCGGTCGTCGCCCACTGCTCGGCGGTCGCCTCACCGCAGATGGCGGCGGCGATGCGCGGGGTCTCGCGCGGCGACTCGGAGCCGTTTGCGCTGAAGACATTGCCCAGCTCGAACAGGCGCACGCGCGGCTGCTGGCGCACGGTGTTGCGTGCCAGCGCGGCGACCAGGCCCGGCAGCAGGGCCGTGCGCATCACGCCCAGCTCGGCGCTGAGCGGATTGGCCAGCGGCACGGCGCCGTCGGCCTTGCCCCACTTCGCCAGCAGGTCGGCGTCGACGAAGGCGTAATTGACCGCTTCCAGATAGTCGCGCGCGGCCATCTGGCGACGGGCGCTGGCGTCCTCGACGCGGGTCTCGCTCGGCGCGACCAGGCGCGCGGCGCCGGTCGGCAGCGTCGTCGGGATCGCGTCATAGCCGTGGATGCGCGCGATCTCCTCGACCAGGTCTTCTTCGATCGCCAGATCGAAGCGGCGGCTCGGCGGAATCACGCGCCAGCCGTCGGCGAGGTTCTCGACCGACAGGCCGAGCGCGCGCAGGATGCGCTCGACTTCGGCATCGGCGACCTGCAGGCCCAGCACGCGCGCCAGGCGCGCGCGACGCAGCGTGATCGGCTGCGACGGCTGCAGGTGTTCGGGCAACGCGGCTTCGATGATCGGGCCGGTCGTGCCGCCGGCGATGTCGAGGATCAGTTTCGTCGCGTATTCGACCGCGATGCGCGGCAGTTCCGGATCGACGCCACGCTCGAAGCGGTGGCCGGCGTCGGTGTGCATGCCCAACTTGCGGCTGCGGCCGATGATCGCCGACGGCACCCAGTGCGCAGCCTCGAGGAACACGCTGCGGGTGTCATCGGTCACGCGGGTATCGAAGCCGCCCATGATGCCGCCCAGCGCGACGGCACGCGCGCCATTGCCGCCACGGCTGTCGGCGACGACGAGGAACTCCTCGTCGAGCGCGACCGTGCGGCCATCGAGCAACTTCAGTTCCTCGCCCGCGCGCGCCGGGCGCACGACGACGGCGCCTTCCAGCGTCGCCTTGTCGAAGGCGTGCATCGGCTGGCCCAGTTCGAGCATCACGTACTGGGTGACGTCGACAAGGAAGCTGATCGGGCGCACGCCACTGCGGCGCAGGCGCTCGGCCATCCAGGCCGGCGTCGGCACCTTCGCGTCGACGTTGTCGATCACGCGGCCGACGAAGCGCGGCACGCGCGCACCGGCCTGCAGCTCGACGGCCACCGTCGCGTCGCTCTGCGCCGCCATCGGTGCGGCGTCGAAATCACGCACTTCGCTCGCCAGCGCCGCCGCCACGTCGTAGGCGATGCCACGCACGCTGAAACAATCGGCGCGGTTGGGCGTGAGCTTGATCTCGATGCTGGCGTCGGGCAGTGCGAGGTACTGCGCGAGCGGCGTTCCCACCGGCGCGTCGACCGGCAGCTCGAGCAGGCCCGAAGCGTCCGGATCCACGCCCAGCTCCTTGGCCGAGCACAGCATTCCCGACGACTCCACGCCGCGCAGCTTGGCGGCCTTGATCGCGATGCCGCCGGGCAGGTTCGCGCCGACCATCGCCAGCGGTGCCTTCAGGCCCGGGCGCGCATTGGGCGCGCCGCAGACGATCTGCACGGTTCCGTTGCCGGTGTCGACCTGGCAGACCTGCAGGCGGTCGGCTTCGGGGTGTTTTTCGGCGCTGACGATGTGGCCGACGACGACGCCGTCGAGCGATTCGCCCAGCACGGTGACGTCCTCGACCTCCAGGCCGATCGCGGTCAGCGTCGCGGCGAGTTCCTCGCGCGTCGCGGTGGTCGGCACATGCTGTCGCAGCCAGTTTTCGGAGAATTTCATTGCGGCGTTGGTGTCCGGTATCTCTGCTTCGTCATCCCGGCGAACGCCGGGATCCATTTGCTGTTTCGCTTACGCGAACTGCTTCAGGAAGCGCACGTCGTTGTCGAAGAAGCTGCGCAGGTCGTCGACGCCGTAACGCAGCATCGCGAAACGCTCCACGCCCAGGCCGAAGGCATAGCCGGTGTACTTCTCCGGATCGATGCCGACGTTGCGCAGCACGTTCGGGTGGACCATGCCGCAGCCGAGCACTTCCAGCCAGCGGGTCGTACCGTCGGGCTGCTGCCAGGCGATGTCGACTTCGGCGGACGGCTCGGTGAAGGGGAAATAGCTGGGGCGGAAGCGCATCTCGAAGTCGCGCTCGAAGAACGCGCGCACGAACTCGGCCAGCGTGCCCTTGAGGTCGGCGAAACTGGCGTGCTCGTCGACGAGCAGGCCCTCGCACTGGTGGAACATCGGCGTGTGGGTCTGGTCGCTGTCGCTGCGGTAGACCTTGCCCAGCGCGATCATGCGCAGCGGCGGGCGGGTGTCCTGCATGTAGCGCACCTGCACACCCGAGGTGTGCGTGCGCAGCAGGCGACCGTCGCCGAAATAGAAGGTGTCGTGCATCGCCCGCGCCGGGTGGTGCGGCGGGAAGTTCAGCGCTTCGAAGTTGTGCCAGTCGTCCTCGATCTCCGGGCCGTTGCTGAGCTCGAAACCCAGGCGCCCGAAGATCTCGGCGATGCGCTCCATGGTGCGGCTGACCGGGTGCAGGCCGCCGCGGCCGGCGTCGATGCCCGGCAGGGTGACGTCGATGCTTTCGGAGGCCAGGCGCGATTCCAGCGCGGCATCGTCGAGCACGCGCTTGCGCTCGCCCAGTGCCTGCGTCAGTTCGTCACGCGCGCGGTTGATGGCCTCGCCGGCGCTCTTGCGCTGGTCGGCGGGCAATGCGCCCAGCTGCTTGAGCTGCGCGGTCACGCTGCCCTGCTTGCCCAGCAGCGCGACGCGCAACGCCTCGACGGCGTCGGGCGTGTCGGCGGCGGCGATATCGCCCAGCGCCTGCTGCGTCAGTGATTCGATTCCACTCATCCCCGTCAACCTCTCCTATCCCGTACGTCATCCCGGCGAAAGCCGGGACCCATTTTGACTTTCGCCGTCACCGGCATGCACTGGAAATGACGAACAGAGAAAACAACTGCAGGAACAACGGCAAACTGGATTCCGGCTTTCGCCGGAATGACGGGCAGACCCAGGGGCCAGCTCGAATTTGGCGGTTCCAAAACGAAACATGGGGAAGGACTTGCGCCCTTCCCCATGCGTGTACTGCGTTGTGCCTCGGCAACACGATCCGCATGCGGACCGTGGGACCGGGCGAACAACTTACGCCGCGAGCGCGCTCTTCGCCTTCTCTGCCAGCGCTGCAAAACCCTGCGCGTCGTGCACGGCGATGTCCGCCAGCACCTTACGGTCGAGGGTGATGCCAGCCTTCAGCAGGCCGTTGATGAAACGGCTGTAGCTCATGCCGTTGATGCGGGCAGCCGCATTGATGCGGGTGATCCACAGCGAACGGAAATGACGCTTCTTCTGCTTACGACCGATGTAGGCGTACTGCAGGGCCTTCGTCACCGCCTGCTTGGCGACGCGGAAGACCTTGCGACGGGCGTGATAGTAGCCCTTGGCCTGCTTCAGGATTTTCTTGTGACGGCGGCGCGCCGTAACACCACGCTTAACTCGTGCCATTGTTCAGTCCTCCTCAGAGATAAGGCAGCATGCGGTCCAGACGGCCCGCGTCCTCGGCACGAACATGGTTCGTCTGCCGCAGGTTGCGCTTCCGCTTGGTCGCCTTCTTGGTGAGGATGTGGCTCTTGTTGGCGTGGCCGCACTTGTACTTGCCGGAAGCAGTCTTCCGGAAGCGCTTGGCTGCCGCCCGATTGGTCTTGATCTTGGGCATTGCGATGTCCTTTCGGAGTTTGGTCACTGGCCTGGGCGGTGGCTCGCGCCACTCTTTCCGTCCTGCCCTTGCCGGCTTGTAAGTCGTTGATCTTGAAAGGATTCTACGACAGGTTCCTGGTACAGCACACAACAAACCCGGCGAACCGGGCCGCACATTATGCGGAAAGGTCACCGGGCTTGCAAATGTTTTCTTTGAGAATCAGGGATTTGGGCTTCAGTGAGCGCTGGAGGCGCCCCGCCCTCACCCCCGGCCCTCTCCCGCTGGCGGGAGAGGGAGCAGATCTCGTCAGATCTTCTTCTTCGGCGCGATCATCATGACCATCTGCCGGCCTTCCAGGCGCGGACGCGACTCGATCACGATGTCCTCGCCCAGGTCGGCCTCGATCCGCGCGGCCATCTCGCGGCCGAGCTCCTGGTGGCTCATCTCGCGGCCACGGAAGCGGATGTTGACCTTGACCTTGTCGCCCTCTTCCAGGAAGCGGCGCATGTTGCGCAGCTTGATCTGGTAGTCGCCTTCGTCGGTCACCGGACGGAACTTGAGTTCCTTGATCTCGACCTGCTTGGTCTTCTTCTTCGCCTCGTTGGCCTTCTTCTGCTGCTCGAAGCGGAACTTGCCGAAGTCCATGACCTTGCAGACCGGCGGATCGGCGTTGGGCTGGATTTCGACGAGGTCGAGGCCTTCGTCTTCGGCCATGCGCAGCGCTTCGTCGCGCGTCAGCACGCCGATCATCTCGCCATCACTGCCAATCACGCGCACGCGCGGGACGCGGATTTCCTGGTTCTTGCGATTCGGCTTTTCGGGGGTACTGATGTTGCAATCTCCGGTATGGATCGTGCCGGCCGCCGGGGGTGGCAGCCGGACCTGGGCAGCTTACGGGCTTATTGAACGCCCTCACTGCGCAAACGCGAGGCGAATTCGGAGACGGTCATCGTCCCGAGGTCCTCCCCTCCCCGCGTGCGCACAGAAATCTGGCCGTTTTCCTTCTCGCGGTCACCGACCACGAGCAGGTAAGGCACGCGCTGCAGGGTATGCTCGCGAATCTTATAGCCGATCTTTTCGTTGCGCAAATCGGCATGGACCCGGAATCCTTGATTTGCAAGGGTTTTCCTGACCTCGTCCACGTAATCGCCCTGGGCGTCGGTGATGTTCATCACCACCGCCTGGATCGGGGCCAGCCAGGCCGGGAACTGGCCGGCGTGGTGCTCGATCAGGATGCCGATGAAGCGCTCCATCGAGCCGACGATGGCCCGGTGCAGCATCACCGGGTGGCGGCGCTGGCTGCTTTCGTCGACATATTCGGCGCCCAGGCGGCCCGGCATCATGAAATCGACCTGCATGGTGCCCAGCTGCCAGGTCCGGCCGATGGCGTCCTTGAGGTGGTATTCGATCTTGGGGCCGTAGAAGGCGCCCTCGCCGGGCAGCTCCTCCCACTGCACGCCGGCCGCGCTCAGGGCCGAGCGCAGGGCGTTCTCGGCCTTGTCCCAGGTGGCGTCGTCGCCCAGGCGCTTGTCCGGGCGCAGGGCGATCTTGATCTGGATCTCACTGAAGCCGAAGACGTCGTAGACGGCCAGGGCCTGCTGGTGGAAGGCGCTGACCTCGGCCTCGATCTGGTCCTCGGTGCAGAAGATGTGGCCGTCGTCCTGGGTGAAGCCGCGCACCCGCAGGATGCCGTGCAGCGCGCCGGACGGCTCGTTGCGGTGGCAGGCGCCGAACTCGCCGTAGCGGATCGGCAGGTCGCGGTAGCTGTGCAGGCCGTGGTTGAACACCTGCACGTGGCCCGGGCAGTTCATCGGCTTGAGCGCGTAGGTGCGCTTCTCCGACTCGGTGAAGAACATGTTTTCCTGGTAGTTGTCCCAGTGGCCGGACTTCTGCCACAGCGACACGTCGAGGATCTGCGGGCAGCGCACTTCCTGGTAGCCGCTGTCGCGGTAGACCTTGCGCATGTACTGCTCGACGACCTGCCAGATCGACCAGCCCTTGGGATGCCAGAAGATCAGGCCCGGGGCCTCTTCCTGCAGGTGGAACAGGTCCTGCTGCTTGGCGATCTTGCGGTGGTCGCGCTTCTCGGCTTCCTCCAGCTGGGTCAGGTAGGCCTTGAGGTCCTTGTCGTTGAGCCAGGCGGTGCCGTAGATGCGGCTGAGCATCTGGTTGTTGGAATCGCCGCGCCAGTAGGCGCCGGCGACCTTCATCAGCTTGAACGCGCGCAGCTTGTCGGTGGACGGCACGTGCGGGCCGCGGCACAGGTCGGTGAACTCGCCCTGGCTGTACAGCGACAGGTCTTCGCTGGCCGGGATCGACTCGATGATCTCGGCCTTGTAGGCCTCGCCGATGCCGCGGAAGAAGGCCACGGCGTCGTCGCGCGACTTGACGCTGCGCGAAACAGGCTGGGCTTCTTTCACAATCTTCTGCATTTCCGCCTCGATCGCCGGCAGGTCTTCCGGCGTGAACGGGCGCTCGTAGGCGAAGTCGTAATAGAAGCCGTTGTCGATGACCGGGCCGATGGTGACCTGCGCGCCCGGATACAGGCGCTGCACGGCCTGCGCCAGCAGGTGCGCGGTGGAGTGGCGCAGCACCTCGAGGGCGTCGGGGTGCTTTTCGGTGACGATCTCGAGCGAGACGTCGTGGTCGATGCGGAAGCTGGAGTCGACGAGCTTGCCGTCGACCTTGCCGGCCAGGGCAGCCTTGGCCAGGCCGGCGCCGATCGAGGCGGCGACCTCGCCGACGGACACGGGCTGTTCGAATTCGCGGCGGCTGCCGTCAGGAAGGGTGATTGCGATCATGAGAGGGCGTCTTGCTGGCGCGCGGGTGCGCGGCTTGGCGGTTGGAGATCGTCGGAACCGGCAACAAACCGGGCTTCCGGAAATGAAAAACGGCGCCGCGGCGCCGTCCTGCAGGGGCGTCGTCGGCGTTCAGCGATGGGAAGTGGTAGTGCTCATGTCGCACGCTCGGCCGGCGGTTTTGCCGCGGGCCACCTCTGGATCCTGCCTCCGGCCGATGCCGGAGCTAGGGTGAAATAGTTGGGTCTTCGCGCGGCCAAGTCAACGCCGGCGCGCGGGCCGGCCTGCGGGCGTCGAAAATACGGGCCCCGAAAAGCAGAACGGCCGGGCAGAGCCCGGCCGTTCGCAACATATTGGTGGGCGGTACAGGGTTCGAACCTGTGACCCCTACCATGTCAAGGTAGTGCTCTACCGCTGAGCTAACCGCCCTTCGTTTCGCCACAAGTGGCTCACGAGGGCGCGCAGTTTAGCCCGTCGGCGCGATGGCGGCAACACCTTTGCCATCAGGCCGCGAAGCCGGCGTCCTTCAACTGCCGCAACTGGTCGCGAACCGCCGCGGCCTCCTCGAATTCGAGGTCGCGCGCGTGCTGGTACATCTGCTGCTCCAGCGCCTTGATGCGCGCCGCGAACTGACTCGGGCTGAGCCTGGCGTATTCGGCCAGGTCCTCGGCGACCCTGCGTGCCTTGCCCCTGCCCTTCGCGGTCTCGCCCGGTTCGGCGCGGGCGCCTTCCATGACGTCGACCACGGCCTTGGCAATCGACTTCGGGGTGATGCCGTGCTCGAGGTTGTACTCGACCTGGCGCGCACGCCGGCGGTCGGTTTCGTCGATCGCCTTCTGCATCGAGTTGGTGATGCGATCGGCGTACAGGATCGCCTTGCCGCGCAGGTTGCGCGCGGCGCGGCCGATGGTCTGGATCAGCGAGCCGGCCGAACGCAGGAAGCCTTCCTTGTCGGCATCGAGGATCGCCACCAGCGACACCTCCGGCATGTCCAGGCCTTCGCGCAGCAGGTTGATGCCGACCAGCACGTCGAACTTGCCCAGGCGCAGGTCGCGGATGATTTCCACGCGTTCGACGGTGTCGATGTCCGAGTGCAGGTAACGCACGCGCACGCCGTGTTCGCCGAGGTACTCGGTGAGGTTCTCGGCCATGCGCTTGGTCAGCGTGGTGATCAGCACGCGGTCGCCCATCGCGACGCGCTTGTGGATTTCGCCAAGGACGTCGTCGACCTGGGTGCCGACCGGACGGATCTCGACTTCCGGATCGATCAGGCCGGTAGGACGAACCACCAGCTCCACGATCTGGTCTTCGGACTTGCGCAGCTCGTACGGGCCCGGCGTCGCCGAGACGTAGATCGCGCGCGGTGAGCGGCCTTCCCATTCCTCGAAGCGCAGCGGCCGGTTGTCGAGCGCCGACGGCAGGCGGAAGCCGAACTGCACCAGGGTTTCCTTGCGCGAACGGTCGCCCTTGTACATCGCACCGATCTGCGGGACGGTGACGTGCGATTCGTCGACCACCAGCAGCGCGTCCGGCGGCAGGTAGTCGAACAGGCACGGCGGCGGTTCGTCAGGCATGTGCCCGGTGAGGTGGCGCGAGTAGTTCTCGATGCCGTTGCAGTAACCGACCTCGGCCAGCATCTCCAGGTCGAACTGGGTGCGCTGCGCCAGGCGCTGCGCCTCGACCAGCTTGTTCTCGGCGTACAGCTGCTCCAGGCGCATGCGCAGCTCGTCCTTGATCCTCTCGATCGCATCGAGCACGGTGCGGCGCGTGGTGACGTAATGGGAACCGGGGTAGATGGTGTAGCGCGGCACGCGACGCAGGGTCTCGCCGGTGAGCGGGTCGAACACGCTGAGCTGCTCGATCTCGCCGTCGAACAGCTCGATCCGCAGCGCCTCGGAGTCGCTTTCGGCCGGATGCACGTCGACGACTTCGCCGCGGACGCGATAGGTCGCGCGGCGCAGCTCGGTGTCGTTGCGGGTGTACTGCATCTCGGTCAGGCGGCGGATCAGCTCGCGCTGGTCGATGCGCTCGCCGCGGACCATGTGCAGGACCATGCGGAAGTATTCGTTCGGATCACCCAGGCCGTAGATTGCCGAGACTGTGCAGACGATGATCGTGTCGCGACGTTCCAGCAGCGCCTTGGTCGCCGACAGGCGCATCTGCTCGATGTGCTCGTTCACCGAGCTGTCCTTCTCGATGAAGGTGTCGCTCGACGGGACGTAGGCTTCGGGCTGGTAGTAGTCGTAGTAGCTGACGAAATACTCGACCGCGTTGTGCGGGAAGAACGCCTTGAACTCGCCGTACAGCTGCGCGGCCAGCGTCTTGTTGGGCGCCATCACCAGGGTCGGCTTCTGCACCGACTGGATCACGTTGGCCACGGTGAAGGTCTTGCCCGAGCCGGTTACGCCGAGCATGGTCTGCGAGGCAAGGCCGCTCTCGAATCCGTCCACCAGGCGCGTGATCGCCTGCGGCTGGTCGCCGGCAGGCTCGTAGGGCGCCACCAGCTGGAAGCCTGCGGGATGGAGGCTGTCGTTCATCAGGCGATGGCTCCGGGCTAAACCTTCAGTGTAGTCGGTGCTGGAGATGGGGACAGCGACGGGTGTTCCCTACCCCCGCGCGCCTCGACACGCCGACTGGATTCAGGTGCCGACGCACCGATAGTCGGCTGCCGGATCTGGAGTACATGCCATGGATCGGCACTCGCGGGGCCTGACCCTGCTGGAACTGATGGTCGCCCTCGCGGTGCTGGGCATGGTTCTGGGCATGGGCGTTCCCGCGTTCAGGCGCGCGTCCAGTGCGGCCCGGGCGGACGGGGTGTTCCATGATCTGACCGCATCGCTGGCGATGGCCAGAGCAATCGCGGTGAGCCGCGGCGTCCCGGTCGTGACCTGTCCAAGCCGGGACGGGATCAGCTGCAGGCAGGACGGCGCATGGGACCTGGGTTGGATCGCATTCCAGGCCCGAAGCCGCCAGCAGCGCGACGCCGCATCGCTCGAGCTGGTGCGGATGCATGATGCGTCGTCAGCGCGGAAGCTGGTCATTCAAAGCACCCGGCCCCGCGTCCGCTTCCAGCCAAGCGGTCGCAGCGAAGGCAGCAACGTCAGCTTGTGCATCTATGGCGGCGCAGATGGCCCCCTGATTGGCCGCATCGCGGTCAACCGGAGCGGCCGGATTCGATCGGAACGGACGCCAAACGCCACGATCTGCGGCAATTCGCCATGATCCACAGGCTGGAGACTATTGACCCTGCCGTTGGAGGCTTTACAATGCCCGTCCCCGCCCGAATAGCTCAGCCGGTTAGAGCACTTGACTGTTAATCAGGGGGTCGTTGGTTCGAGTCCAACTTCGGGCGCCAAATACTGAAAGCCGCGAGCAATCGCGGCTTTTTTGTTGCGCGGGATTCGCGCTCGGCCCTGCTTCCCGATCGACGGCACGAAGCAATCGGGCAAGAGAAAGCCCACGTCGCCGTGGGCTTCTTTTGCATCTTCAGCGTTACCAGCAACCGGGCCCTGAGCCCGTCGCGGACTTCGCACCGGCCTGGGTCAGGCTGAGCGAACCGCACTTGGTGTCCTTCTCCTGGCCCGTGCCCGAAATCGGTGCGGCGGTGAGCGTGTACGTATCGACGGTGGCCACGATCTTGACCCCGTAATACGCCTTGCCCGTACGCGGCGACTTGCCAAGGCTGCCCGCCAGCGTGCCATCACCTGCCGGAGTGCCGAATCCGACGTAGGTGTTGTTGACGGTGCGCCAACGCTCAGCCAGCTGGGCAAGCTCCAGGACGTCTGCCTTTGCCTGACCGCGCCGACCCTTGCGCACGCTGTCGGCGTAGGTCGGGTACGCGATCGAGGCGAGGATCGCCACCACCACCACCACGATCATCAACTCGATGAGGGTAAAGCCGCGGGCGGCCCGGCGAGGGGCGCCCGTGCCGGATGCAACGTTGATCATCGGATCTGTCTCCAGGATTGACGGCCACACGGTCTCACTCGATACAGCGGCTTCGAGCCTGCGACCGAGACGATCGCCATGCAGTACTCAGGCGGCAATGCATCGTAGGCGGCAACGGCGGCATCGTCCGGCGTACCCGACAGGCCACCTTGCTTACCGGTGGTGAGCACGGTCACGTCCTTGACCGGCGCAGAGCCGTCCGTTTCGAGGGTCAGGCGTCCACTGCCCTCCGCGGCTGCAGTGCCCGTCGGCGAACCGACCCGCACCGTGCCCAGGTTGCCGCCACCGCTCAGCGCGTTCAGGCCGTACAGGTAGTTGGTACCGCCACCGGAGCAAGCATCAACCGCGGTAGGTGCGTATGTCGCGAAGTAGAGCGTGCCTCCATCCAGGCGCGGATAGCTGACCATGCGCTCGCCGTCGTACTTGAGTTTGCCGTCGGTCCCCGGGATGACGAGGTCCACATACCAGCCGCGACTGGTGTAGTAGTCGACGTCGCTGTTGCTGACCGCACTGACGCCATTGGTCGCCGCACCGGCCGACTGCTGGACCAGGTTGGCTCGCGTCAGCGGCAGAGCCGATGCCAGCTCTCCCGGCATGTCGAGGACGCCGTAGATGCTGTGGACGTCCCTGTTCTCCTTGTCACCGTTGTAGGAGAAGCTGCCGGTACCGAACAGCAGCATCACGCCGCCGCGCGGTCCAAGCGCCGCTTCAAAACCACCGGTGATGGCCTGGCGCTTGGACGTGGTCAGCGTGCCGTCCTTTGCCGTGAACAGCGGCTTGCCGCCGAGCGCGAGGCGTGCGGTGCCGCTCTTGGTCAGGTCGAACTTCCAGACGTTGCCGTGCAGGTCGCCGCCGTAGACCGTATCGATCATGCCGTCGGAACCAGTGACGAATGCCGAGGTAGCCGAGCTGTACTGCTTCTGGTCGATGGCGACGATGTTACCCAGGCCGTTGGCCGTGGCCGGACCGCCGGTTTCCTTGGCATCGATGTAGTCCACATCGCCGGTCTTCATGTCGACCACGAACAGAGTCGCGGTACCAATCGTGGTGGTGGCGGTGTCGGCGTTGACCTTGTTGCCGTAGCCGCCGCCAAACACTGCCTTCCACACCGGCTTGCCGCTGCTGTCGCGCACCGGAACGATCAGCGGCTTGCCCAGCACGTAGCCGATGCGGTCACCGACTGCGCCGGCGATCTTGTCATTGACTTCCCACAGCACGTCATCCGCGGCGAACTTCGTCTTGCCTACGTCGCTGATATCGAGGCCGAAGACGCTGCGGCCACCGGCTCCGGACGTGCCGACCAGCACCGTGCGCCAGTCGTCGGTCGCGAACAGCGCATCGGAGATCGCGACGGGGCCGTCGACAAAGTAGCGATGCTGGAAGTTCGGGCTGGTCGGGAACAGCAGGTTGCCCATGTAGCCAACTGCGGTCGCCGGGATGAACCCGAACTGCTCCACGCCGGTATCGCCATGAAACGCGTGCAGCATGCCGTCGTTGGCGCCGACGTAGACCATGCGCTTGCGGGTCTTCTTGTCGTCCAGGTACTTGTTGTACGCGTACGGGTCGTAGCCGAAGCTGCCGTCGGCCTTGCGCATCAGCGCATAGCCGAAGTCGTCGGTCGGCGCGGCCACGAGCGGGCTCGAGTTGACGATGTCGCCCAACGGGCTGGTACGCGTGCGCAGGCTGCTGCCCTCAAGCGTGCGGTCGCCACTCAGGTAGGCCACGGCCTGGGTGGCGGTCACGCCGAGCGTCGTCACGTCCGCGCCCGAAGTCGGACCGCAACCGGAGGTGTAGTTGGCGCACAAGGCCGTCAGCGTCGACGGGCCTGCCGTCACGAAGTCGGCAACCGTCGGCGTGCTGTCGTCCGTGGTGGTTGCATAGAGCAGATTGCGTGCGGTCGCGGCCGGCAGCTTCGTGCTGGCCGTCCAGCTGGCGGTGTAGGTGATCATGCCACCGGTGCCGCGGGTTGGCTTGCTGGCGGCCACATCGCCGTACCAGTCGGTGCCGTTACGACCGAAGCGCGGCGTGACCTGGAGCGAGTCGTCGCCGATCTTGGTGCCCGTAATCGCGATGCTGCCGGATACGCCGCCCGCCACACCGACCGAAGCCAGCACGTCGCGCATCGCGTTGGTAATGGCCGCGGGCGTCTGCGCGTTGATATAGGAGCCGCGCGCGGTCATCGTGGCGTGCCAGATCTCGTCCACGGTGTTCGGGTTGTCATTGGTGCGCACTTCCCAGGCCGGAGACGTCGCCGACGCCAGTGCCTGCTTGGTGGCGAGCGGACCGTCACCGCGCCCATTGGGAAGGACACCATAGTTGACGCCGAACTGCTTGCCACGGGCACCCAGGGTGATGCCATAGAAGTTCATGTGCAGATTGGTCTTGCAGTCCACGCCCTTCTTGGCGTTGGCGTCCGAGCTCTCGCAGATCGCTGGATTGGACGTGGGCACTCTGCCGGCGGTGAAGGAACCCGAGCGCAACGTGCGGTTGTAGTAGTACGCGGCAATGTCTGCCAGCGTGTCGGAATGAGTATCCTCGAACGGAACTCCGAGCCCGCTGTCGGCGTTGCCGACCGTCGGGCCATCCTGGTTGCTGTAACCATCGGTAAACAGCATGCCGGCGTTCTTCTGGCACGCGTGCAGGATGACGTTGGTGTTGGTATCGAACTGCTTGCCGATGTTCTCGACCGCGAAGCGGTTGGGCGTGCTGCCATTGGCGTCAAGCTTGATCACGTCGGTCAGCAGCGCGGTCTTGTCGGCCGCCACATCCATGTCGCGCATCGACAGGTTGGTGTAATTGCCGTTCTTGTCGCGAGCGTTGATCGTGAAATAGCCGACGCGAAGCTTGCTCACGTCCTTCAGCGAGCGGGTAAGGCCCGCGACCATCGCGCGGTTGCGGTTACCGTAGAACGAGTACCAGTTGGCAAAATTCTGCCG
This sequence comes from Lysobacter sp. S4-A87, assembly GCF_022637455.1. NCBI lineage: Bacteria > Pseudomonadati > Pseudomonadota > Gammaproteobacteria > Lysobacterales > Lysobacteraceae > Lysobacter > Lysobacter sp. S4-A87. The sequence continues at coordinate 1,378,760 of NZ_CP093341.1, forward strand.
GGTCTTGTCCTCGTTCGGCGTGTAGCGATAAAGCGAACAACCGGTGCCGCAGGCGTTGGTAATCGCGGCGCTCTTGTCGTAGCCGGCGATGGTCCGGTCGGCCTTCAGATAGAACGTACCGGGGGTGTACTCAATGGCGATGGGCTGCGCACCACCATTCCAGGTGAAGCTGCTGGCGGCGGTGTAGGACTTGTCGACGTCTCTCCACGCGTTGCAGTTGCCATTGTTGTAGTTGCTGCAGATGAAAGTGGTGTACTTGGTGTCTTTCGGGATGACCATGCCATCCTGGACAAAGAAGCTCTCGCCGACGTTCTTTTCGTAGCGCGCACCGAACAGATTCACCGTCGCGGTGCCGCGGGGATCGATAAGTGTTGCCGTCAACGAAGCGTTGGCGTAGTCCTGCAGATCCGGCTTGACCCACCGGTCATACGTCACGTCAGGGCTGTAGTACGTCGGATTGTAGTCCGGCGAACGAGCGAAGCCGTAGGCATCGAATGGCGGGATGCCGCGGTAGTTGTTGATGCGCGTTCCCGGAAGCACGTACAGGTAGTCGCAGCTTCCCGAAGTCCTCAGATTGAGGCCATTGAAGAAGCTGTTGCTGCTCCAGCAACCCTCGCCGTCAGCACCCGGGAACATCGTCTGGAACGTCATCGAGCCCGAGTCGTCGATGGCCATGATGAAGTTCGGGGACACCGTCGAACCCAGGTGCATCGGCTCCTGGGCGAGGATGCCGTCGCCTTGGCGGGTGGCGTTGGCCCCCACGTAGTGCGTCAGCGCCAGCAGGCCGACTACGCCAGCCGTGGCGATGGAAACTATCAGCAATCGTTCGAGTTTCATTGGTCGCCCTTTAAGGCATGAATACGGTTTCGACGGCGGCGTCGGAGGTGGGAGCTGCCGCTACGTCGGTGGAAAACGACGAGATCTGCCAGATCACCGGCTTCTCGTTGACTGGACGCGAGCCCTGGGCAATCGAGAAGCCGGGCGTGCATTCGTTGAGGCGGGAGACGACGATCGCCGTGTCGGGATCGTCGTCGTTGCTGCGCGCTTCGGCCCAGGCCGAACCGCGGACGGGACTGGGGTCGTCGCAGCGACGCTCTTCGTCGCGCTCGCCGGCGCGCGGCACGAAACGCGTGCCGGTGTTGAGCTGCACTTCCTGCAGGCGCGCCAGGCCTTCGGCGCGCTGGAAGGCCATGTTGGTGGCGCGGTAGTTGGATGCCATCCGCTCCTGCAGCGAAGCCACCTGCATGCCGACGATGCCCAGCAGCGACAGGAGGATGAGGAAGATGAGGGCAACATAGAGGACCGCGCCGCGCTGCTGCCTGGGAAACGAAGGTTGACGATGCATGGCGGGCGGCCTCAGTTGCCGAACAGACGGTTGCGCAGGGCCACCGTCGTCTCGTAGACGGATCGATAGTGACCATCGGCGGTGGTATCGGTCGCGCCGCGCTTCATGGTCACGCCGAGCACCTTGGGTGCAGTGGAGGACTGCTGTGCACGCGACCGGTCGGCACTGCGCATCAGCAGGCCGACCTGGACCGTTCCGACGCGACGCCACAGGTCACCGGCGGTGTTGTCGGGATTGGTCGAGTTGGAGACCGCCGAGGCGATGCGCATGCGCTCGACGTTGCCGCGCGGCAGGTTGGCCGGGAGGTGTTCGTCCATGCCATATAGCAGCTGGATGGTTTCGATGCCCTCGACCAGTTCTTCGGCAACGAACGTGAATCCGGTGCCGTCGTTGATTGCGCGGGCACGGAACAAGGCCGGCGGACGGGTACCGTCGGCATTGGTGCCGGCGCCAGCGGCGACGTAGTAAACGACGGTTTCGGCGCGAAAGAGCATCGGCTTGTTCGCCGCACCCTCGTAACCCCACTCGTCACCAATCAGGCCGCTGGCGTTGAGACCGGTCACATCGACCGTGAGGGCGCCGGAGGTGGCATTGACCGTCTTGGAGGCGAAGATGCTGGCCTGCTTGCAGTCGGCCAGCCCGAACAGGCCGGTGGAATTGGTCGTGCTGACGCTGCTGCCGTAGGAATCGGGCGTGATCGTGTAGCTGGTGGCCGACGAAGACACCAGCGAAGCAGGTACGCCGTCGCGCGAAAGGAACCGCACGACGATGATGTCGCTGCCTGCGATGGGGCCAAGGTTGGCAATGGCCGTGGGCAATGCCGGCGACCACTGGTTGGCGTTGCCCGCCACCGGGGTTCCAGCCGCCAGCACCGCGGTGTCACCCGGGGCCGTCGTCGAGGCCTCGTAGCCCTGCACGCCCAGGTCGAAACGCAGTGCGACGTTGGCGCCGGTGTTGAGGGCGGCGTAGTTGCGTGCCGTGCGCTGGGCAGCGGTCAGGAACCACAGGTTGAGACCCTGCCGGCTGGCGTCGCTCGCACCAGGCATCTCCGGCGACATGTGCGCCTGGTCGTTGACGCAACCCATGTGGCCGGCCATGCGCACGTCGCGCTGGATGAAATCCACCGCAAAACGGGCGTTCTCCTGCGTCCTGGCGACACCGGTCGACAACTGGTAGGCCGCGCGCGATGCGCTCATCACCTGCACCAGGCCAAGCAGCAGGACGACACCAATGGCCATGGCGATCATCAGCTCGATCAGCGACAGACCGGCCGCGGAACGCGGGGTATTGGAAGGGCGGCTGTTCATAGGGTGGAGGTGACCTGGAACGTAGTGGTCTTGCCGGGAACGCCTGCCTGGCCATCGGCACGACCGACGTCGTCGGACCAGCTCAGCGAGACGGTGGCGGTGAAGCCGGCGGCCTCGCTGCCTGCAATCACGATGCTGCCGCGCCCGGCCGGAAGCTGGGACGCGACATCGCAGCGCCAGCGCACGATGTTGTTGAGTGCAGTCGCGGCGTCGTCGCCAACCTTGCTGCAACCGGCGGTGTCGGGCGTGTAGCCGGTGAAATAGCCCTCGGTCACACGGTTGTAGACCACCAGGTGACGGGGATTGGAGCGCATCATGTCGAACGCTTCGGTCGCCAGGTTGGTCGCCATCGTGCGGTGTTCGGCGCTACTGGTGTAGCGCACGTTCAACACCTGCAGGAACGCCAGGCCAAGCAGGCCCAGTGCCAGCACCAGCAGTGCCATCAACACTTCGATGAGCGAAAAGCCGCTCTGGCGGCCTTGCGGGGAATGCGTCACTTTCGCGCTGCGTCGGATCACTGGCAGGTCTCCTTGGCCATGCGGGCCTGTCCGGATCGCCTGATCACGATCCGCCGCTGGTAGTCCTGGCCGGTCTTGCAGCCAGTCAGTTTCAGGGAAAGATCAACCGCCTGCGTTACTCGGCCGGAGCGGTCGAACGCCACCTGGGAGATCGTGCCCGTGCCGGATTCGCCGGCACCGGCGGCGGCGGTCAGCCCCAGCTGGTTGTTGGCTTCGATGTAGCGCAGCGCCGTGTCGCCAGCCGTCCAGTCTCCGCTGCCGTCGAGGTCGGTGTAGGCGAGGTAGCCCACGTTCCAGTCGGAGCCGTTGCAGGACGTGCCGGTCGAGGACGGACACACGCCGGCGCCGCGGTTGCTGCGGATGGCCTCGGTGCGTGCCAGGTTGAGCGCCGCGATGACGTTGTTGGTCGATGTGGCGATGCGGTTGGAGCGGATGACGCCGTTGAACGATGGATAGGCCAAGGCCATGCCAATGGCCATGATGGATATCGTGATCATGAGCTCGATGAGGGTGAACCCCCGGCTCGACGTTGCGCTCGACATGCAGATTCCCCTTACAGCCCCAGAGGCATAGTTGAACGCCCTGCTCCGGCGGACAAGGCCGCTGGGGACGAACGGTCATATCGGCCGATGGACGCGGCAAACGCCTCGCGCCGTCCCGGCTATGGCCCCCGCCACATCCGGACAGGCAATATGGTGACACCGCGAGCCCCGCCACCGCAGTGCGCCAATGCCCAAATCGCAACCCGCACACAGCCCGCTGGACGCCCTTTGGCAGCCGTCCGCGATCCTGTGGACGATGCTTTCGGGCGAGGCCGTGGCACTGCTGCTGGCACTGGCGCCAGGCATGGACGAACAGCGGCTGCGCTATTTCGCCCTGGTTTCGGTGGCGATCCAGTGGATGCTGCTGTGGAGCATCGCCACGCTCTACCTGCTGCGCCGACCGCTGCGCTCCTTGCCGCCGCAGCGGATCGCCTATGTGGTCCTTGCCATCCTGCTGATCAGCACTTGGGCGATCACCGCCGCGATCGGATTCTTCTTCCGCGATGGCTGGAATCTGTCCGCAGGGGAATGGCGCTGGACCCAATGGCGCCTGATCGGCATGGTCATGACGGTGGGCGCGCTGGGCGTGGCCGTGTTCCAGAGCCAGTGGCGGGCACGCCAGCTCGCCCTGCGCGCCAAGCAGCTCGAACTGGAAGCGCTGCAGGCGCGTATCCGCCCGCATTTCCTCTTCAATACCCTCAACACCGGGGCCGCGCTGGTGCACCGCCGCCCGGAAGAAGTGGAGCGGCTGCTGCTGGACCTGGCCGATCTGTTCCGCGCGGCGCTGGCCGGGCCGCGCGACATCTCGCTCGAAGACGAGCTGGCGCTGGCGCGGCGCTACCTGGAGATCGAGTCGCTACGCTTCGGCGAGCGCCTGCAGGTGAACTGGAAACTGCCCAGGGAGCTTCCGCCGGTGACGGTTCCGGCATTGTCGATCCAGCCCCTGGTGGAAAACGCGATCCGCCACGGCATCGAGCGCCGGCCGGGCGGCGGCGAAATCGAGATCGCGGTGACGACGACGCCCGAAACCGTGATCGTGCGCATCATCAATCCGCTGCCCCCCAGTGGCCAGGAGAACCGCCTCGGCCATCAGGTAGGCCTCAACGCCTCCCAAGTCCGGATCGAGGCGTTCACCAGCGGCCGCGGCAGTGTCCATACCCAGCTTGAAGGCAAGCGCTTCATCGCGACGGTGCGACTGCCGGTTGCAGGGGCTCCGGACTGATGCCCCGCCCTTGTGCAGACCACTCCCGCCGGGCGGGAGTGGTCCCGATCACTCAGGCAACCACCCGATAGCACGGCTTGTACTCGCCGGCGATCTTCATGCGGCGCTGCTCGACGAACGCACGCAGCAGCGCATCGAGCGACTGCATCATGTCGGCGTCACCGTGAATCTCGAACGGGCCGTGCGCCTCGATCCGGCGCATGCCGTCTTCCTTGACGTTGCCGGCGACGATGCCGGAGAACGCGCGGCGCAGGTCGGCGGCCAGCTCGTGCGGCTTGCGGCCGTGGTGCAGGTCGAGCGAGGCCATCGCCTCGTGGGTCGGCACGAACGGACGCTGGAACGCCAGCGGGATGTCGACCGACCAGTTGAAGAAGAACGAATCCTTCTGCGCGATGCGGTGCTCGCGGACCTTGCGGATGCCGGTCGACATGCGCTTGGCGACCTTGTCCGGGTCGCCGACGATGATCTCGTAGCGCTTGGTCGCTTCCTCGCCCAGGGTCAGGCGGATGAACCTGTCGATCTGCTCGAAGTACGGCGCCGACGCGGTCGGGCCGGTGAAGATCAGCGGGAACGGCAGGTGCGCGTTCTCTTCGCGCAGCAGGATGCCGAGCAGGTAGAGGATTTCCTCGGCGGTGCCGACACCACCGGGGAACACGATGATGCCGTGGCCGAGCCGGACGAACGCCTCCAGGCGCTTTTCGATGTCCGGCATGATCACCAGGTGGTTGACGATCGGGTTCGGCGATTCGGCGGCGATGATGCCCGGCTCGGTGATGCCGATGTAGCGCGTGCGGTTCCGACGCTGCTTCGCATGGGCAATCGTCGCGCCCTTCATCGGGCCCTTCATCGCGCCCGGGCCGCAGCCGGTGCAGATGTCGAGGCCGCGCAGGCCCAGCTCGTAACCCACCTGCTTGGTGTAGACGTATTCGTCGCGCGAGATCGAGTGGCCGCCCCAGCACACCACCAGGTTGGGTTCGGTCGGATGCAGGATGCGCGCGTTGCGCAGCAGGCCGAACACCGAGTCGGTGATCCCCGACGAGGTCTCCAGGTCCTTGTTGCTGTCCGGCCCGAGTTCCATCGCCGTGTAGGCCAAGTCCCGGACCACGGCGAACAGGAGCTCGGCGACGCCGCGGATGATCTCGCCGTCGACGAAGGCCATTGCCGGCGCATGGGCCAGGTCGATGCGCACGCCGCGATCCTGCTGGTGCACCTGGATGTCGAATTCGGGGTACAGCTCGCGCGCGGCGCGCGGGTCATCGGATGCGCTGCCGCTGGTCAGCACCGCCAGCGCGCAGCGGCGCAGCAGGTCGTGCATGCCGGTGGACACATCGCGCAGGCGCGCGACCTCGTCCCGCGAGAGGACGTCGAGCCCGCCCTTGGGGTAGATGCGGGCGTTGACGGTGGGGAGGGTGGTTTCAATGGTGGCGCTCATCTTTCTCTTCTTTCGTCCTGTTTACCGGCATGACTCTAGCCTGCCTCCCCCACAAAAGAAAACGGCCGGGAAACCCGGCCGTTTTCAGGTGCTTCAGACAACCTGTGATCAGAACTTGTAGCGCACGCTGACCTGGGCGGCCCAGCGCGAGATGCCCTTGTCGTCGTAGATCGTCAGAGCGTCAGGCGTATTGACGCGGTAGATGTACTTGCCGGTCGCGGTATCGACGCCGCCGTACTCGACCACGCCGCGCATGCCCGGGAACGACATTTCCTCGACTCGGCCCCAGTCCTTGTTGAGCAGGTTGCCGACGTTGAGGATGTCGACCGACACTTCACCCTTGTGACCGTCCATGAAGCCCGGGAATTCCTGGGCGATGTGCAGATCGAACTGGTTGACCCATTCGCTTTCCACCGCGTTGCGCTCGGCAACCTGGCCGCGATGCGAATTGAGGTACTCGTTGTTGTTGATCAACGCCCAGAACGTTGCCTCTTCCGCAGCCTTCGTGGCGCCCTGCCCGATGATCACGTCGTCGAGACCGGCCGGGATGTACAGCAGGTCGTTGACGCGACCGTCGCCGTTGGCATCGTTGTCGAAGGTGTAGCTGTACGGACGACCCGAACGGCCCTCATAGACCAGCGACACGATGGTGTTGCTGTCGCCGAAGAACGCGTGCTTCCAGCTGGCCGTGGCCAGGAAGCGGTTCTTGATCTCGTAGCTGGAGGTCGCGCTGACTTCCTCGTTGGACTGGAAGACCGAGACGTTGCCCAGGTTCGAGCTCGAGGTCGAGCTGGTCAGCGGGCTGACTTCATTGGCGTTGGTGTAGGTGTAGGACGCGGCCCACGACCAGTCGCCGTCGTTGAAGGGCTTGTTCAGCGACAACGTCAGCTGCTGGCTTTCGCCCTTGCCGGTGCGCTTGGCGATGATGGCGTCGTTGAAGCTCGTCGAGCGGTTGGCGCGCGCGGTGGCACCGCCGCTGGAGACGCCATCGCGGTTCCAGTTAACGGGGTTGTAGCCAGCCGTGTTCCAGAAGAGCGCGCGACCATCCGTGCCGAGCCTGGTCGCGTTACCCAGGTTGAGCTGCTGGTAGTAGATGCCGTCCTTGACCGAGGTCAGAACCAGCTCGGTCGATGCGACCACGCCCCACCACGGCAGCTCGGTGTCGAACGCGATGTTGGACTTCCAGACCGACGGCTGCACCACATCGTTGTCGATGAAGTCGACCGACTGCAGGCCCGGAGTGCCGCCCGACTGGGCAACCGCCAGCTGGCCGCGCGGATCAGGCGAGAACAGGGTGGTGCCGTTGGAGTCGAAATAGTCGGTGTAGGTGACACCGTTGTTGGCGTACGGGTTGGCCAGCCACACCGTTGCCGCCGCGCCCTTGAACAGGCCAACGCCACCACGGACCTGGCTCGGACGCTCGCTGTCCAGGGTGTAGTTGAAGCCGAAGCGCGGCGACCACAGGTCGGCGCCGTCGATGGTGTTGTCGTTACGCACGCCGAACAGCGACGAGGCCTGCGCATTGAACACCGGCTTGTCGTCGACGATCGAATGGTCGTAACGCAGGCCGTAGGTCAGGGTCAGGTTGGCGTTGACCGCCCAGCTGTCCTGCACGAACAAGCCCAGGTTCTCCTGGGTGAACACGGCTGCCATCGCGTCCAGGTCGCCGCCCTGCGGGTAGAACAGCTGGTAGCGGCTGGACTGGTTGGCGGCGTAGGCGGCGATGCTGTTGAAGGTGTAGACACCATTCGTGCGGCGGCCGAACAGGTTGTAGACCTCGTTGGACTCGTAGTCCACGCCGAACTTGACGGTGTGGTCGCCGAGGAAGAGGTTGCCGGCGAAGAAGCCGTTCCAGGTCTTCGTACCGAGGACGTTGGCGTGGGTGTTCTCTTCCGTGCCGAAGTTCAGGGTGTTGCTGCCGACGCGCACGGCGATGGCCGGCAGGTCTGCCAGCGGATTGCGCACGGCGGTGTAGTCGCGGTACGAAACCTTGGCTTCGGTGGAGAACGTGTCGGTCCAGTCACTGAACAGCTGCGCGCTGTAGGTCTCCAGTTCGAAGTCCTGCACGTAGTGGTAGGTGTTCAGGGCGAGCGACGAGTTGCTGAAGCCCTGCAGGAACGGCGTGCTCTGCTCGGTCTTGCCGTAGCGGAAGCTGGCGCGCTGTGCGTCGGTGATGTTCCAGTCAATCTTCAGGCCGTACTCTTCGCTCTCGGTGTCGAGGGAAGGCTTGGCCAGCGTGCCCGGGTTGAAACCCTTGGCCTGGGAAATCGCGATGATCTCGTCGATCTGCGCCTGGGTGATGCCGACGATGTTGCTCTCGCCCGAACCGACCGGACCGAAACCGGAGTTGCCGGTGAACAGGTCCTTGCCGGTGTAGTTCTCGTAGTTGGCGAAGAAGAACAGCTTGTCCTTGATCAGCGGGCCGCCGAAGGTCATGCCGTAGGTCTGCTCGTTGTCGAACAGCTTCGGACGGATGTCGTTCTGGTTCTTGCCCGACCAGTCGTTGTCACGGTAGATGCCGTAGACCGAACCGTGGAACTCGTTGGTGCCCGACTTGGTCACGGCGTTGATCACGCCGCCGGTGCCGCCGGAGATGGTCACGTCGTAGTTGGCGACGTCGACCGCGATCTCATCGATGGTGTCCATCGAGAACGGCTGGCGCGGGGTCGGCAGGCCGTTGCCCTGCAGGCCGAAGGAGTCGGCGCTGCTGATGCCGTCGACGCGGATCACGTTATAGCGCGGGTTCTGGCCGCCGACCGTGATTTCGTTGCGGGCCTTGTCGCTCTGCACGATGCGCGGGTCGAGGCGGGCGAAATCCTGCAGGTTGCGATTGATGCTCGGCATCGTCTCGATCTGCTCGCGGGTCACGTTCGAGCCGGCGCCCATCTTGTTGGCGCTGAACACTTCCGAGCCGCCGTACGAGATTGCCTGCACCGATTCCAGCGTGGTGACTTCGTTGTTCAACGACAGGTCGACCTGGTTGACCTTGTCGAGGTTGAGGAAGACGCCATCCTGGCTGGTCGTGCCGGCACCGGCCTTGTTGATGGTGACCGTGTACGGACCACCGACGCGCAGGCCGCGGGCGTTGTAGCGACCATCTGCACCGGTGATGGCGCGGCTGACCGTGCCCGACTCGGTGTGGGTGATGACGACTTCGGCGCCGGCGACCGGCTGGCCGTCTGCAGCGACGACGCGGCCACCGATACCGGCCGAAGTGGCCTGGGCGAACACAGAAGAAGTGGCAAGGGCGGCGAACAGACCAAGCGCGAGCTTGGACATACGTACGCGGTTCGGATGGGTCATTGCAGATGGCCTCATGCGTCAGATCAAAGGAAGAAAAAATGCGTGGCCTGCGCGGGGCGACTTCCGCGCGGCATGTACTTCGAGATTGCGTAGCCCCAACACCCGGTGGGTGTGGGCCCCCAGCCCGTTTGTTAACAGTAGTTTAACAGGCTAGGTGGGGCTTGTGACAGAGTCGTGACGGCTGTCAAGAAACGCCACGGGCGGCAAAACCCCGGGCCGCTGGCCGCTGGCTTTGCCCCCTGCGCCGAACCGTTGCCCCCTCCCCCAGCCACGGCCACCGCGCCCCAGGGTTCCGGGCACGGCCGGGCCGCCCCGGTGGGGCGAGCGGACGCGGGCGGCCAATTACGGGGGAGCGATCTGCAGGTAGGTGCCCAGGCCGTCGAGGAACATCTGCACCGAGATGGCAACCAGCAGCATGCCCATCAGTCGCTCGATGGCGGTCAGCGCGCGGATGCCCATGAGCTTGTAGAGCAATGTGGCGCTGAAAAGGATCGCCGCGGTCGCGCCCCAGGCGATCAGCAGGGCCAGGCTCCATTCGCCCAGGCGGGTGGGCTCGTTGCTGCCCATCAGCATCACCGCGGCCATGCCCGACGGCCCCGCCACCAGCGGAATGGCCATCGGCACGATGAAAGGCTCGCCATCGGGGATCTCGCCCATCAGCCCTTCCGGCGGCGGGAAGATCATGCGGATGCCGATCAGGAACAGGACGATGCCGCCGGCGATCGACACCGACTCCTGGCGCAGGTGCATCAGTTCCAGGGCGTACTTGCCGCCCCACAGGAACATCATCAGCACGCCCAGCGCGATCAGCAGCTCGCGCGCGAGCACGATCCGCTGCCGCTTGGGCGGCAGGCCGCGCAGCAGGCTCAGGAACACCGGCACGTTGCCGAGCGGGTCCAGGATCAGGAACAGCAGCAGGGCTGCCGAGGCAATCGTCATGGGCGTGGCGTCATCGGTGCGGCGTCAAAGGCCGGAAAGCGTCGGCAACGTCGGCAGTGCGGTGGCGGCCGGAGGATTCCAGACCTGGCCACGGTGGGCCGCGCCGGCCGGCGACAGGAGGGTGACGCAGGCAGCGGCGTAGGCCGCCGGTTCGACCGCGGCGCGGTCGCTGTCTTCGACGTAGGCCTTGGCACGCAGCGGCGTGCGCATCGGGCCCGGTTGCAGACCGGCCACGCGCACGGACGTGTTGGCCAGTTCGCCATGGAGGGTGCCGACCAGGCCGGCCAGGCCCTGCTTGGCCACTCCGTAGCCACCCCAGTAGGCCTTGCCGATGCGGGCGGGATCGTCGAGCACGAACACCACCGAGGCATCCGGCGCCTTGCCCAGCAGCGGCAGGCAGGCCTGGGTCAGCCACCACGGTGCGGTGAGGTTGACGTGGATCGCGCGCGCGAACACCGCCGGGTCGGTCTGCGCCAGCGGCGTCAGCCCGGCGAACTCGGCGGCGCAGTGCAGCACGCCATCGAGGCGCCCCACTTCGCTTTCCAGCCGCTGCGCCATCTCGGCGTAATCGTCGGGCGATGCACCTTCGAGGTCGAGCGGATACAGCAGCGGCTCCGGCCCGGCCTGGCTCAGCGCGTCGTACACGCGGTTCAACTTCGGCAGCTTGCGTCCGAGCAGCACGACCGTTGCACCGGCACGCGCGCACGCCAGCGCCGCGGCCTGGCCCAGGCCACCGTGGGCGCCGGTCACCAGGATCACGCGACCGTCGAGGGGGCGGTCCACTACCGGATTCACTGGCTGTGCGTCTCGCTGATCATGCGCGCCAGCTCGCCGGACTCGAACAGCTCCATGGTGATGTCGCAGCCGCCGATCAGCTCGCCGTGGATGAACAACTGCGGAAACGTCGGCCAGTTCGAATAGCGCGGCAGGTTGGCACGGATCTCCGGATCCTCGAGCACGTTGACGGTGTGCAGCTCGTTCGCTCCGGCGGCCTTGAGCGCCTGCACCGCGCGGCTGGAAAAGCCGCACATCGGGAACTGCGCCGTCCCCTTCATGAAAAGGACGATCGGATGGCTTTCGACTTCAGCCTGGATCCGCTCCATTACGGACATGGGTGCAACTCCTGCGATGGTGCGTTGCGAACCTTTGACGGCACGGCAACGAAGCGTGGGGATAGAATGTCCAATTGTAAGCCTTCCCGAGCCGCGGACGCTCCGGCAACCCGGATCGCGCCCCCGGCCCTCCCCTTAGCCAGCCCTCTGGAGCCCGCAATGGCCATCGAACTGCCCGCCCTGCCCTACGACCGCACCGCGCTCGAACCGCACATCTCCGGCGAAACCATCGACTTCCACTACGGCAAGCACCACAAGACCTACGTCGACAACCTCAACAAGATGATCGAAGGCACCGAGTTCGCCGGCATGGCGCTCGAGGAGATCATCCGCAAGTCGCAGGGCGGCATGTTCAACAACGCCGCGCAGATCTGGAACCACACCTTCTACTGGAACTGCCTGGCACCGGCGGCTCCTGCAGGGCGCGGCGGCGGCGAGCCCGGCGGCAAGCTGGCCGAGCTGATCAACAAGGCCTTCGGCGACTTCGCCAAGTTCAAGGAAGAGTTCACCAAGGTCACGGTCGGCACGTTCGGTTCGGGCTGGGGCTGGCTGGTGCAGCGTCCGGACGGTTCGCTGGCCCTGGTCAGCACCTCCAACGCCGCCACCCCGCTCACCGGCGACGACACCCCGCTGCTGACCTGCGATGTGTGGGAGCACGCCTACTACATCGACTACCGCAACGCCCGCCCGAAGTACGTCGAGTCGTTCTGGAACCTGGTCAACTGGGACTTCGTGGCTGCAAACCTGAAGTAACGGCGCCTGCTGCAAGAACGAACGGCCGGGGAAACCCGGCCGTTTGCATTTGTGCCGATGACGGCAATCGCTACGAACGTGCCAGCGCCACAATCACCGGATCGACCTGGTCCCGTCGGCCCAGCCCATCGCCGATGCGCTGCAGCGACGTCGCCAGCGCCTGCGCCGAATCGGCGCGCACGGTGGCGTGGCCGACCTTGCGTCCGGCCCGCGATGACTTGCCGTAGTCGTGCCAGTGACCGCCCGGCTCGGCCAGCACCGGTGTCGGCGACGGCATCTCGCCGATCCAGTTGAGCATGCAGGCCAGGCCGACCATGCGCGTATCGCCCAGCGGCAGGCCGAGCACGGCGCGCAGGTGGTTCTGGAACTGCGAGGTCTCGCTGCCTTCGATGGTCCAGTGGCCGGAGTTGTGCACGCGCGGGGCCAGCTCGTTGGCGAGCAGCTCACCGTCACGGCAGAACAGCTCGAGGGCGAACACGCCGACGTAATCCAGCGCCTCGCCCAGCTTGCGGGCATGCTCGTAGGCGACGTCCGCCAGCGCGCCGTCGACACGCGCCGGGGCAAGACTGGCCGACAGCACACCGTCGACATGCCAGTTCTCGGTCAGCGGCCAGGTGCGGAACTCGCCGTCGCGGCCGCGCACGGCGACCACCGACAGTTCGCGTTCGAAGTGGACAAACCCTTCCAGGATCAGGCCGACCTTGCTCGCCTGCGCGCCCAGCGCGTCCCATGCGCCGTCGGCATCGGCCGGGGTCTTGATGCGGAACTGGCCCTTGCCGTCGTAGCCAAGACGGCGGGTCTTGAGGATGCACGGCGTGCCGATCTGCGCGATCGCCGCATCGAGCTGCTCGCGCGTATCAATGGCGGCGAACGGCGGCACGGGAATGCCCAGCTGCTGGAACAGGGTCTTCTCGGCCAGCCGGTCCTGCGCCGTCGCCAGCGCGCGCGGGTTCGGAAACACCTGCACGCGCTCGCTCAGCCACTGCGCCGATTCGGCCGGCACGTTCTCGAAATCGAACGTGGCCACGTCTACGCGCGAGGCGAACTCGGCAAGTGTCGATTCGTCGCGATAGTCACCGACGACCATAGGCGCGAACTGTCCGGCGCAGGCGTCGGCGACGTTGTCCATCACCAGGAAGCGCAGGCCCAGCGGTGCGCCGGAAAGCGCCAGCATGCGGGCCAGTTGCCCGCCACCCAGGATGCCGACCGTGGTCATTTCCGCGGGTCGTCGTTGGCGAGCACGTCGTCGGTCTGGCGCGTGCGGAAGGATTCGAGCGCGCTGCCGATGGCAGGATGCTCGGCGGACAGCATCGCCGCGGCGAACAGCGCGGCATTGGCGGCGCCGGCGTTGCCGATGGCGAACGTCGCCACCGGGATGCCGGCCGGCATCTGCACGATCGACAGCAGCGAGTCCATGCCGTTGAGCGCCTTGCTCTGCACCGGCACGCCCAGCACCGGCACGGCGGTCTTGGCGGCGAGCATGCCCGGCAGGTGGGCGGCACCGCCGGCACCGGCGATGATCGCGCGCAGGCCGCGCGACTGCGCCGTGGCGGCGTAGTCGAACAGGACGTCGGGGGTGCGATGCGCCGAAACCACGCGGATCTCGTGCGGGACGCCCAGCGCCTCCAGCTTGGCGGCGGCGTGCTGCATCGTCTCCCAGTCGGAGCGCGAGCCCATCACGATGCCTACCAGCGGGGCCACTTCTGGGGCGTCACTTCTAGAAACGGACATTGGTCGAGCCTTGGTGCAAAGACGTATTCTAACCGCCTGTTCCGTTCCCCTGGCATCACACCGTATGGATCGCAAGCTCCTCGACCTGCTCGTCTGCCCGACCACCCGCCAGCCCCTGCAGCTGCTGGACAGCCGTGGCCTGCAGGCCCTGAACGCCGCGATCCAGGCCGGCGGCATCGTCCGCGGCGACGGCAGCGCCCAGGCCGACGCCATCAAGGAGGCGCTGGTCACCCGCGACCGCAAGCTCGCCTACCGGATCGACGACGGCATCCCGGTGCTGCTGGCCGAAGAGGCCATCGCCACCGCCCAGGTCGACGCTTTCCCCGGCGCATGACCGCCGCGTTCGCCCCGCCGCCGGCCGAGGTCATCGCCGCCGACGTCGCCCGCGCACTGGCCGAGGACCTCGGCAGTGGCGACGTCACCGCGGCACTGCTGCCCGATTCCGCCGACAGCGCCTACCTGCTGTGCAAGGAAGATGCGGTGGTGTGTGGCCGTCCGTGGTTCGACGCCTGCCATCGCGCACTCGATCCGGACGTGCGCATCGACTGGCGCGTCGCCGAGGGTGACCGCGTCGCCAAGGGCAGCGTGCTGGCGATCCTGCAGGGCCGGTCACGCGCCCTGGTCAGCGCCGAGCGCGCATCGCTGAATTTCCTGCAGACGCTTTCGGGCACTGCCACCACGACCGCGGCCTACGTCGATGCCGTGCGCGGCACCGGTGCGAAGATCCTCGACACGCGCAAGACCATCCCTGGCCTGCGCCTGGCGCAGAAGTACGCCGTGCGCGTCGGCGGCGGCGTCAACCATCGCATCGGCCTGTTCGATGCGGTGATGCTCAAGGAAAACCATGTCCGCGCCGCCGGTTCGCTGACCGCCGCCATCCGCGCCGCGCGGGCGATGCATCCGCAGCTGCCGCTGATCGTGGAAGTGGAGACGATTGCGCAGCTGGAAGAAGCCCTGCATGAAGGCTGCGACCGGATCCTGATCGATGACTTCGACGCGGACACGCGCCGTGAAGCCGTCCGCATCGCCTCGGGCGCACCCTTCAACCGGCGCATCCCGCTGGAAGTCTCCGGCGGTGTCGACATGCAGACGCTGCGCGCGATCGCCGAGGATGGCGTCGACTGCATCTCGATCGGCGGACTGACCAAGCACGTCCGCGCCATCGACCTGTCGCTCAAGCTCGGCCCGCCGCCCGCCTGAGAGGCGGCGCGGCGTCCGGCCTGCTCAAAGCATCTGCAGGCCGCCCTGGCCCATCACCACGAAAGCGCCCGCAGCCGCCGCTGCGAGCAGCACGATGGCCAGCAGCCACGGCCACACCGGGCGCCGGCGCGGGGCCGGGCGCGGGGCTGCAAGGACCTGCACCGGCTCGGCCTTGGCCGTGGCAGCGAGACGGAAGCGCAGGGTATCGAAGGCGATCTCATCGCCTACCTGGGCCTCGCCGCGCAGCACGCGCTTGCCGTTGATGAAGCTGCCGTTGCTGGAGCCCAGGTCCTCGACCTGCACGCCGGTTTCGGTCGGCATCAGTCGGGCATGGTTGCGAGACAGCCCCGGCGAATCGAAGCGCATCGTGCTTTCGCTGCTGCGTCCGACGGTGATGACACCGACCAGCGGATCGCTGCGTCCGGACACCTCGGCCGACACACCGCGCAGGAAGAAGCGCGGGACCACCGGGCGAACCGCGGTCACGCCCGGGTCGTCGTTGGCCGGCATCAGGTCGGGCCCGGCCGGTGTCGGCTGGCGGCCGACCACGGGCGCCGGGCCCAGCGCCGCCAGCTTGGCCTGGACCTGGTCGAAACCGACGCTGTCACCCGGCCGAAGCGTGATCAGGCCCGCCACTTTGCGGCCGTTGACGCTGACCGCAGTGCCGGGCGGGACATCGAGCATCACGCCCTGCGCGGTCACGTGCAGCTGGCAATGCTGCGGCAACACCCCGGGGTGGTCGATGACGATGGTGGAGAGTGGATCGGAGCCAACGCGATTGATGCCGTGGCCAAGCAGAACCTGCGGGTGTTCGCCACCCGGAAAGACGAGTTTCATCGTGGACCTGCTCCCCTGTCAGCAATGTCCTGTACCCCTTGCGGCCGGCGCGGCGCGCCGCCACATTTAGGACCTGGATATCCAATCCCGCGGTCCCGAATTGCATGCCGACTTTACTGATCCTGATGATTGCCGCTGCGATGGTGTTCGCATTCTGGAGCGCCGGCCGCGCCGCCGCAGAGCGTGCCGAGGCGGTCGGCCGGGACGCCTGCAAGGCCGCCGGCGTGCAGTGGCTGGACCAGAGCGTGCACGCGACCGGCATCCGCTTGTGCCGGCAAGCCAACGGCTGGCTCGGCTGGGAGCGCACGTTCCGCTTTGATTACTCGATCAATGGCGAGGACCGGCACGTGGGCCGGATGGTGCTGCGCGGGGATCGGCTGATTGCGTTCAGTGGCCCGGTGACGCGGGCGCCTGCGCAGTTGCACTGAACGGCCACGGCGACGTCCTTGGACTCCCGCCTTCGCGGGAGTGACGGGCTGGGTTACTTGACGATGCGCAGATGCCCGCCGCGACGTGGCGTCGGCGTTGGCGCCTGCGGGCCGCCGTCATCGTCACCCTGCGGCGCCGGATCGCTGGGCACTGCGCTCAGGGTCGTGGTCACGCCTTCTTCGGCGTTTTCGACATCGCCGTCGAGGTCACCGTCGTCGCCAGCGGCATGCACGTCATCCGGCAATGCCATGCCCTGCCCGGTCTCGCGGGCATAGATCGCCAGCACCGCCTGCACCGGCACGCTGACCGGATAGCTGACGCCGCCAAAGCGGGCGCTGAAGCGGATGGCATCGTTGCCCATCTCCAGGTGCGAGACCGCACGCTCGGCGATATTGAGCACGATCTTGCCGTCCTTCACCGCGTGCATGGGCACCTGCACGCTCGGCCGTGCGGCATCGACCAGCAGGTGCGGGGTCATGCCGTTGTCGGCGATCCATTCGTACAACGCCCGCAGAAGAT
This sequence comes from Lysobacter sp. S4-A87, assembly GCF_022637455.1. Classification (NCBI taxonomy): domain Bacteria; kingdom Pseudomonadati; phylum Pseudomonadota; class Gammaproteobacteria; order Lysobacterales; family Lysobacteraceae; genus Lysobacter; species Lysobacter sp. S4-A87. Next base: position 1,395,949 of record NZ_CP093341.1, read on the forward strand.
AGGGGCGGTGGCTGGTCATCGGGGGACTTTCCTGACTCATGCGGGCAAGTTTAGCGCCGTCGCGTCGTGGGCAGGTGGAAACCGGCGCCAAAAAAACGGAGCGGGCCGTGTGGCCCGCTCGTCGGATCGGTGTCGCGGCCGCGGATCAGGCCGGCATTTCGCGCAGTTTGCGTTCCTGCTCGGTCAGGCTGCGGGTGAAGCCGGGATTGCGGAAAATGCGGTTGCCGTAGTCCTCGATCGCCTTGCCGTCCTTGGGCATCGGCACGCCCAGCGCATCGAGCCGCCAGATGATCGGCGCCATCGCGCAGTCGGCCAGGCTCATCTCGGGATTGAGGAAGAACTTGCTCGCCTTGAACAGCGGCACCGAGGCGGTCAGCAGTTCCTTCAGGCGCTTGCGGCCGGCTTCGGCCTGGGCCTTGTTGCCCAGCTGGATGGCCTGCACCTGCGGCACCCAGTCGTGCTCCAGGCGCAGCATCGCAAGGCGCAGGCGTGCGCGCGAAAGCGGGTCGACCGGCATCAGCGGCGGGTGCGGGTAACGTTCGTCGAGGTACTCGCTGACCACGCTGGCCGCATAGAGCACCAGGTCACGCTCGACCAGGGTCGGCACCGAGTGGTACGGGTTGAGGTCGACGAGGTCTTCGGGGGGATTCTGCGGGTCGACCGGGACCAGATCGTAGGTGACACCTTTGGCCGCAAGCACCAGGCGCACGCGATGACACAGCACGCAATCGGTGGAGGAAAACAGCGTCAGGGCATTACGCATACGTGGACTCGCCGCCATTATCGACCTCTCCCAGCCACCGGAATCCGCCAGTGGCAAGACGCCATCCACCCCGTGTGGACGGTCGTCACGGCCTCGATCGCGCAGCCCGCCGCATCAACCAAGGAGCCCGCACATTGCTGGGCGGGCTCCAAGGGATACAGCAGCGATCAGTGCTTGTCCACGTCTCGCCAGTACTCGATCTTGAGCAGGTAGGCGATGATGGTGAACATCGCCAGGAACAGGATCACCCACACGCCCAGACTCTGGCGCTTGAGGGCGGCCGGTTCGCCGGCGTACTCGAGGAAAGTGGTGATGTCGCGCACGGCCTGGTTGAAGCCCTTCTCGTCGAGCTGACCGGGCTGGGTCACCTTGAGCCCGTGCACCGGACGCTCGCCGGTCTTCTTGTCGGCTTCGCCGAACTCGGCGTGCTGGAGGCCCTGCAGTTCCCACAGCGGGTTCGGCATCGAGGCGTTCGGGAACAGCTGGTTGTTCCAGCCCAGCGGACGCGACTCGTCCAGGTAGAACGACTTCAGGTAGGTGTAGACCCAGTCGCTGCCGCGCACGCGGGCGATCAGGCTCAGGTCCGGCGGCATCTTGCCGAACCACTGGTTGGCGTGCTCCGGCGTCAGGCTGACCTGGATCTGCTCACCGACCTTGGCGCCGGTGAAATTCAGGTTGGCCATGACGTCGTCCTCGCTCAGGCCGAGGTCTTCGGCCATGCGCGAGTAACGCAGGTACTTGAGCGAATGGCAGCCCGAGCAGTAGTTCATGTACAGCTTGGCGCCGCGCTGCAGCGACGCCTGGTCGCCCAGGTCGGTGCCCGACTGCAGCAGGTGGCCACCCTCGGATGCGAAGGCGGTGACCGAGACCAACAGGCCGGCGGCAAAGATGGCGAGCTTCTTCACGATGTGCGTCTTCTGGAAGGGCTGGCGGACGTCGGTCTGGTTATTCATGCATCGTCACCCGTTCCGGCACCGGCTTGGTCTTGTCGAGCTTGGTCCACAGCGGCATGGTGATGAAGAAGGCGAAGTACAGGAAGGTCAGCACCTGGCCGATTCTGGTTTCGACCGGGTCGGTACCCGGGCCGGCGCCGATCTTGCCCAGCCACACGAAGCAGACCGCCAGCACGCCGAGCATCAGCTTGGTGATCCAGCCGCGGTACTTGTGCGACTTGACCGGCGACTTGTCCAGCCACGGCACCAGGAACAGCACCGCAATCGCCGAGAACATCACGATCACGCCGCTGAGCTTGTGCGGGATGACGCGCAACATCGCGTAGTACGGGGTGTAGTACCAGACCGGCTTGATGTGCTCCGGCGTCACCAGGCGGTTGGCCTCGGTGAAGTTGTCATGCTCCAGGAACCAGCCACCGAAGGCCGGCGCGAAGAAGATGACGAACGCGCAGATGATCAGGAAGAAGCCGACGCCGAACAGGTCCTTGACCGTGTAGTACGGGTGGAACGGGATGCCGTCGAGCGGCTTGGCCGCATCCCAGCGGTTGCCCTTCGGACCCTTCTTGATGTCGACGCCGTCGGGGTTGTTGGAGCCAACCTCGTGCAGCGCGCCCAGGTGCAGCACGACCAGCAGCAGCAGCACCAGCGGCAGCGCGATCACGTGCAGGGCGAAGAAGCGGTTGAGCGTGGCATCGCCGGGCAGGTAGTCGCCCATGATCCACTCGGTCAGGCCGTTGCCGATCACCGGGATCGCGCCGAACAGCGAGATGATCACCTTGGCGCCCCAGAACGACATCTGGCCCCACGGCAGCACGTAGCCCATGAAGGCTTCGGCCATGAGCACCAGGTAGATCAGCATGCCCAGGATCCACACCAGCTCGCGCGGCTTCTGGTACGAGCCGTACATCAGGCCGCGGAACATGTGCAGGTAGACGACGATGAAGAACATCGACGCGCCGGTGGAGTGCATGTAGCGGATCAGCCAGCCCCACTCCACGTCACGCATGATGTATTCGACCGACGAGAACGCTTCGGCCGCGGACGGCTTGAAGTGCATCGTCAGGAAGATGCCGGTGACGATCTGGTTGACCAGCACCAGCAGCGCCAGCGAACCGAAGTAGTACCAGAAGTTGAAGTTCTTCGGTGCGTAGTACTCGGTCATGTGCTTGCGGTACGCCGGCATCATGCCGGGCGCGCGCGCGTTGACCCAATCCCAGGCGCCGAGGGCGGTGCGGGTAATGATGTTCGACATGACTTACGCCGCTCCCTTGCTGCCGGACGACGGATCGACGCCGATCACGATCGTGGTGTCGCTCTCATAGTGGTGCGGCGGCACGACCAGGTTGGTCGGCGCCGGGACGCCCTGGAACACGCGACCGGCCATGTCGAAGCGCGACTTGTGGCACGGGCAGAAGTAACCGCCCTTCCAGTCGTCGTCGAACGGCTCGGGGCGGATCTCGGCCTTCATTTCCGGCGAGCAGCCCAGGTGCGTGCACAGGCCGACCAGCACGGAGATATCCGGCTTGATCGAGCGCAGCTCGCCGGTGATGTAGGCCGGCTGCTGGTCCTTGTTTTCCGACTTCGGATCGCGCAGGCGCGCGTCCAGGGTCGGCAACGCGTCAAGGATCGCCTTGGAACGCTTGACGATCCAGATGGGCTGGCCGCGCCACTCGAGGATCATGCGCTGGCCTTCGCCGAGCGCGCTGATGTCCGCCGAGATCGGAGCGCCGGCGAGCTTGGCTCGGGCACTCGGGTTCCAGGACTTGATGAACGGTACCGCCACAAAACCGGCCCCGACCGCACCGACCACGGCAGTGGTCGCGGTCAGGAACCGACGGCGGCCCTGGTTGACAGGATCGTGGACCCCTTGGTTGGCCATCCGGCACTCCGCAAAGCTGTTCGAAGTTACACCGCGTAGCCAGCCACTGGCGACGGCTCGCGGCACAAAAGACGGGGAAGTGTAACGGAACGGTGAATGGCCCGACAATCCGCCGATGTTGCGCAAACCGCCCGCTGGGGCCCGGCAGGCGCCCGGCAGGCCCTTAAAACCCTCAAATCAGCGGACGACGCTGCCCGCGCCGCGGTAACGCTCGGCCAGCTGGGCCACGCGGACGACGTAGCGCTGGGTTTCGCTGTAGGGCGGCACGCCCTTGTACTTGTCCACGGCGCCCTCGCCGGCGTTGTAGCCGGCCGCGGCCAGGGTCAGGTTGTTGTTGAAGCGCTTGAGCAGCCAGGCCAGGTACTGCACGCCCCCCTGGATGTTCTGGCTGGCGTCGAAGGCGTTGCTGACGCCGAAGCGCCGCGCCGTCGCCGGCATCAGCTGCATCAGGCCCTGCGCGCCCACGCGCGAGAGCGCATTGGGGTTGTAGGCCGATTCGGCATGGATGATGGCGCGCACGATCGACTCGTCGACCCCGTGCTGGCGGGCGGCGGCGGCGATCTCGTTGCGGTAGGCGTCGGTGTTGAGCCGGACCGTGCCGAAGTTCACCCCAGGCCGGGCCCCGCAGGCGTAGCAGCTCTCGATGTAGCTGTAGCGGATGGTGCGCACCGCGCTGGCATTGGCCACGCCCCGCGGCGCCTGGCTGGTGTAGTGCCGGACCCCGTCCTTGATGTACGAGTAGACCTGCCCGCGGATGACGCGCGGCGCCGTGCTGCTGGCGGGCGACATGGCGGCCGGCGCCGGCGTGGCAACGGCCGGCACGTTCATGGCGGCAGGCACGGCGGCCAGCCCTGCCGGCGCCGCGGACTGGATCGCGACGGGCGACCCGGCGACGGCGTTGACCGGCACGGTGCTGCCAATCGCGGCGGCGGATGCGGCGGAAGCCTTGGCCTTGGGCGCCGATGCGGACCGATGCTCCGCCCCACCCGATTGGCTGACGACGATGCAGTGGGCGCCCGAGGGCTTCTTGTTGACGTAGCTGCGGGTGCCGTCAGGCATGTCGCAACGGTACAGGGCGCCGGCCACGGACGGAGCCGCAGCCAGCAGACAGGCAATCCCCAGTAGCAGTGAGCCCCCTCTCATGGCCGCGAGTGTGTCCTGTCCCCTTTACCGCTACAAGTGCTTGATCAGGCTGGCTGGAGCGAAACGTGACCCGTGCCGCGTCGCGCCTGTCGCCGCTTTCGAACCCTGCTTCCCATGGCGGGCGAGGTCGGAGCCCCACCTCCGCCCTCGCCCTCCCGGGCCCCTGTCATTGCCTCGCTCAGGGCGCTGCCCTGGCGTTTCGATACCGGTCGGCCAGCACTGCGACGCGTTCGACGTAGCGCTGGGTCTCGCTGTACGGCGGCACGCCCCGATAGCGGTCCACTGCGCCCTCACCGGCGTTGTAACCGGCCGCGGCGAGGGTCAGGTTGCCGTTGAAGCGCTTGAGCAGCCACGCCAGATACTGCACGCCGCCGCGGATGTTCTGCCCGATATCGAAGACGTTGGCGACACCGAAGCGCCGCGCCGTGTCCGGCATCAGCTGCATCAGGCCCTGCGCCCCGACCCGCGACAGCGCGCGCGGGTTGTAGGCCGATTCGGCATGGATCACCGCCCGCACCACTGATTCGTCGACGCCGAAATCGCGCGCGGCCGAGGCGATCTCGCGCCGGTAGGCATCGGTGTTGAGGCTGACCGTGCCGAAGTCCACGCCCGGCTGCAGGTCACAGGCGTAGCAGGTTTCCATGTACGTGTAGCGCACACGGCTGACCGGGCCGATGCCCGCCGCGGCCTCTGGACGGCGGCTGCTGTAAACCAGTTCGCCGCCACTGGTGTAGCTGTAGACCTCGCCCTGAGCGACCCGCATCGAAACCGGGGCAACCGGCGCAGCCGTGGCAGTACTGGCTACCTGGGGTTGCTGCAGTTCGCGCGCGACGGGCGGCAGCTGGGCGGTTTCGCCGACCCGGGCCGGCATCGACGGCTGGCTGACCCGGCCCAGCGGCGCCGCGTCGACGGTGCCCGGGCAGGCCGGCGCGGAGACCGCCCCGGCGGACGCCACCAGCGGCTCGCCGGCACGCTCGCAGCGTCCCGGGCCCGCGGCCACCACCGGCGACAACGCCAGCAGGCACACGACCCGCAGCCACCACGCACCTGCCTTCACGGACATTCCCTCGACCCCGTCGGCGCACGTCGCGCCCTGCCCTTTCCTTCACCAACGCGAACCACGGCCCGACCCGGCCCGCCCCCTCTGCCGGCGCACCCGGACCGGCGCGGGTAGAATGACGGCCCCTCCGGCGCGGAATAACCGCCGCCCCTCCCGGATCGAGCCAGATGACCGACACGACTGCCCCAGCCGCTCCCGTCTCCACGGGCGCCAAAAAGCTCTTCATCCAGACCCACGGTTGCCAGATGAACGAGTACGACTCGGCCAAGATGGCCGACGTGCTCGCCGCCAGCGACGGCATGGAGCTGACCGACAACGTCGACGAAGCCGACGTCATCCTGATCAACACCTGCTCGATCCGCGAGAAGGCCCAGGAGAAGGTCTTCAGCCAGCTCGGCCGCTGGAAGGCGCTCAAGCAGGGCGACCGCCCGGTGGTGATCGGGGTCGGCGGCTGCGTCGCCTCGCAGGAAGGCGAAGCGATCGTCAAGCGCGCGCCGTACGTCGACCTGGTGTTCGGACCGCAGACCCTGCACCGCCTGCCCGAACTGATCGCCGCCAAGCGCGCCACCGGCCTGCCCCAGGTCGACATCAGCTTCCCCGAGATCGAGAAGTTCGACCGCCTGCCCGAGCCGCGTGCCGATGGCCCCAGCGCGTTCGTCTCGATCATGGAAGGCTGCTCGAAGTACTGCTCGTTCTGCGTGGTGCCCTACACCCGCGGCGAGGAAATCAGCCGTCCGTTCGAGGACGTGCTGGTCGAAGTCGCCGACCTGGCCTCGCAGGGCGTGCGCGAGATCAACCTGCTCGGCCAGAACGTCAACGCCTACCGCGGGCCCATCGCTCCGGGCGAGGACAGCGGCGAGGACGGCGGCGAGGCAGAAGTCGCCGACCTGGGCCTGCTGATCCGCACCATCGCCGAGATCGAAGGCATCGGCCGTATCCGCTTCACCACCTCGCATCCGCTGGAGTTCTCCGACTCGCTGATCGAGGCCTACCGCGACGTGCCCAAGCTGGCCAACTACCTGCACCTGCCGGTGCAGGCCGGCAGCGACCGAATCCTGGCGGCGATGAAGCGCGGCTACACCGCGCTGGAGTTCAAGCAGAAGATCCGCAAGCTGCGCGCCGTGCGCCCGGACATCTCGGTGTCGTCGGACTTCATCGTCGGCTTCCCGGGCGAGACCGATGGCGACTTCGACAAGACCATGAAGCTGATCGAGGACGTTGGCTTCGACCAGTCGTTCTCCTTCATCTACTCGCGTCGCCCGGGCACACCGGCCGCCGACCTGGAAGACAGCGTCTCCAGCGAGGAAAAGCACGCGCGCCTGTCGCGCCTGCAGGCAGCGATCAACGACAACGCCCGCAAGATCGGCCAGTCCATGGTCGGCAGCGTGCAGAGCGTGCTGGTCGAGGGCCCCTCGAAGAAGGACCCGAACGAGCTGACCGGCAAGACCGAGAACATGCGCTCGGTGAACTTCCCGGGCCACCCGCGCCTGGTCGGCCAGTTCGTCGACGTGGTGATCACCGAAGCGCTGAGCAATTCGCTGCGCGGACGCGTAGCGACCGCGTGATCCGGTAGCCCGGGTAAGGCCGCAGGCCGCACCCGGGGTCCTGTGGCCGTTTCCCTGCGTCGTTTCCCCGGGTGCGCTTCGCTTACCCGGGCTACTTGGCTGCGCGGTAGACCGGGCGGCCGTCGACGTACGTCGCTTCGACGGTCAGTTCGCGCAGGCGCGCCGGCGCGATCGCCAGCGGGTCTTCTTTCAGCACGACGAAATCGGCGCGCTTGCCGACCGCGAGGCTGCCGACTTCGCTCTCGGCAAACCCGGCATAGGCGGCGTCGAGGGTGAAGCCGCGCAGGGCTTCGAACGCTGTCAGCTTCTCCTGCGGGAACCAGCCGCCGAGGGGCAGCCCGTGCGAATCAGCGCGGGTGGCGGCCGAATAGAGCCCGAAGCGCGGATCCACCGATTCCACCGGGAAGTCCGAGCCAAGGGCGAGGCGTGCGCCGCTGTCGCGCAGCTGGCGCCACGCATAGGCGCCGACGATGCGTTGCGGTCCGACACGGTCTTCCGCCCACGGCATGTCGCTGGTGGCGTGGGTCGGTTGCATCGACGCGATCACGTGCAACTGCGCCAGGCGCGGCAGGTCCTGCGGCGTCAGCACCTGGGCGTGCTCGATGCGCCAGCGGTGGTCGCCCGCCGCGTCCGCACCCAGCGCCTTCGCATAGGCTTCGAGCACTTCGTGGTTGCCGCGGTCGCCGATGGCGTGCGTCGCCACCTGCACGCCGCAGCCCTTGGCCTTGATCGCCGCGGCCAGCAATGCCTCGGGCGACACCAGCATCAGGCCGCGGTTGCCGTGGTCGTCGCTGTAATCCTGCAGCATCGCCGCACCGCGACTGCCCAGCGCGCCGTCGGCGTAGAGCTTGACGGTGCGCATCTGCAGGCGCCCGGACGGATGCCGGTAGAGGCCGTCGCGGCAGATCTGCGCAAGCGCGTCGCCATCGCCGGCAGCCATCGCGGTGATCCGCAGCGGCATTTCGTTGCGGTCGGCCAGGCGGCGGTAGCGCTGCAGTTCGGCCAGGCTGACGCCGGCGTCGTGGACGCCGGTCAGGCCGTGCTCGACTGCGGACTGCATGCCCAGCACCAACGCGCGTTCGGCCGTGGCGTCATCGAGCGGCGGTCGCGACTCGTCGACCAGTGCCATCGCGCCGTCGACGAATATGCCCGTGGGCTTGCCGACGGCATCGCGTTCGATGCGGCCGCCATCGGGCTGCCACTTGCCGGCCAGATCGCGCTTTACCGCGCGCATCGCCGCGCTGTTGGCCCAGCCGGCGTGGCCGTCGATGCGCTCCAGCCAGACCGGGCGATCGGGAAACACCGCATCCAGGTCGGCCGCGCTGGGGAAACGCTTCTCGGGCCAGTCGTTCTGGTCCCAGCCGCGCCCGATCAGCCACGCATCGGCCGGCAGCTTGGCGGCGAACTCGCGCAGGCGCCGGATCACCTCATCCTTGCTGGTCGCATCGACCAGGTCGGCGGTGAGCATCGTCAGCCCGAGGCCGGAGACGTGGGCATGTGCGTCGATCAGGCCGGGGATGACCGTGGCGTCACCGGCATCGACGCGCTTGGCCTTGGGGTAACGCTTGAGCAGTGCGGCGGTTTGCCCAAGGGCGAGGATCTGCCCACTGCCGTCGTAGGCCAGTGCCTGCACGCGCGGCTGGGCGGTATCCATCGTGTGGATCCTGGCCGCGCTCAGTACTGTGACCTCGGCCGCAGTTGCGCTGCCGGCCAGCGTGAGCAGCAACGTCGAAATGGCCAATCCGAGCTTGTGCATTACGCCCTCCCCAGGCGATTGGAGCCTGGCGACTTTGCGCAATGATGCGTTGGCGTGCAAGTCGCGGGGAGACGGGACGTCCCCACCGCCATCACCGCGCCGCCATCACCGCGCCGCCATCACCGCGCCGCCATCCCCGCGACCGTCATCCCCGCGAACGCCGGATGACCGGCGGGCGCTCAATCCAGCCGTTTGCGGAAGCGCAGGATCGTCGCGGTCATCATCACCGTGATGAAGGCCAGCAGTGCCAGCACCTCCGGCCACAGTTCCAGCAAGGTCGCGCCGCGCAGCATCACGCCGCGTATCAGGCGCAGGAAATGCGTCAGCGGCAGCACCTCGGCCAGCCACTGCACGACCTTGGGCATGCCGGAAAACGGGAACATGAAGCCCGACAACAGGATCGACGGCAGGAACACGAAGAACGTCATCTGCATCGCCTGGAACTGCGACTGCGCCTTGGTCGAGATCAGCAGGCCCAGGGTCAGGTTGGCGACGATCAGCAGCACGGAGGCGAGATAGACATCGAGCAGGCTGCCGCGGATCGGCACATCGAACAGCCATACGCCCAGCACGATCACCAGCGTGGTCTGGATCAGGCCGATGCCGGCATACGGCAGCACCTTGCCGATCATCAGCTCGCTGCTGCTCAGCGGCGTGGCGATCAGCAGTTCCATGTTGCCGCGCTCGCGCTCGCGGACGATGGCCACGCCGGTGAACATCACCATCGTCATGGTCAGGATGATGCCGATCAGGCCGGGCACGATGTTCACCGCCGATCGCCGCTCGGGGTTGTAGAAGCTCACCACGCCGATCTGGCCGGCAGCGACCTGGCCCGTGCCGCCGCGCGCCGGCCCCAGGTTGCTGGTGGGCGTGTTGCCCAGCGGCAGCTGCGCGAGCTGGACCGCTGCGCTCTGCACCACCGTGTCGCTGCCGTCGACCAGCACCTGCACCGCCTCGCGACCTTCGAAGCGGCGCCGCTCGAAGTCCGGCGGGATCACCACGCCGATGCTGATCTCGCCGCGACGCAACTGCTCCATCAGCTCCTGCGGCGAGGTCGCGCTGTAGGTCGGGTCGATGACCCCGGTGGCCACCATGTCCATGACCACCGCGCGCGAGCCGGCGGTGTTGGCCTGGTCGGCCACGCCGGTTTCCAGTCCGCGCAGGTTGAGGTTGATCGCGTAGCCGAACAGCACCAGCTGCATCACCGGGATGCCGACGATCATCGCCAGCGTGATGCGGTCGCGGCTCATCTGCCGCAGCTCCTTCTGCACGATCGCGAACATGCGGCGCAGGTTCATGCGGCGCGCTCCTGCGGCTTGTCGGCACGTCCGCGCGTGGCCGATACGAAGACGTCCTCGAGGTTCGGATGCGAGGGCGCCACGGTCGCCTCAAGACGCGCGTCGGCCAGCGCCTTCTGCAGTCGCTCCGCGGCGTCGCCGTTGCGTTCGTTCAGCACCCGCAGCGTGTTGCCGATCTGCGCCACGCTCAGCACGCCCGGCACCTTCACGAGCATCTGCTGCGCGCGCCGCGGCTGCGCCGCCAGGACCTCGACGGTGCGTCCGGCCAGGGCCCGGGTGAGGTCGTCTGGCGTGCCGTCGGCGACCAGCACGCCGCGATCGAGGATGGCGATGCGATGGCAACGCTCGGCCTCGTCCATGTAGTGGGTCGAGACCAGGATGGTCGTGCCGGCGTCGGCCAGGTCGAAGAGCTTTTCCCAGAAGTCGCGGCGCGATTCCGGATCGACCGCGCTGGTGGGCTCGTCGAGGAACAGCAGCTCGGGGTTCTGGATCACCGCACCGGCCAGCGCCAACCGCTGCTTCTGGCCGCCGCTCATGGTGCCGGCCAGCTGCTTCTGGCGATCCTCGAAGTGGTATTGCACGACCAGTTCGTCGATGCGCCGGGCCGCCTGTGCTCGCGGTATGTCCTGCACGGCGGCGAGGAATTCCAGGTTCTCCCGCACCGTCAGGTCTTCGAACAGGGAGAACTTCTGCGTCATGTAACCGATGCGCTTGCGCAGTTCCTCGGCCTGCTTCGGAATGTGCAGGCCCAGCACTTCGACCTCGCCGTCGCTCGGCGTCAGCAGACCGCAGAGCATGCGGATGGTGGTGGTCTTGCCGGAGCCGTTCGGGCCGAGGAACCCGTAGACGTTCGCCCGCGGCACACTCAGGTCGACATGGTCGACGGCGACCAGCGATCCGAAGCGCTTGGTCAGCCCGCGTGCGCGGATGGCAAGGTCGTCCGCGCCGGCGTTCATCTGGTGTCGGCCTCGAATTCGACCCGGACCGGCAGGCCCGCCGGCAGGTTTGCGGTCTGGCCGCCGACGAGCTCGACTTCCGCCAGGTAGCTGAGCCGCGCCGCGTCCTTGCCGATCAGCGCGTAGTACGGGGTGAAGCTGGCCTCGTTGCGGATCATCCGCACTTTACCCTGCAGCGATCCGTCGCGACCGTCGATGAAGACGCGGGCGGACTGGCCGACGCGCACGCCGGCGCGGATCGGCTCGGGCACGTACACACGTGCGTACGGCGCATCGCCGACCAGCATGATGGCCAGCGGCGCGCCGACCGGTGCCTGGTCACCCAGGCGGTACGGCAGGCTGTCGACGACACCGCTGCGTGGCGCGACCAGATCCAGCTTCTGCAGCGTCACGGCCTGCGATGCGGCCTGTGCCCGGGCGGCGGCAAGCGCCGACTCGCCCTGGGCGATCTGTTCGATGCGCGTGCCGTGCTCGAGTTCCAGCAGCGCCGCCTGTGCCGCGCGGACCTGAGCCTCGGCATTGCCAGCGAGGGCACGCGCACGGTCGACGTCCGAGGCGGCGACCAGCTGCTGCCGCCCCAGTGGTTGCAGGCGCGCGTAGTAGGTGCGCGCATCGACGGCCTCGGCCTGCGCCGCCGCCAGGTTGGCGCGTGCCTGCGCGATGTCTTCGCTGCGCGGGCCGGCCTCCAGTTCTGCCAGCACGTCGCCGGCCTGTCGCGCCTGCGCCTGCAATGCAGCGAGTTCGGCCTGGGTGCGCGTGACCTCGAGCTGCACCAGCCGCGCCCCGGCCTTGACCCGCTGGCCTTCGCGCACGTCGATGCGAACGATGCGCTCGGGCGCCGTTGCCGGCAGCGCGATGCGGTCCCATTCCAGCGTGCCCAGCGCCTGTGGCGGGTCCTTGCCGCAACCGGCCAGCAGCGCGGCGCAGGCCACGGCTAGCCAGGCCTTGTGCGTTGTCGTGGGGGTGCTCGTCGTGTCGTTCATGGCTCCACCTTTCATCCCGCCGCCAGACCGCGATCCAGCAGCGCCAGCGTGTGCCGGCGCAGTGCATCGAAGTCCAGGTCGTCGGCCTGGAACATGCGGCGCCAGATCGGTGCACCGGCCGCCGGAAACAGGGTCAGACCGACCAGCGACACCATCAGCAGCCGCGGATCGAGGTCTTCATTGAGTTCGCCGCGCTGCTGCGCCTGGGCGAAGCGCGCGGCCATCATCTGCGGCAGCTGCGGGCCGATGCGTTCGAACAGCACCTCGCGCAGGGCACCGCCTTCGCACAGCACTTCGCGCACCCACAGCGCCGGCAGCCAGGGGTGTTCCGCGACCAGGCTGCCGATGCCCTTGACGAACGCGGCGACCAGCTCGGCGACGTCATCGCCTGCGTGCAGCAATGGCTCGCGCAGCCGGCCGAATGCCGGGAGCACGCGCTCGGCGACCACGGCCTCCTGCAGTTGCGCCTTGTCGCCGAAGTAGTAGTGCAGCAGCGCCGGGGTGACCCCCGCCTCGGTGGCGATCGCCCGCAATGGGGTGGCCGCGATGCCCTGGCGGGCAAAGCAGGCGATGGCGCCGTCCAGCAGGCGCTCGCGCAGGTCGGGACTGTCTGGCCCGGGCCTGCCCGGCGCGCGTCGGCCGGCGCCTTTGGCGGCCTTGCCGGTCTTGCCGGCCTTCGGCCCTGCCTTGGCGGCCCTGATCTGGCTGGAATCTGTCATGGGCGCTATATTTAATTCAACAGTTAATTAGTTTCAAGCTGGAGCCGACGAACGGTCCACCACCACCCGCATGCCGCCCGGACCCGCAAGCTCCGGCCGGTCGCCGTGCCCTATCGTGTCGCCAGCCCGCGCTTGAGATTGCCCTGTCGCCATGCCCGACCCGACCTCCGCTCCCGGCCTCCTGCAACGCTGCGCCCTGGGCCTGTGGTTCTGCGCCATCGGCGCGCTCGGGCTGCTGCGCTACGCGATGGCCTACCTGCGCAAACCCGAGCATGCCGGCGACACGGTGATGTGGTTGTGGCTGATTGGCTCCTTGCTGGTCGGTGCGATCGGCGTGCGCCTGATCGTCCGTGCCTTGAAGCACGACGCTCCCGGCAACTGAACTCCCGCCCGCTGCCGACCGCGCCACCGCCGCTTTGCGAAATGCGCCGCGCAGGCGCAAGCTGTTTGCCCCCCGGCGCGCCAGCGCGCGCACCCCCAGTTCGCCACGGAAGACACTTCCTCTCGATGTCCTCTCGAACCACTTCCGAATTCGCCCTCGAACCCGCGCAAGCAGAGCGCCTGGCCAACCTCAGCGGCCCGTTCGACGGCCACCTGCGCATGATCGAACTGCGCCTGGGCGTGGAGATCGCCAATCGCGGAAACGTCTTCCGAATCGTCGGCCCGCCGCTGGCAGTCAACAAGGCCGAGCGGTTGCTGCGCGACCTGTGGCGCGACACCGCCGAAGAGACCCTGACCGAGCCGGCGATCCACCTGCGCCTCACCGAGATCGATGCCGACGCTGTCGCCAACGACGACGTCGAACCGCAGGAAGTCAGCATCCGGGTCAAGCGCGGCACGATCCGCGGTCGCGGCGCCAACCAGGCCAAATACCTGCACGCGATCGCCACCCACGACATCAACTTCGGCATCGGCCCGGCCGGCACCGGCAAGACCTTCCTGGCCGTCGCCAGCGCCGTGGAGGCGCTCAACGACGCGCGCGTGCAGCGGTTGATTCTGGTGCGCCCGGCAGTGGAGGCCGGCGAGAAGCTCGGCTTCCTGCCCGGCGACCTGACCCAGAAAGTCGACCCCTACCTGCGCCCGCTGTACGACGCGCTGTACGAGATGCTCGGCGTGGAAAAGGTGGTCAAGCTGCTGGAGAAGAACGTCATCGAGATCGCGCCGCTGGCCTACATGCGCGGACGCACGCTTAACGATGCCTATGTGATCCTCGACGAAGCGCAGAACACATCCATCGAGCAGATGAAGATGTTCCTGACCCGAATCGGCTACGGCAGCACTGCCGTCGTCACCGGCGACCTGACCCAGATCGACCTGCCCAAGCACCAGAAGTCCGGACTGCGCGACGCGCTGGACGTGCTGCGCAACGTCAACGGCATCAGCTTCACCTTCTTCGAATCGCGCGACGTGGTGCGCCACCCGCTGGTGGCGCGCATCGTCAACGCCTACGACGCCCGCGACGCCAAGGACGCGGTGTCCGGTCCGTCCACCTGAGCGCAGACACCATGACCCGGGGCCCCATTCGACTCGAAGTTTCGATCAACTATGCAGTCCCGCGCACCGGCATCCCGGCGGCGGTGAGTTTTCGCAAATGGGTGGCGGCGGCGCTGGAGAGCCGCATCCGCGAAGCCGACCTGGCCATCCGCATCGTCGGCACCAAGGAAGGACGCGCGCTCAACCGCCACTACCGCGGCAAGGACTACGCCACCAACGTGCTCAGCTTCCCCGCCGACCTGCCGGACGGTCTGCCCAAGGGCGTGAAGCTGCCGCTGCTGGGCGACCTGGTCATCTGCGCACCGGTGGTGGCGCGAGAGGCCAAGGAACAGAAGAAGCCGCTCGCCGCCCACTACGCCCACCTCACCGTCCACGGCGCGCTGCACCTGCTCGGCTGGGATCACGAGGACGAAAAGGAGGCGATCTGCATGGAGCAGCTCGAGCGCGAGATCCTGGCCGGGATGGGGATCGAGGACCCGTACCGGGATTGAGTCCGGAGCTTCCCCTGCGAGCCGGGGGAGGTTGCGGGCCCCCCTCGCCGGCCCTCCCCGTCGCTGGGCGCGAGGGAGCAAGCACCCCCGGGCCGCTTCCGCGGTAGACTCCTCCCGTCGCCCTTCCCCCTGGGCGCCTTCAAGAACGCAATGTCCGAGGACGACAGTGGTAGCTTCCACGCGCAGGAAACCCACGAGCGGCGGCACCACGAGAAGCCGCGCTCCTGGCTCGAACGCATCAGTTCGGCGCTTTCCGGCGAACCCACCACCCGCGAGGACCTGGTCGAACTGCTGCGCGACGCGCAAGCCGACGGCCTGATCGCCGCCGACACCCTGCGCATGATGGAAGGCGCCATCGCGGTGTCCGACCTGACCGTGGGCGACGTGATGATCCCGCGCTCGCAGATGGTCTCGTTGCCGGCCGACGGCAAGTTCCTCGACCTGATGCGCCAGGTGGTCGAGTCCGGCCATTCGCGCTTCCCGGTCCATGGCGACGACAAGGACGAGATCCTCGGCGTGCTGCTGGCCAAGGACCTGCTGCGCGGCGTGGTCGCCGACAACGGCCCCGGCAGCGTCCACGAGCTGCTGCGCCCGGCCGTCCTGATTCCCGAATCCAAGCGCCTGAACGTGCTGCTGCGCGAGTTCCGCCAGTCGCGCAACCACATGGCGATCGTGATCGACGAGCACGGCGGCGTCGCCGGCCTGGTCACGATCGAGGACGTGCTGGAACAGATCGTCGGCGAGATCGACGACGAGCACGACGACGCCGAAGACCCCAGCGCCCTCATCGCGGCGCAGGCCGACGGCCAATTCGTGGTCGACGCGCTCACGCCCATCTCCGACTTCAACGAGCGCTTCAGTGCCGACTTCGACGACGACGAATACGACACCATCGGCGGCCTGGTCACGGCTGCGATCGGCCACCTGCCCGAAGCCGGCGAGGAACTGACCCTTGGCCGCTTCGTCTTCCGCGTCTCCGGCGCCGACGCGCGCCGCGTCCACGCCTTCCACGTCGGCGTCCTGTCGGATGCGTGACGCTTCACTCCCCTCCCCCGGGGAGCGGACGGATCGAGCCCCCTCTCCCGCGTGCGGGAGGGGATTGGGCTGGCGGCGAACCAAGCAGCTGCTCCTGATGCTGCTGGTCACCGCGCTGGGCCTATTCGCCGGCGCCGCCGTCGCCGCCACGCCCCGCATCGGCGTGGCCACCATGCAGCCCGGCGAAATCTTCTTCGAGCGCTTCGGCCACAACGCCATCGTCGTGGTCGACCCCGACACCGGTGCGGCGATCTCCTACAACTTCGGCTTCTTCGATCCCAGCGAACCGGACTTCATCAGCCGCTTCGTCCGCGGCCACATGCGCTACCGGCTGGCAGCCCTGCCGTTCGAGGAAGACCTGCTGCAGTACCGCGCCGAAGGCCGCGGTGTCGACGTGCAATGGCTCGACCTGAGCGATGCCCAGGCCCACGAACTGGCCGATGCCCTGGCCGAGAACGCCAAGCCCGAGAACGCTTTCTACGCGTACCAGTACTTCGACGACAACTGCTCCACGCGCGTGCGCGATTCGCTCGACCGCGTGCTCGACGGCGGCCTGCGCCGCCAGATCGAAGGCCGCTCGCACGGCAGCACCTACCGCAGCGAGGCCGTGCGCCTGGCCTCGCCGGCATGGTGGATGTGGCTCGGCTTCGACGTCGGCCTGGGTCCGTCCTCGGACCAGCCGCTGCCGGTGTGGAACGAGTCGTACGTGCCGATGCGCCTGGCCGCTGCGCTGCGCGAAGTGAAGAACAGCGAAGGTCGGCCTCTGGTGAAGGCGGAGCAACCGATCCTCCCGCACCGCCTGCCGCCGGAACCGCAGGAACCGCCGCCGCGCTGGTGGCCGTGGTGCCTGGTGGGCATCGTCCTCGGCATCGCCGCGGCATGGGCCGGCCGCCGGCAACCGCGCGCCGTGGCGGCGCTGGCGTTGCCGTTCTGGACGCTGTCGGGCCTGCTGGGTGCGGTAATGCTGTTCATCTGGCTCGGCACCGTGCATCGCTACGGGTGGGCCAACAACAACCTGCTGCTGCTCAGTCCGCTGGCCTGGCTGTTGCTGCCCGGCGGATGGCGCGTGCTGCGCGGTCGCGACCCGGGACCGTGGTTCCGGCGCTGGCTGGCGGTGATGGCCATCGCGGCGGTGGCGGCATTGTTCCTGTACTGGCTGCCGGTGTACCCGCAGCGCAACGCGCACTGGGTTGCACTGTTGCTGCCGATCCACCTGGGGCTGTGGTCGGCCTTGCGCAAGCGGCCGTAGGCGCGGATTTGCGCTTCCCGGGAATGGGTGGCTTGCCCTCGCGGCAAGGCGCGGGCACGATCGCGCCATGAAGGATCCCACCCTCCCCCAGTGCGTGGTCAACTGCGCCGCATACACCCGCGACGGCAAGCGGCGCGACATCAGCCTCGACCAGATCAGCGACGTCCTTGCCGTCGATGACGGCACCTTCATCTGGGTCGGCCTGTACGAGCCGGCCGATGAGATCCTCGAGAAGCTGCAGGAGGAATTCGGCCTCCACGACCTGGCCATCGACGACGCGCGCAACGCGCACCAGCGCCCGAAGATCGAGACCTACGGCAACTCGTTGTTCATCGTCGTGCACACCGCGCAGAGTGTGGACAGCCACATCCGTTTCGGCGAAAGCCACATGTTCGTCGGCCCGCGCTACCTGGTGACGGTGCGCCATGGCGCTTCGACCAGCTACGCGCCCGCCCGCGCCCGATTCGAGCGCGACCCGGAGGACATGGTCCACGGCCCCGCCGCCGCGCTGTACGTGGTGCTGGACCAAATCGTCGACAACTTCCTGCCGATCGTCCAGGAGTTCAGCCAGGACCTCAACGAGCTGGAGCAGGACATCTTCGCCGACGAGTTCCGCAAGGACACCGTCAAGAAGCTCTACGAGCTCAAGCGCGAACTGACCCGCATGCGCATGGCGGTGGCACCCTTGCAGGACATCCTCGGCCAGCTGGCGCGGGCGCGCGGCGCGATGATCGACGAGGAAAGCGCGCTGTACTTCCGCGATGTCCTCGACCACGTCGTGCGCATCAACGAGACCACCGACACCCTGCGCGAGATGCTCACCGCGGCCATGAGCGTGAACCTGTCGCTGGTCACCATCTACCAGGGCGAAGTGGTCAAGCGCCTGGCCGGCTGGGCCGCGCTGCTGGCCGCCCCCACGCTGATCGCCAGCTGGTACGGGATGAACTTCGAAGCCATGCCGGAACTGCACGGGCGCTACAGCTACGCAATCCTGATCGGCGTCACCATCCTCGTGTGCCTGATCCTCTTCGGTTTCCTGCGCCGGGCCAAGTGGCTGTAAACACTGGGATTGTTGTCGCGGTTAGACCAAAGTCGCAGGGTTCATTGCGCACTGCGCATTGACCCGGCGCCATCGGCGGCGCGACCCTTCGTTGATCCTTACGGAGGGGTGTCATGAAAGCATTGTCCTGGCTTGGCTGGGTCGCGCTCGCGGTCCTTGCCGTCTTCTGCATCGGCACCATCGCCCTGCACCGTGGCGAGACCATCAGCGCGATGTGGCTGGTGGTGGCCTCGGTGTCGGTGTTCACCATCGCGTATCGCTTCTACGGTCTGTACATCGCGCGCAACGCGCTGATGGTCGATGCCACCCGCGCGACGCCGGCCTGGCGACGCAACGACGGCCTCGATTACGTCCCCACTCCGCGCAGCGTGCTGTTCGGCCACCACTTCGCCGCGATCGCCGGCGCCGGCCCGCTGGTGGGCCCGGTCCTGGCCGCGCAGATGGGCTACCTGCCTGGCACGATGTGGATCCTGTTCGGCGTGGTCCTGGCCGGTGCGGTGCAGGACATGCTGGTGCTGTTCTTCTCCACGCGCCGTGACGGCCGCTCGCTCGGCGAGATGATCCGCGCCGAGATGGGCCCGGCAGCCGGTGTGATCTCGATGGTCGGCATCCTGATGATCATGGTGATCCTGCTGGCGGTGCTGGCACTGGTCGTGGTCAAGGCGCTCGCGGACAGCCCGTGGGGCACCTTCACCGTCGCGATGACCATCCCGATCGCGATCCTGATGGGCCTGTACCTGCGCTACTTCCGTCCGGGCCGGATCATGGAAGTTTCGGTGATCGGCTTCGTCCTGCTGATCCTGGCGATCTGGAGCGGCGGCAAGGTCGCGGCGAATCCGGACTGGGCGCCCATCTTCCACCTCACCGGCACCACCCTGGCCTGGCTGATGATCGGCTACGGCTTCGTTGCCGCGGTGCTGCCGGTGTGGCTGCTGCTGGCGCCGCGCGACTACCTGTCGACCTTCCTCAAGATCGGCACCGTGCTGGTGCTGGCACTGGCGATCCTGATCGCCATGCCGGACCTGCAGATGCCGGCGATGACCAAGTTCGTCGACGGCACCGGCCCGGTGTTCAGCGGCAAGCTCTTCCCGTTCCTGTTCATCACGATCGCCTGTGGCGCAGTCTCCGGCTTCCACTCGCTGATCAGCTCCGGCACCACACCGAAGATGATCTCGAACGAATCGCAGATCCCGCTGATTGGCTATGGCGGCATGCTGATGGAAGCCTTCGTCGCGATCATGGCGCTGATCGCCGCCTGCGTGCTGCAGCCGGGCGTCTACTTCGCGATGAACGCACCGGCCGCGCTGATCGGTACCACCGCCGAGTCGGCCGCCGCGGCGATCTCGAGCTGGGGCTTCGTGCTCACGCCTGACATCCTCACCGCGACCGCCAAGGAAATCGGCGAAACCACCATCCTCTCGCGCACCGGCGGTGCGCCGACACTCGCGGTCGGCATGGCGCAGATCCTGCACGGGCTGGTTGGCGGCGAAGGCATGATGGCGTTCTGGTACCACTACGCGATCCTGTTCGAGGCGCTCTTCATCCTGACCACGGTGGACGCCGGCACGCGCGTCGCCCGCTTCATGATCCAGGAGCTGATCGGCCTGGCCTACGCACCGTTCAAGCAGACCGAAAGCTGGGCGGCGAACGTGGCCTGCACGGCATTGGCGGTGGCCTTGTGGGGCTACTTCCTCTACCAGGGCGTGGTCGATCCGCTGGGCGGCATCAACACCCTGTGGCCGCTGTTCGGCATCGCCAACCAGATGCTCGCCGGCCTGGCGCTGGTGTTCTGCAGCGTGGTGATGGTGAAGATGAAGCGCGAGAAGTTCCTGTGGATCCCGCTGATCCCGACCGCGTGGCTGCTGATCTGCACCCTCACCGCCGGCTGGCAGAAGCTGTTCCACCCGGATCCGAAGATCGGCTTCATCGCCAACGCCCGCA
Organism: Lysobacter sp. S4-A87; assembly: GCF_022637455.1. Taxonomy (NCBI): domain Bacteria; kingdom Pseudomonadati; phylum Pseudomonadota; class Gammaproteobacteria; order Lysobacterales; family Lysobacteraceae; genus Lysobacter; species Lysobacter sp. S4-A87. The sequence goes on from NZ_CP093341.1 coordinate 1,416,294, forward strand.
AGTTCGCCGACGCCGCCGCGCGCGGCGAGGTGCTGGCACCGGCCAAGTCGATGGACGACATGACGCGGGTGATCTTCAACAACTACCTCGACGCCGGCCTGTGCGCACTGTTCGTGTTCGTGGTGCTGGCGACGGTCTACTTCGGCATCAAGGCAGCGCTTGCGGCACGCCGCAACAATGCCCCGACGGCCAAGGAGAGTGAGTATGTCGCGTTCGATGCGGTCTCTCGCTGACACCGGCACGCTGGCCCTGGAGCTGCTCGCACGCTGGTGGCGTGCGGCAGCCCAGACCGCGCGCCTGGCGATCGGCATTCCCGACTACGACAACTATGTCGAGCACGTCCAGCGCAACCATCCGGACCGGCTGCCGATGAGCCGGGACGAGTTCTTCCACGAGCGGATGATGGCGCGCTACGGCAAGGGCCGGTCGCGCTGCTGCTGACTGGACTCCGCGCCCCTCTCCTCTGTGAGGAGAGGGGCGCGGCAAATCGGCGTCAGCCCGCCGCCTGCGCCCGGATCACATAGTCCTGATAAGCCGGAATCGCGATCGCGGCCAGGATCGCCAGGCCCATCACGCCGAATGTCAACACCAGGCCCCAGATCGACCACTTGCGCTGCACGCGCTGGAAGTGCTCGACGCTGTCCCAGCGCGTGTTCTGCCACGACCATTCGCGACCCTTCATGCCGAGAATGATCGCCATCACGATGCCGACATACGGGATGAGGCACACCAGCCCGATCCAGGTGCGGTTGCCCACCGCCCAGATCCAGTTCAACAGGAACGCGCCCCAACTCCAGCCGGCGACGCCCTTGGGAATGGCTGCGCCCTTGCCCATGCCCGAGGTGTTGTCACCCATCGACAGCTCGGCCAGCGTCGCGGCCGGCGCCTGATACGGATTCTGCATTTGCTTCCCCTTGGTTTGACTGATTGCGCCGACCCTTCGATCGGCCGCATGGATGGCCCCGGGTGCAACCGGTGCCGCGATGCCCTCCCCAGGACACCGGTCGCAGGATAGTCGCGGCCGGGCACCCGCCGCCAGAGGGGCGCTACGGGGCCGTCCCGGAACGGCCTATCGCGATCGCCCGGGAGTCGTCAGTTGCACAACTGCTTCTCACACGGCTCGCCATCGTTGTTTCCGTCCATTTTGGTGTTCGGACAGTGCTGCAGGAAGTACGTCGCTTCCGCGCAGGAGGTCATCTGCGAACACATCGTGCGGCCATCGCATTTGAACTGCGCCACCGCCGGCGTTGCGGCGGCCGGAACAACACGCGAGACAGCGTTGCCAACGGGCACCGACTTGCTGAGCTCACGATAGCCGTACATCGCAATGGCGGCGATCGCCGCGGCCACGGCAATGCCGGCCAGGCTGATGCGACCACGCCCAGTGGTCTCGCGATGGCGCGGCGTGCGCTTGGCGGAAGTACCGGGACGCATGACCCGGACCGCACGCATCCTTCCGTCCGGACCGGCCTGGGTCTCAAAGGAGATCAGCTCGCCAACCGTGGGACGTGAGCCGCCCGGAAACGAGGAGATGTGGACGAAGATCTCGTCGGATCCCTGCGCGGGAGAGATGAAGCCAAAGCCGCGGTCGTCGTTCCACTTCGACAACGTGCCGTGTGTTCGCATATGCAATGCCCAGGGAGCGCCAAGTGGCGGAGTAGCACGGTCGGTTCTGGTCAGGCGCCATCAAAGCCGGGAAGGAACGAGAGGTCCATGTAGTACCTGTCGCTGCGCTGCGGATCGATGTAGACCACGACGTGGTCCTGCCTGATGAACACCGTCGGGTCGTACCAGAGGTTCCAGCTCTTGAAGGTGTGCATCTCGCCCGTTGCGGGGTCCATCCACTGCGCCTCAATCCGGTAGGGCGAGCGGCCATTGACCTGGAGCATCCCGCTGACCTGGACGCGGCGAACCAGGGCATCCACCTGCCGGCCATGCCGCATCAGGCCGACCGCCAGGCTCCTTCGCCTGCGCCTCCACAGCATGATCGACAGACCCACGGCAGCGACCGCGACGCCTATCAACGATTCCAATGGCCTGGCCGAGACCAGCAGCGTCGCAGCAAGCCCGCTGCCGAAGAACAGCAGCGCAGTCGATGCAAAGGTCGAGCTGGGATAGTTGGATACGCGATCAATCATGGTCGCGTCCCCCAAGCCGGCCGGCGGCTGCATTCGTGCCCGGCATCGCGATGCCGACGACATTCCGATTCAAGGAGCCCCCCTTCAAAGCCCCGATCCCCGGAAACAGACGCTATCACCTGGATTGGCGACCGACAACCAACCCCAGCCAGCGCCTCAGAAGCCGGACCGGAATGCGGCTACGTCTTGACGAATGGTCAGTGCCCCGCCCCGTGAGCACCGAGCCGATCAACTGTCATGTGTTAGCCGGAATATTGACGATCGTGGCCTGCATGAGCGCAATGGTCTCCCGACGCGAGCCTTGCTCGCCGATGACCTCGCCCTGACACACCGTCAACGTCTTGCCCGCCTTTGTGACCCGGCCAAGCTCGCGGAAATCTTCTGTTCCAGGTCAGACATTGAGGCACTCCACGTAACACCCGGCACCAGAGTCAATCCGCGCCGAGAAGCGGCTTCGGCTTGAGCGAACTGGCCGGCGCAAACTGCCTGCGAAACTCGAACACGATAACCGCGTATTGCTGGCATCGCGGACGATTTCCACGACGGTCGCGAAAGGTAGAGATGCCGAAACGGCGCCGGGATCATGGCCCTGCAGGGCTACCAGCTGCTGCTCCAGGTGACGGAGGACAACGCTCTCAACCGCGACAGTAGTGGCGGCAATGGCACTCGCACCGCAGATGCCCGTGATCAGGCCGAGCAGATAACCTCCGAGACCGCATAGCCAGTAGCTGCGGCAACGCGGCCGGCCCCGACGCAACTCAGCCCCGAATATGGCGCGGTGCCCTAGCTCATGCGACCCGACCTCGGTCAGCTCACCGACCATCGCCGGCGCAGTGAACCGCGCCATGTGGATCTGACTGGAGTAGATACAGATTGCCCTGTGCTCGCCAGCGTGATTGACCTTCATGTTCCGGTCGCCAACGCTCTTTGCGGCAATGGCTTGAACAGCTGCGTCCATGGGGCACCGCTCCTGCAATCTGCACAAAACCGACACCCAGGAGGACAGCGGCAACAAATGAGTAGTGCTGCATGGCATTGCCTCAGCAGCAGATCAATTGTTATGTCCGCAGCTCGCTGGATACGTACTCCGATAGCTCCCTGATGTTCCTGGCAAACTCCGCCTCCAGATCGATGCCGCACTTGTTTGCAAGGACAATGATCGACCACAGACAGTCCGACAGTTCATGACCAAGTTTCGCTTTGCAGTCATCGATATCCCGGATGCCAGCGTTCGCCTGGATCAGCTTTGCCAGATCGCCTACGTCCCCTACGAAACCAAGCGCAAGCTCTTCCGTGGTCCAGATGCGCCCATACCTCTTGATCTCGAGCTGTTCGTAGAGCTCGTTTAGCTGAAGTGCCGACTTTTCAAAATCACTGAGTTTCATGTTGATCGCACAGGTTGAGCCGAGCCGAGAAGCTGCTTCGGTTTGGTTGAATTTTCAGGTCTCTCCATCAGGAAGGCACGTGGCAACCAGCTTAAGCCTGGCGACTGCCTCCACCGAACGCAGACCCGCCCCATCAGTGACCATTGCGGGTCTACTCCCGAACGCTCTCGCCGCGCCATCTCAGCGCCGCCCTTAGGACCGCGGGTCGTCCCCGAAAACCCGAAGCTCCTGATCGCAGCGGCAGGCCTTGGCGATGCGCGCCGCCCACGCGATGGCCTCATCGCGCGAAGGCAGTTCCAACACCGTGAAGCCGCCGTTGAGCTTGGGCGCCCAAGGATAGCCACCCGTTGCAATCGCGCCATCAGCAGAAACGAGTGCGGGCGGAATGCCTTCGTCGATTCCGCCGGCGAAGACGTAAACACCGGCGGCTTTCGCCTCATCGATCACAGCACTTGCGTCGCGACCCACCGCTTCCAATTCGCCATCGGGCACAACCATCGCCGCACTTGGAAACGAGATCAGGTACTTGGCCATGGTGCTCCTCCTGGGGATTGATGGCGGTTGTGAGTTGGTCCAAGCCGCGAATTGGCTTCGGCCTGGATGGGGCTTAACGCGCCTCAACAAATCCGCGCCGCGGAACGGCGTCGACTTGAATGTAAAGTTAGCCGTGCTTGCCTCAGTACAGGTCTTGCCGCTTCTTTGGCTTGACGGCTTGGAAGAAGCTGTAGCCGAGGCCGATGTCTGTAATGAGGCGCGCAACAAGCGCGGGAACTGCGATGAAAGCATGTATCACCATTGCGACGGCAGCGTAACTACCAAACTCCATGTATCGAAACAACGGAAGTGCGTTGCGCGTCCTTGCACCCAGAACCGAATCACGGAGCAGGTCCACACTGGGCCACCGCCCAGAATCCACACCTCTGCGGGTGAGCTTTGAGTACAAATTCTTGCTATTGGTGCCTCGAACAAACGCACGCCACATCCGTCGTGGCTCGAGGACCAGGCCAGTGGACAACGCAATCAAGTTCATAAATGCGAGGGTGGGTGATGATAGGAGGGACCCAGTGCCCAACTCCCAAGCGCTCACCTCACCTTCGCCGATACGGCCGACGCTATAGCCGGTAATCAGATGGTGGAGGTCGTGGTACTTCAGGTAACGGTGCCGTGTCTCGATATTTGGCAATGGGACAAGCAAGCACCCGGTATAGACAGGCACCGTGAGGGGGCGCTCGCCAAGGGTCTCCCCGAAGCCATGCTTAGCGTAGAACGCGGAAAGCTCTTGTTGCAGCTGCATTGCTGCTCCCTGTACGGCTAACACCTGGGCTAAGCCGCACCGCGGAGCGGCGTCGGCTTGAATGAATTGTCAGGCCTCACACCGACGGCCCGCGAGATTCGACCTTTGCAAGCAACTGTTGCACACGACAGGTTGCGCGATCGAGTGCACCACCCGTATAGCCCAGCCCCGCAGCCGCAGCCAGAAAATCGGCCGCAATGTCGGCTTGCCCCCGACTGGCCACGGCAGCAGCAAGGTTTGCATGGGGAATGGAGTAGAGCGGATCAATGATCAAAGCCTCCCGCCACGCGGCCTCCGCGGCGTCAACCTCCCCCATGGCCGCGTACGCGACGCCTATATTATTGAGACCCATGGCCTTTGCGCTCGGCGTATAGATGGACCACGACAGCCATAGTGCCCACTTACGCCAAGGCTGGCGCTCAAGAATCTGCAGGAAATGCCTGAACTCAGATAACGCTAGCGCGGGGTCCAGCGTCGCGAGGGCCCGCTGACCTCGGAAGAGCGGTCGGTAAAGCAAGCCTTGGATGCGACCGGGAACCAAAAGCAAGACAACTGCAATGACCGTTGCGTGATTGCTGCCAAGCGCACGCAGAGCCGAGAATGTTCCGGCCGCGAGGAGGGCCATGCAGGCGATACACGCTGCTCTGTAGCGGGTTGTCCGAGTCATCTGTTTGTGAGGCCTAACGCCTGAACTAAGCCGAGCCGCGAAGCGGCTTCGGCTTGAATGAATTGTTAGGTGCGGACCTGCTGCACCTTGCGAGCCAAATGCCCACCACTCCGAAAGCAACAACAACGGCCGGCCAAGCTACCGAGAAGAACACAACCACACCAAAGAACAGAACCACTCCAAAACCCATCGCCGGCCTTGCCTCGGCTGGGCCGAACGCTAGGGCCCAGGCTGCAAGCGTGGCCAAGCCGAGCAACAGAGACAACACCAGGACCAAGGGAGGGCAGAGGAAGAGCTCGAATGTGGGGCGCTCCTCCAGCACGGGAACATACCAGCGGCCCATCCACCAGCCGACTGCGAGTGCAGCCAGCGACGACGCAATGCCAGCGATCCAAGAAGCCAGCGAGCCCGCGAGGTTGGGCGCAACAAGCAGGAAGAAGCCGACGGACACCGCCATGGCCGCGCCGTATCCGACTGCGCTTCTAAACCGCATGTTCCAGCTCAGCATCCGGCCGCACCTAACGCCTGAGTTAAGCCGAGCCGCGAAGCGGCTTCGGCTTGAATGAATTGTTAGGTGCCGCCCGCCTACGGGTAGACGACGACAGCAAAGCCTGTCTCCAGTGCATCACGGAAAGCCCCGGCTTCTGGAGTGTCTTTTGCTTGAAACTGCTCATGATTAGTGACGTCCTTGTACCGATCAATAGCCATTGAGGCCCAGCCGAGGTCGGCGAGCTCGCGGGAGGCGACCTCCTCCAGCTCGTCGTCGCTGTGAACGTTTACGAAGAGAAGCGCCGGCAATGATGTGCCGGCGGCGTACTTCTCGTGACGGGATCCGGCGACCAAAGTTGCGCTTGCGAGGATCATTAGTGCGGCACCTAACGCCTGAATTAAGCCGAGCCGCGAAGCGGCCTCGGCTTGAATGAATTGTTAGCGCGCTTGCTGCGAGGCTGATACTTCACCCGGCAGACATAGGCCCCGTCCTCGGACTCTAGATTGGTGGATAGCCAGAACTCATAGGTGCCGGGAACTGTAAAGACAGGCTCCGGTGAGGAGCCAGTGCTCCACTCCAACCCAGCGAGCTCCGCTACACGAATCCGAATCTCCGTAGTTGCTCCCAATTGATCTGGAGACATAAGGGGCTTCATTGCCTCCGGAGGTAGACCTACAACCAAGAAGTGCGGGGCTTTGCTACCAGGGCGACGAACGGCCAGCTCTCGTAGGGCGTCGGAATGCTTGTAGAGCACGAGAGTGTCGTCTGGGCCAACAACATTTGGGGTGCACCGGAACACGTCGGGGCTAGTCCAAAATGGAGTTGGTGGGGCGTCACTTTGCGCAGCCAATGCAGCTAGTGCCAAAACTGTGAGGATCTTTCCCATGCGCGCTAACGCCTGAATTAAGCCGAGCCACGAAGTGGCTTCGGCTTGAATGAAATGTTAGCCATGACTACCACCGTGTGCCAGCCTCGGTGATTAATCCGAGACGAGCGGATAAACGGTTGGAATCCCATTTGTAGTTTGGGTGCCTTTCTCTAAGCAAGAACCGACCAGCTATACGAGCGGGCACTGTGCGATCGATTGAGGGTAGCTGCTCCAAACCTGGCCCAAGCTCCTGTATAGCGGGGCCTTCTAGCACCACTGAGCCAATCCCCACTCCGGACTCTAGGGCCTCTCGAGTGAGGAACAGTGTTAGCTGGTGCCTATCACCACCAACCCATCCAGAAACGATTACGAGCTTGCCATCGTAGAACTGTGGATTGGTAAGGAGCTGCGTGCCAGTGATGCCGCAATAGATCCTGTCCGCTCGATTGGACATAAAGATGCATGCGCCTGGTGGTGCCTCCCACTTTCCGTCCTTAGGGAACTCCGGCTGAGGCGAGGAGCAGCCAGAAAGCAAGCAAAGAAGGAGCACGAGCGACGGGGATCTCCGGGTCATGGCTAACGCCTGAGTTAAGCCGAGCCGCGAAGCGGCTTCGGCTTGAATGAACTGTTAGAGTCCGACCAGCGGAACTCAAGCAGCCCACCTGGAATGACCTGGCGGGCAGGAGCGTCCGCCGGAGCAATACATTCGGCTTCAGGGTCAGATTTGAAGTTGGCCAGTACCCGAGCAACTGGCTCGCCTTCAACAAATCCGCTGGCGCTGGTGTATGTGGATGAGAACTGGAGAAAAGCGGATTTAGCTATCCGCTCTAGGACACTGCCGAAGGTCTCTTTTCTGGAGATGCGGAGTGTGAGTTCAAGTGGCATGGTCTGATCATCTGCGGCGCAGACTGATTCACGTGTGACCCTGATCTCATCCACTGTGCACTCCATAGACATTGCTGAGGGCTCTAACGCCAGAGTTAAGCCGCACCGCGGAGCGGTGTCGGCTTGAATGAATTGTTAGGCGCCATTGCCCACGACGGAACTGACGCCCTTGTTGAGTTGCCACACGCCGAAGAATACCAGCGCACCACCAAGTACAACTCCAGAGCCAAATAGCAACATCCGGGGCCAGAGGTCCGGCCGGCCAGGCTGGTCTCCAACGACGACAAACCCCATGAGAAGGATAGGCGTGAGCCCTCCAATGATCATGTTGGCGCATGCCCCGGCGATCCAAAGCACCTCTTTGGCGGAGCTCCAAGCGGATCGGTTGAACTTGCGGATAGCCTGGAAGATGAAGCCCGAGGAGACGGAAAGACCGCTCACGTAGCCAGCACCGAATAGAGCAAGGATTTCGATGACTTTCATCGCCTAACGCCAGAGTTAAGCCGACACCAAGCGCGTAGCGATTGGTGTTCGGCTTGAATGACTTGTTAGGCCTTAGCGCCCTAACCGCAGCCCAGAAACTGCGGCCGGCTGCAGTGCCATGACCTAACTCCAGGCGGAAATGTATCAGCTCGCCGGGCCTGGCGCCGCCGGAGACGGGGGCCCGACCGAAGCGGGAGAAATGCCGCTGGCAATGACAGAGGCTGGGGGCGTTGTGCGCACCACCGAAGCACATAGCCGGACGCGTACCCGCTGCCACAGCATGTCGATTCCGGACCGGCCGCAACGCTGCGACTACAGGCCTAACGCCTGAGTTAAGGGGAGCCGCGAAGCGGCTTCCCCTTGAATGAATTGTTAGGCACCAACCGCTGGAGCAGCAAGCGCCGACCTTGAGTGACCTGACGCAAAAGACTAACCACGCTTTGACGGGCTGCCAAGCAAGGTTGCAAGCAATGCGCCGACGCCTATGACGGCAGCCAGTAGCGCAACAAGAATGGCCCCGGTAGCGGTGAGACTTGGATAAGAAAGCGCTGGGCAGTCATAGCCACAGCCAGTCCAGACGTAGAGCCCGCGGAATCCGAGGGCAAGGCCGATCAGCACTAATGCAATTGCGATGTACTTGGCCATGGTGCCTAACGCCAGAGTTAAGCCGCACCGCGGAGCGGTGTCGGCTTGAATGAATTGTTAGGCCCCAGCCAGCGCTGTGACCGACTCGACTGTGATGCTGCCATTGAACCCCTCGACAATGCACGCTGCGATGGCATCCGAGAACTCGTCCGTCAGGGCAGAGCCATCCGAGTCATAGTCATTGTCCGCTTGCAGCAGCAGCCGAGAGCCGTCCCAGGAGCATTGAACGTTCTGGTGCCATGGTCGGTGCTTGAACTCCTCGGCGATGTCACAGACGGCAGCGGCGCCGACGTGCTCAGGGACTCCACTACAGGCAAGCTTTACTCGGTACATGGGGCCTAACGCCTGAGCTAAGCCGACACCAAGCGCGTAGCGATTGGTGTTCGGCTTGAATGACTTGTTAGGCCCCGCCGGATGACTGCGGCGCCCGCTTAGTGCCTGGCAGGTATCCCTTGACGGCGCCAATGATCGAGACGATGGCAGAGCCAACAAACACGTAGGACTGGAGCCACGCCACCGATGCGCCCGCAACCCTCCCAGCTTCAAAGGCCTTCTGCGGATCAGTCTCGCCCGCGCCCGCCACCATGCCAGCAATCATTGCAATCAGAAGGCCAATGACGACGTTCAGACCAATGAACCATAAGAATCCAAATACAATCTTACGAAGCATGAACGCCCCCCCTGTGGGCCTAACGCCAGAATTAAGCCGAGCCGCGATGCGGCTTCGGCTTGAATGAATTGTTAGCTGCCACCGGCAAAAACTACCGAAGGCGCGCCTTTGGATGCCTCAGTCTCGGCGTAGAACCTGCCGCCACCGGTGCCTATTACAAGAAGCCCATCGCCGAGACCCATGGCGCGGTGAGCCTCGGCCCAAGTGGCCGCCCTGAACCCTCTGGGGCTGGAAAGGATCAAACAGGACTCAGACGGCTCGTAGCTGCACCTGCCATTGGCGAGTGACGCCTCAAACAGATCGTCAGGGTTGTGGCAGACACGGGCGAGCAGCTTGTCCGGCTTCTTTTCCGCCTCATGCACGAAGCGATCGCGGAACTCCGGCCTGACAAAGGCCGACGCGAATGCCTCCAAGGTTTCCTTGTCACCCATAGCAGCTAACGCCTGAGTTAAGCCGAGCCACGAAGTGGCTTCGGCTTGAATGAATTGTTAGGGCCCGTTCTTTGGCCGTCGGAGGTCACAGCGCGAAACATCATCAGCGCTTGCACTGGGAACAGAGTGAAGTGTCATGCAGTACTCGTACTCCACGATCTCCGGGACAGCGCCTTTTTCGCGAAGGGACGACACAGCAGCCTCAGCCTTTCGATAGTCACGGCGCACGAGCGCCGAAATATTGGCCGCCAGAACTGCGTCCGACCCGTACTTGCGATCAATCAGCAGGGATGTGATCACATAGATTGCATCAAACTGATAGCGAGGACTGAGAGGTAGATTGTCGGAGAACTCTGGAATGAGTGCGCATTCTGCCGTGCTCCCCTTACCCTGGCAGTTCAGGCTCAATAGTTGTTCCGCGTCCTGATGTTTGCCAAGCACGTCCAAGGCGACGGCGCGCTGATAGTTTCGATACGCCTGCAGGTCTGGCCTTGGACTCTTGCCCACCTTCTCGTTGAACTGCAGAGATTTCCGGGCATCCGAAATATCGTGATTGAGGTAGGCACGCGTCAAGTAGATGTCTGCCAGAATGGCGTTGGCAAGCAGTGCGTCGTCCGCATCATCCGACTCGGCCAGCCTAGACAAACTGGTGAGCGCCTCGATATCGCTACCACCGTCATAGGCTCTCATTGCATTGCTATAGAGATCTTCCCGTCCAGGCGCCCCGCGCTGCGAGCACGCTATCAGCGAGCCTACAGCCAGCACCATTGCCAGCCGAATGATCGAAATCACCAAGTCAGACTCCCCTGCATTGCGCCCGGTGTGGGCCTAACGCCTGAGTTAAGCCGAGCCGCGAAGCGGCTTCGGCTTGAACGAATTGTTAGGCGCCGACCTAGTCACGGCAAGCGCTGACATAAACACTGAACTGTAGTTGGCGATCAGGTAGGGAGGCGATCTGTAGGGGCTCGCCGAAATCCTGATAGGGCACGACGGCCTCCAGCCGCCCCTTCGGCGGAACCTGCAGCTTCCCACCGCAGCCACCCGGGCAATAGCGGGACATCAGTGAATTTCCGGCGCGGGAAAATGCGAGATCTCCGGACACTACGAACATCGGGTCACCGCTCGCCCGGCCTGTCGGCCATGCGCCTTCCGCCAGGCATAGCGCTCTTGAGTCTTGGGAAGAGAGCACGAGCTTGAAGCGCTGTTGGGCTGGCTCGTCTTGGATGTCCAGGCGGTACGAAGCGGGCGCTGTATCGCGTCCCGGTACGCTGCAGGCGGAGAGGCACGCTAAGGTCAGCGCGCCTATTGCGAACTTCACGGAGTTCAGAAGATGCATGTTCCGACGCCTAACGCCAGAGTTAAGCCGCGCCGCGGAGCGGCGTCGGCTTGAATGACTTGTTAGGCCTTAGCGCCCTAACCGGAGCCCAGAAACTGCGGCCGGCTGCAGTGCCATGACCTAACCCCAGGCGGAAATGTATCAGCTCGCCGGGCCTGGCGCCGCCGGAGACGGGGGCCCGACCGAAGCGGGAGAAATGCCGCTGGCAATGACCGAGGATGGGGGCGTTGTGCGCACCACCGAAGCACATAGCCGGACGCGTACCCGCTGCCAGAGCATGTCGATTCCGGACCGGCCGCAACGCTGCGACTACAGGCCTAACGCCTGAGTTAAGCCGACACCAAGCGCGTAGCGATTGGTGTTCGGCTTGAATGACTTGTTAGGCCTAGCGCCGTGACCGGAGCCGAGAACTGCAGCCGACCATGCCCTGGGCCTTCCCCGGACCGAAATGTAGCAGCTTGCGGCGGCCTGTGAACCAGGCCCCTCCCCTGCCCGAACGCGGAATGCAAGAGGATCGACCGGGCCACCGAAGTCACGCGCGACGCGACAGAGTCCATGTGGCTCTACACCCTTACGGCTGCACAGCGGCGACAAGAGGCCTAACGCCTGAGTTAAGCCGAGCCGCGAAGCGGCTTCGGCTTGAATGAATTGTTAGGGGCGCGCCTAGTCACCGACAAACCAAATGTAGGTATGCGACCGGACGGCGCCCTCAAGCAGGTCCACGATAGCTTGAAGGTGTGTGTGGGCCCGTGCGTTGGAAACGGCAGGCAGCAGCTCACGCATCTCAGTTACCAGAAGCGGGCGCTGTAGCTGATTGAAACAGGCATCTCCGGCGGGATCTATGAAGCGCAAGCAAGTGCTGCCGGATTGGCGATAGAACTGGTGGCTCAGATCGCTCAGCACACCGTTGTCCTCGACTGTGCCGAGGACCTCCCCGCGCTCATCTTTCCAGTAGACGTCAATCCCCATTTGCGCCCCTAACGCCTGAATTAAGCCGAGCCGCGAAGCGGCTTCGGCTTGAATGAATTGTTAGCGCCCATTGGTGCGGTTGACCATGAGCGCGTAAACGAAGGTCACTGGCCAGGCAAAGAAGCACGCCAGAAGCCAAAACCAACTACCGGCAAGGTACGCACGACGCATTGCCACGGCCATGGCCCCGAAAACGGACAGCGGCACCGCCAAGCAAAAGGCTTTCTCGGCAAGGCTCATCTCGTCGCCGGAGAGTCCGCCGTCAGCCATGCGAGGTTGCCCAGAAATGAGCCATAGGTAGGCAGCCGCAGCGAGCAGAAGCAAAAGAGCCAGATAAGGGATCGCGTTATCTCTAGTCATGGGGGCGCTAACGCCTGAATTAAGCCGAGCCGCGAAGCGGCTTCGGCTTGAATGAACTGTTAGGCGCCACCCTACGGCCCGAAGCCAGCAGGAAGCAACTGGACGTCAGTTGCCATGCAAATGCCATTGCCGCCCGAAAGCGGACGTACGCCCAAGATGGTGCCGTGAGGTGCTGTCTCTGCCTGGACGATCACGACAGGTTGTTCAGAGCCATCCTCAAGCGACTGCATAGCGCAGCAAGGCAATGTCATTGGAGCGGCGGCTGACTCGCCCGCGACGTAGAAGACTGCAGAGCCTGCAACAACGTCAGCCTCAGTGGCCGGACGACCGACGACACATGGCGTGCTGCGCCAGTCACTTACCGAGATTGGACCCCAGAGATCGACCATGTCCGATGTGGCGCCTAACGCCTGAATTAAGCCGAGCCGCGAAGCGGCTTCGGCTTGAATGAATTGTTAGGGCGCAGACTACGGTAGTCCGCGACCGCAAGGTAAACGATTGCGCTGGCCGCAATGGCACAGGATGCCACTATCAGATAGTGATGCGGGCTGAGCCACGACAGCCCCCAGAGCGTGAAAAAGGCGATTGCCAGCAGATAGGCCAGAGCTAGCCCGGCCACGGCCAGGAGAAGCCAGTGACGTGAGCTTGGCCCCATGCGGAGAGCTCGACCAAGTGAAGACAGCCCGACAACCGCCACAAGCAGGGCGGCACCAACCACAGAAAGTTCTGCTGTTTCCGCCAGCGGGATGCCAATCGAGTCGGCATTGACGGGATAGACGCCGTTCCGCTGGTTCGTTGCGAGGACGGCTCTAACCGTGCCGTTAACCAACAGTAGCGATGCTGCAGACACCAACAGTTTGCTGATTAGCTTCATCTGCGCCCTAACGCCAGAGTTAAGCCGCGCCGCGGAGCGGCGTCGGCTTGAATGAATTGTTAGGCCGCTGCTGCACGATGTGGCTGCATCGACCCTGGACGCCAACCAAGGAGGCGGGCAGGTAGGAAAAGAATAGCCTGCAGAAGTGCGAACAATGCAGAGAACGTAATGCCTACCAAGCGGAATGGAATGGTGAGCAGCCAGGCGATTGGCCAGAGAACCAAAGCCAGCAGGGCCAGCGGCCAGCAAAGAACAAACAAGATGCACCAAGCAACAACGGCTATTAGCGCCTTCATATCTAGTCTCCCTGCGGCTCGGATCTGTGACGGAAGGGGGAACATTGCGACCCTATGGCGCTGTTGGCAACTGGCGAGCGACATACCGGCCCAAATCTCTGACGAAGCCACAAATACGCCGACGAAAGCACGGCCTAACGCCAGAGTTAAGCCGCGCCGCGGAGCGGCGTCGGCTTGAATGACTTGTTAGGCCTTAGCGCCCTAACCGGAACCCAGAAACTGCGGCCGGCTGCAGTGCCATGACCTAACCCCAGGCGGAAATGTATCAGCTCGCCGGGCCTGGCGCCGCCGGAGACGGGGGCCCGACCGAAGCGGGAGAAATGCCGCTGGCAATGACCGAGGCTGGGGGCGTTGTGCGCACCACCGAAGCACATAGCCGGACGCGTACCCGCTGCCACAGCATGTCGATTCCGGACCGGCCGCAACGCTGCGACTACAGGCCTAACGCCTGAGTTAAGCCGACACCAAGCGCGTAGCGATTGGTGTTCGGCTTGAATGACTTGTTAGGCCTTAGCGCCCAAACCGGAGCCCAGAAGCTGCGGCCGGCTGCAGTGCCATGACCTAACCCCAGGCGGAAATGTATCAGCTCGCCGGGCCTGGCGCCGCCGGAGACGGGGGCCCGACCGAAGCGGGAGAAATGCCGCTGGCAATGACCGAGGCTGGGGGCGTTGTGCGCACCACCGAAGCACATAGCCGGACGCGTACCCGCTGCCACAGCATGTCGATTCCGGACCGGCCGCAACGCTGCGACTACAGGCCTAACGCCTGAATTAAGCCGACCCGCGAAGCGGGTTCGGCTTGAATGAATTGTTAGAGCTTGGCCCGAATTGCATCGGCGACCTCCCCAGCCCCCATGTTGCTTGCTGCTAGTAGAAGTTCCTGCCAGAACTCCGGCGGAGCACTACAAGCCTCGCCAAGGCCAACCAGGTAGTCAAGTGCCAAGCCAAGCTCATTGTGATGCAGATAGTCTTCTGCCTCAGACCAAGACTGGGCCGCCTCTGCGCTTGGCAAATCCTGGGGTAAGTAGAAACGGCTAGCTGCCAGGTGGCGCAGTGACGTCGCCCAGGAAGCTCTCAACTCAGGACTCGACATTGATTGCGGCAAGCTCTAACGCCTGAGTTAAGCCGCACCGCGGAGCGGTGTCGGCTTGAATGAATTGTTAGGCATCAGCCCGGCGACCTCTGCTTGGCTTCCAGAGCGGGCGTGGCTCATAGGCGACGTAGCCCGTGCCATCGTCATAGCCAAGGACCTTGTGACCGAAACACTCAATGAAAGCCACGAGACACGATATGCCGCCATATGGATAGGCGCCTGGTTCGAACGTGAGAACGTGCCGGCCGCACCTCTCGGTGAGGCCGCCAAGCTCGTACTCACCATTCCAAATTGCCTCATACATGGATGGAAGATCCCACTGTGGACACACCATCGTGGGAGAGAGTCGAACGGCTACAGGAGTGCAATTCCAGTGAGCGTTCCATTCATCCCATTCATCAGGCGAGAACTGCGAAAAGTATGCCTGCTCTTGCGGGTTCAATAGCGCGGTCAATCTCACCTCATCGACTTCCAACTCGCTGGACTTCATAGCCCTGATGAGCGAGAGCATCTCTCCGGTTCGAAGAAGCTGCTCGGCGCCGGCTGGCGCGAATTCGATGTAACAGGACTCCACAGCGTTTCCCCTGATGCCTAACGCCTGAATTAAGCCGAGCCGCGAAGCGGCTTCGGCTTGAATGAATTGTTAGGTGCGCAGGCGGCGGCGCACGAATGCCGCGACTGCCACCAGCGAGCCAACGAGAGCAACCAAAGCTGAGTTGTAGAACACAAAAGCGAGAGCCTTGAATCCGCCATCTTTGTGCCACGCGTTAAGCGCCACTGCCGGATCATGCTTCAGATAGCGATCTGCAATTAAGCAGAAGGCGACCGTGGATACAACGACCCAAGCGGCAACCGCACCGTGCCAGAGGCGGCGACTCCTGGTCGTGGGAAGGAGACGGCCAGCCAACCTCACTACAGCCAACGCTAGGAACGGTAGGAGGAGAACTAGCAGACCCATTTCTGCACCTAACTATCTAATCGAGGACAGATTGGGGCGTAATCCCGGTGCGTATCTGTCGTGGTTAATGGTTGAACTTCAGGAATTCCCCACCCAAACAACCGCTTGTCGCCAATGTAGGCGTGTAACCCCGGTGCCTAACCTGTCGTTCCGCCAGTTCTGTTCAGGATGCCCCGATGCGACGCTATCACCGGCCTGCGAACGGGACAAGCGAAGCCACGTTGGGCGTCGGCGCGCCTGCCGGACCGCCGCGATTGCTAGATCGGGTTCGCGAGCGCGCTCGCCGCCTGGGCATGGCCAAGCGCACCGAGGAGGCCTACGTTGGCTGGGTGCGGCGGTACATCCTCGCCCATGGCAAGCGCCATCCGGACCAGATGGGTGCCAGGGAGGTCGAGCAGTTCCTCACCCTGCTGGCGGTGCGCGACAACGTGGCGCCCTCGACCCAGAACCAGGCTTTGGCGGCGCTGCTCTTCCTCTATCGCGAAGTGCTGGGGCAGTCGCTCCCCTGGATGGATGAGGTCCGTCGCGCGAAGAAGCCGCAACGGCTCCCGGTGGTGCTGTCTCGCTCCGAAGTGGCGGCCTTGCTCGGCGAAATGTCGGGCGTGCACGGTTTGATGGCATCGCTGCTCTACGGCAGCGGGCTCAGGCTCATGGAGTGCATCCGACTACGGGTCAAGGACGTCGACCTTGAGCGGCACGAACTGCTGGTGCGCCAGGGCAAGGGCGGAAAGGACCGGCGCACCATGCTGCCCCAGGCATTGGGGGCTCGCCTGCGCGTGCAGATCGACGAAGCGCGCACCCTGCACCAGCGCGACCTGGCGGCAGGTTTCGGCCAGGTCTGGATGCCCGACGCACTGGCGCGCAAGTTCCCCAACGCTGCACGGGAGTTCGGTTGGCAGTACATCTTTCCGGCGAAGACACGCAGCGTGGATCCCCGCTCGGGTGTGTTGCGCCGGCATCACCGCGACGAGAAGGGCCTGCAGCGCGCGGTCCGGGCGGCGTCACTTCGGGCCGGCACGGTCAAGCCAGCCACTTGCCACGCACTGCGCCACTCCTTCGCGACGCACCTGCTGGAGGCCGGGTACGACTTGCGCACCATCCAGGAACTGCTGGGGCACTCCGATGTACGCACCACCCAGATCTATACCCATGTGCTGAACCGCGGCGGCCGCGGCGTGCTGAGCCCGTTGGATCGCTGAAACCTGCGCGGCCTGCGCGCCTGCCGGATCCAACGCGCTCGCCTTCATCCACTCGCTGCGCGACGGCGCCTACAGTAGCGCCACGCCATGGCCCTCCGGCCCAGGCGTCCTTTACCGCAATGGAGTGATGCCATGTGGCATGACAACGCTTTCGCCCGGCGCCTGGGTCTGCAGTATCCGATCGTGCAGGGGCCGTTCGGCGGCGGGCTGTCTTCGATCGATCTGCTGGTGGCGGTTTCCGAGGCGGGCGGTCTGGGCTCGTTCGGTGCGCATCACCTCGCGCCGGAAAAGCTCGATGAACTCACCCGGCAGATCCGCGCCCGCACGCAACGACCCTTTGCACTGAACCTGTGGGTGTCGAACCAGGATCCCGGCGGCGACCGGCTCACGGCGGAGCAGTTCGCAGCCGCCATCGAACGCTTCCGCCCCTATTACGATGCGCTCGGCATGACCCCGCCGCCGATGCCCGAGCGCTATGGACAGCGCTTCGATGACCAGGTGCAGGCCATGCTCGATGCACGGCCGCCGGTGATGAGTTTCGTGTTCGGGATTCCGTCCGCTGCCATCCTCTCGGAATGCCGACGTCGCGAGATCGCCACCATGGGCACCGTTACCACGATCGACGAAGCGATCGCGATGGATCAGGCCGGCGTGGATGTCATCGTCGCCACCGGCTTCGAAGCCGGTGGACACCGCGTGTCGTTCCTGCGCCCGGCCGAGGAGTCGTTGACGGGCACGCTCGCGCTGATTCCGCAGGTGGTCGATCGCGTGTCGACGCCGGTGATTGCGGCGGGCGGCATCGCCGACGGGCGTGGCGTTGCTGCGGCGCTGACGCTCGGTGCGCAGGGCGTGCAGATCGGCACGGCGTTCCTGGCGTGCGAGGAGTCCGGCACGAACGCGCTGCACCGCGAGATGCTGTTCAGCGATGACGCGAAGTACACGGCGCTCACGCGCGCATTCAGCGGGCGCCTCGCGCGCGGCATCCGCAATCGCTTCGTCGAAGAGTGGGAAGGAAGTTCACCGTTGCCCTACCCGATCCAGAACTGGTTCACCGGGACGTTCAAGGCGACGGCGGCGGCGCAGGGTCGCGGCGACATGATTTCGCTTTGGGCGGGACAGGGCGCGCCGCTGTTGAAGCATCGACGCGCGCGCGAGCTGTTCGATGCGCTGGTCGCTCAGACGGGGGCGTTGTTGCGTTGACGCTTGCAGGCGTTGACCCGGGTGCGGCCGTTGGCCTTACCCGGGCTACGCCCTCACCCCAACTCCTCTCACGCACGCGGGAGAGGAGCGTTCTAGGCAATTACTCGCCGATGTGCTGCTTCAGCCAGGCATTGACCGTGTCATGCCACTGCACGGAGTTCTGCGGCTTGAGCACCCAGTGGTTCTCGTCCGGGAAGTACAGGAACTTCGACTCGATGCCCTTGAGCTGCAGCGTGGTGAAGGCACCGATGCCCTGCTCCACCGGGATGCGGAAGTCGAGCTGGCCGTGCACGACCAGCATCGGCACGCGCCAGTCCTTGACGTGGTTGACCGGGTTGAACTTCTCGTAGTTGGCGGCCTTGTCGATCGCGGTGCCGCCCTGCTCCCACTCGGTGAACCACAGCTCTTCGGTGGCGAAGCCCATCATGCGCTGGTCGAACACGCCGTCGTGGTTGACCAGGCACTTCCACGGCTGGTTCCAGTTGCCGGCGATCCAGTTGACCATGAAGCCGCCGTAGCTGGCGCCCAGCGCGCAGGCCTTGTCGCCGTTGAGGAAGCCGTACTTCTGCTGCGCCGCGGCCCAGCCCTTCTGCAGGTCTTCCAGCGGACGGTCGCCCCAGTGCTGGCTGATCGCGTCGGTGAAGGCCTGGCCGTAGCCGGTGGAACCGTGGAAGTCGATCATGACCACCGCGTAGCCCTGGCCCGCGTACGTCTGCGGGTTCCAGCGGTAGCTCCAGCCGTTGCCGAAGCTGCCCTGGGGGCCGCCGTGGATCAGGAACGCCACCGGGTACTTCTTGCCCTCGACGTAGTTCCACGGCTTGACCACGTAGCCGTGCACGGTGTCGCCGTTCCAGCCCTTGAAGTTGAACTGCTCGAAGTCGCCGAATGCAACGTCCTTGAGCGTTTCGCCGGTGGTCGCGGTGATCGCGCGCAGCGGCGCAGTTGCATCGCTGCTGGTGGTGTAGAGCACGTCGCCGCTCTTGAGCGAGTTGCGCGTCAGCGCCAGGGTCGGGCCGGCCAGGTCGATGGCCGACACGCTGCCCCCGCCGACCAGCTTGCTGGCCTTGCCGCTGGCGATGTCGACGGCGAAGAGCGGGTGCTCGCCCAGGTCGGTCGCGGTGGTGTAGATGCTCTTGCCGTCCGCCGACAGGGTGATGCCGTCCGCCGAGCGATCCCACTGCGGTGCGATCTCGCGACGCT
Source organism: Lysobacter sp. S4-A87 (assembly GCF_022637455.1). Lineage (NCBI taxonomy): Bacteria > Pseudomonadati > Pseudomonadota > Gammaproteobacteria > Lysobacterales > Lysobacteraceae > Lysobacter > Lysobacter sp. S4-A87. The sequence continues at coordinate 1,435,734 of NZ_CP093341.1, forward strand.
GGCCGCTGGCCAGGTCGAGCGAGATCAGAGCGAAGCGGTCTGCCTCGAAGCCCGGACGCTTCATCGCGCGGTAGTACAGGGTCTTGCCGTCGGCGCTGAAGGTGGCGCCGGTGTCCCAGGCGGGATTGGCAGCGGTCAGGTTCTTCGCCGCGCCGGTGCCGTCGGCACTGACCTGGTAGAGGTCGAAGTTGGTCGAGGTCGGTTCCTTGGCGTCGGCGATGCGTGCGCTGAACACCAGGCTCTGGCCGTCGGGCGCCCAGGTGTACTCGCCGCTGTCACCGAACGGACGCGAGGGCACGTCGCCGATCACCTCGCCGCTGACCAGCGTCGCCGTCGTCGCCGGCTTGTCGGCCAGCGCGGTCACGAACAGGCGATTGAGGCGGCCGTCGTTCCACGCATCCCAGTGACGGATGAAGATGCGGTCGAACAGCATGCCGCTGTTCTTCTGCTTGCCCTTGTCGTCCAGGCGCTTCTGCGAGCAGGCGAAATCGCCCTTGCAGTCGGCGAACACTTCGGCGTTGAAGGCGATGCGCTTGCCGTCGGGCGAGAGCTTGTAGCCGCCGACGTCGGTGTTGAACGCGGTCAGCTGCTTCGGCGTGCCGCCGCTGGCCGCGATCGAGTACAGCTGCGAGCTGCCCGACTTGGCGCTGAGGAAGTAGACGGTCTTGCCGTCCGCCGAGAAGCTCGGCGAATTGACGTTCCAGCCCTCCGGCGTCAGTCGCACCGGCGGCGCGGCATCGCGCGCGAACAGATCCTCGATCCACAGCGACGATGCGCCCTTGTTGGCGGCGAAATCGACCACGCGCTTGGCGAACACGACGCGGCGACCGTCGGGCGACAGCGTCGGCGACGACACGCGGTCGAGGGTGGCCATGTCACGGACCTCGAAGCCACGCGGGGCGGCCGGGGCGGCCGAGACGGAAAGGGGGGACAGCGCGGCCGCCAGCATCAGCGGCAAAAGGGCGCGGCGAAACGTCATGACGGCTCCAGCGGGTACAAAGCCCCGGATACAAAGACCGTCGATGTTAGGCGTCCGTGACGGCGGCCGCAAAGGTCAAAGCGCCCGCCGTCATTGCCGGGTTTGCCGGCTTGGGCCGGCCCTCCCCGTTCAGCCGCTCCGTCAGGCAGCCGCAGCCTTGGCGCTGACCCGCTCGGCCCAGCGGTACAGCACGAACACGACCGCGACGAATGCCGCGCCGCCGATCCACACCGCCGGGCCGGCAAAGCCGTCGCCGACCAGGCCGAGCGGGAAGTCCTCGCCGGAGAACGCCACGATCGCTGCGATCGCCACGCCGATCAGGCCTTCGCCGACGATCATGCCCGAGGCCAGCAGCACGCCCATCTGCTTGGTCGATTCCGGCTTGGCGCTGCGCTCGGCACGGCGGTCGTAGAGCCAGCCGATGATCGCGCCCACCACCACCATCAGCGTGGCCGAGGTCGGCAGGTAGATGCCCAGGCCAACGGCCAGCGGCGACAGGTGCGCCGACTTGGTCGTGCGGCGCAGCACCATGTCGACGACGATCAGGCCGGCGCCGATGTAGGCGCCGATGCGGATCAGGCTCCAGTCGATGTTGCCCAGGATCACGCCCTGCGCCAGCGCCGAAATCAGGCCGGCCTGCGGCGCGGCCAGCGCGCGGCCGGGAACGGCACCCGGCGCACCGGTGAAGCCGTAAGCCTGGTTGAGCAGGTCGAGGATCGGCGGAATGATCGCCGCGCCGGCAAGCACGCCGACCACCAGCGCCCACTGCTGCTTGGACGGCGTCGCGTCCACCAATTGGCCGGTCTTGAGGTCCTGCAGGTTGTTGTTGGCAATCGTCGCCACCGCAAACACCACCGCGGTGACGAACAGTGCGAATGCGACCAGCCCCTTCTCGTTGCCCGGTGCCAGCAGCGGCTTGATACCGAAGACCAGCAGCAGCGCCGCGCCGATCACCACCAGGATGCCGATGCCCGACAGCGGGCTGTTGGACGAGCCGATCAGGCCGGCCATGTAGCCGCACACCGCCGACACCAGGAAGCTCATCACCACGACATAGAGCAGCCCGCCGATCACCAGCTTCCACATGTGCTCGCCCAGGCCGCTGCCGAGGGCGAAGTGCCCCAGCAGGAAGGCGATCGGGATGAAGCAGGCCACGGAAATCATGCCAACCACGCCGATCGGGATGTCCTGTTCCTGGCGCGGCAGCGAACCGGCCTGGCCGGCCTTGCGCACGCGCGAGGCGGCCATCGCCGAGGCCAGGCCGCTGGCGACCGGCTTGACCAGCTTGGCCAGCGTCCAGATCGCGGCAACACCAATCGTGCCGGCACCGATGAAGCGTACGTAAGTCGCCCAGGTCTGCTGGCCGAGATCGGCCGCGGGGCCTGCCGTGGCGGCCAGTGCCGAGTAGTGCGGTACCGCCCAGCCCCAGGCGATCAGCGCGCCCACGCCCATCGCCACGCCGACCCACAGGCCGACCAGGTGGCCGACCGCGAGCAGCGCCATCGACAGGGTGAAATCGAATCCGGTCACGCCACCGCGGTCACCGCCGAGGCGGAAGTACGCGCCAACGTTCGAACCAAAGATCCGGGTGGCGACGATCAGCGAGAACGCCGCGGCCACGACCGAACCCCACACCACCGCCAGCAGGCCGTAGCGGCTTTCCTCAACGCCGGAGGCAGTGGACGTGTCGCCGCCGCTGCCCACCTTCAGCACCTCGGCGCAGGCCACGCCTTCCGGATACGGCAGGTCGGAATTGGTCACCAGCGCGCGCCGCAGCGGTATCGAATACATCACGCCGAGGATGCCGCCCAGGGCGCAGATCGCGAACGACTCCCAGTAGGGGAAGCCGGTCCACCAGCCGATCATCACCAGGCCCGGCAGGACGAAGATGATCGACGACAGCGTGCCCGCCGACGAGGCGACGGTCTGCACGATGTTGTTTTCCTGGATCGTGGAGTCCTTGAAGTTGCGCAGCAGGGCCATCGAGATCACCGCCGCCGGAATCGAGGTGGCGAAGGTCAGACCGGCCTTGAGGCCGAAGAACACGTTGGCCGCGGTGAACAGCAGCGTGATGACGACGCCGAGGATGAGGCTGCGCACGGTCAGTTCGGTGCGCGGTGCGGTGTCGGACAGGCTGGTGCTGGTCACTGGATCGGGCCCCTGGCTCAAGTTCGGGCGAGTATTGCAGACCGGCTACTGCGACGTACATCGCCCCCTGCCCGCGCCGGAGGGTGCGCGCAGGGCCGTTCCAGGCCCTAGAATTCGGCGACGTCAGTCACGGATCGCCCATGTCCACCATCGCAGCCCCGGCCGTCCCCGGCGACGTCGTCATCCGCGACGCCCGCGATGAGCTCTTCGGCCACCCCAAGGGCGTCTACGTCTGTTTCTTCACCGAGATGTGGGAGCGGTTCTCCTTCTACGGCATGAAGGCGCTGCTGCTGCTGTACCTGCTGCAGCACCACAAGTTCGGCGACCGCTCCGGCCTGGACGTGCTCGGTGCCTACGGCGGCCTGGTCTACTGTCTGCCGGTGGTGGGCGGGTTGCTGGCCGACCGCTACCTGGGCATGCGCAAGGCGGTGGTGTTCGGCGGCCTGCTGCTGGTCGCCGGCCACCTGGGCATGGCGGTGGAAGGCCATGCCGCGCAGATCACCCATGGCGTGGTGGTGCGCGATGAAGCCTCGCTGCGGGTGTTCTACCTGTCGCTGTCGCTGATCATCCTCGGCGTGGGCTTCCTCAAGCCCAACATCTCCACGATCGTCGGGCGCCTGTATCCCGACAACGACCCGCGCCGCGACTCGGGCTTCTCGCTGTTCTACGCAGGCATCAACCTGGGCGCGCTGTTCGCCTCGCTGGTGTGCGGCTACCTCGGCCAGACGCTCGGCTGGAGCTGGGGCTTCGGCGCGGCCGGCATCGGCATGCTGCTGGGCCTGGGGCAATTCCTTTGGGGCCAGAAGTACCTGCACGGGCATGCCGAACCGCCGGATCCGGCACGCCTGCGCGAGCGCGTGTTGGGCGTGCCGCGCGAGTGGGCAATCTATCTGGGGACGATGCTCGGCCTGGTGCCGATCGCCGCGCTCATGTGGGCCGTGGCCAACGGCCGCTTCGCCCTCGGCGGCGAGATCTCGCTGGCGCTGCTGCTGATGCTGCTGGTGATGCTGGCTGTGCTGGCCTGGTTCGCCTGGTTCGTCACCGCCCGCTGCACGCCGGTGCAACGCCAGCAGATGATCTCGCTGCTGGCGATGATCTTCATGTGCCTGGTGTTCTTCACCCTGTACGAGCAGACGTACGGCTCGTGGGTCACCTTCACCGATCGCATGCTGACCAAGGACGTGGCGCCATCGCTGGTGATCCGTGAAGGCACGCCGTGGCCGTGGTCGACGATCTCGCTGCTGCTGGCGCCGCTGGCGTTCATGGTTTCGGCGGCGCTGTCGGACCGCCATCCCGAGTCGCGCATGCCCAAGCTGCTGTTCGCCGGCGCGGTGCTGGTGATGCTGGTGTTCCTGCTGCGCGACTGCCTGGTGCTGCCGCAGACCGCCGGCTCGCTGACCTACCTGGGGGCGCTGTTCCTGGTGCTGCTGGCGCCGCTGTTCGGCCGCCTGTGGGACGTGCTCGACCGCCGCGGCATGGACCCGTCCAAGCCGGTGAAGTCGGCCTTCGGCCTGTTGTTCGCCGGACTGAGCTTCATCCCGCTGGCATTGGCCGCGCAGCATGCCGGCGTCACCGGCGAAGTGGCCAGCGTGTGGTGGCTGGTGCTGGCCTACCTGGTGCTGGAGATCGGCGAGATGTGCCTGGCGCCGGTCGGCCTGGCGGCGGTGACGCAGTTGTCGGTCAAGAGCGTGGTCAGCCTGATGATGGGCACCTGGTTCCTGGCCACCGCGTTCTCCGAAACCCTGGCCGCGCTGTTCGGCAAGCTCGCCGCGATTGATATCCCCGAAGGCACCACGCTCGACTTCGCCGTCGCCGGCAGCAAGTACGCCAGCCTGTTCTGGCTGATGATGTGGATCGGTATCGGCTGGGCCGTGGTGGCGCTGATCGCGTCGCCGGTGCTGCGACGGATGATGCATGGAGTGAAGTAGCGGCTGCCCTGCAGGCAAAAAAAGGGGCTGCAATGCAGCCCCTTTCAATCAACGGTCTACTTCGCCGACTTTGGCGCACTCGTGCCGGTCGTCGCCACCGCGCCGCCGAGGCTGCGCGACAGGAACGCCAGCAGGCGGGTATAGAACTCGCGCTCGTGCTCTTCGAGGTAGAAGCCGTGGCCTTCGGTGTCGTAGTAGAGCGTCTCGACCGGCACGCCGGCCTTGCGCAGCGCCTGCTCCATCATCCTGCTGTGCTCGATCGGCGCACGCTCGTCCTCGCCACCGGCCGCCAGGAACACCGGCACCTTGATGCGATCGGCCATGCGGTTGGGTGACACGGCAGCGACATCTTCGCGGCTGCCCACCCATTCCTTCAAGAAGGTCTCACCGGAACCGCGCTCCTGGACATCGCCGTCGGTGTGCAACGTCGGCAGGTCGTAGATACCCACGTAGCCGGCCGCACAACGGTACAGCGCAGGTTCCTTGGCCGCGCCCATCAACGAGGCGTAGGCGCCGTAGCTGGCGCCGTAGAGACAGATCTTCTGCCCGTCGGCAATGCCCTCCTTGATGGCCCAGTGGGTCGCATCGGTCAGGTCGTCCTGCATCGTGCCGCCATACTGCTTCGCACCAGCCAGGCTGAACGAGCGACCGTAGCCGGGCGAACCGCGGAAATTCACCTGCAGCACGGCATAGCCGGCATTGGCCAGGATCTGCACATCCGTACTGAAACCCCACACGTCGCGGACCTGGAACGGGCCGCCATGCGGCATCACCACCATCGGCAGCCCCTTGCCGGTCGAGCCATTGGGCACGGTCAGGTAGCCATGCAGCGGCAGGCCGTCGCGCGCCGTGAGCTGGATCGGCTTCATCGCCGCCATGTCTTCGGGGGCGAACCAGTCGCGCCGGCTGACCAGGTGGCTGGCCTTCTTGGCAACCGTGTCGAAGATGTAGAAATCGCCCGGATTGCGATCGCTCTGCACCTGCACCAGCGCCAGGTGGCCGTCGGTGGTCTGCGAGGCGATCCGCACGGGTTCGCCAAAGGCCGCTTCCAGGCTGCGGTACAGCCTCGCCTCCGGCGCGGCCGGGTCGAAGAACTCCGCCCGCGGCTTGCCGTCCATCACGATCGCGCCGATCGGAGTCCTGGTGCCGTTGCGGTAGATGATTTCACTTGGGTCCGTGTCGTCGTCGCGCAGCACCTGCTTGCGCTGCTTGCTGGCGATGTCGTACGCCTCGATCGAATCGGGGCCCTGGCCGTGCTCGACCTTCAGGTAAGCCACCTTGTCGTCGGCCGAGAAGCCGAGCGCCTCTTCGACGAGGTGGCTTTCGGCCTCGTCGTTGATCAGCTGCCATTGCGCACCATCGCCTTCGCGGTAGTACAGCTTGTTGGCATTGTCGGTGCCGCTTCCCAGTGCGAAGCGGACGACGCCCTGGTTGTCGGTGACAAAGCTGGCATTGCGCACCGGAGCGCGCGCAAGTTGGGTGCGTCGTCCGGTATAGACATCGAGCATGTCGGCTCGCGTAAATGGATCGGCGGAAAACGGCGAGATCGAGACGACGACGGATTTGTCGTTGCCCGCAAGCTCGTCAACCAGATCCGCGGCCACCTTCTCGACCTTCTTGGGCTGGATCTTGGTGCCCGGACCGCCACCGAGCATGCGTTGGCCCACCAGGAACTCCGGCTTTCCGCCATCGGCATTGATGGCGTACAGCTCGCCCGTCGCCTGCGGCTGGTCCAGTGCGCCGATCTTCTCGGCCATGCTGATGACGACGCGTTCCGGGTTGACCCACCAGAAGTTGTCGACATGCGTGTTGTTGCCGAGCCTGAAGTTTGCCGTCAGCGCGTTGTCGGAGCGGCGCATGATCGCCAGGGCAGTGCGGTCTTCCAGCACCACCGTCGCCGCGTAGTAGTCGCCGTTGGGCGACAGCTTGATGTCGCGGAAGGCTTCCTTCTTGACGAACGCACGAACGTCCACCGCCTGTGCGAGGGCAGGCGTCAGCATCAGCGCCGCCATGACGGCAGCGACGCACTTGATCTTGTTCATTACTTCCCCTTGGTGATCCGCACCGGGCCCCTCCCCGGCGTTCGCCGCAAGCCTACCTCAGGCCCGACCGGGGCTGCCATGCGAATTCAGCTCAGACGTGCGCCGGCCAGGGTGGTGCCGAGGGCGTCCCGCCAGTCCGGCAGGGCAATGCCGTGCTCCGACTGCAGGCGACGGGTGTCGAGCACCGAATAGGCGGGCCGCCGGGCGCGCGTGGGGTAATCGGAAGTTGCGATGGCGGTCACACGTGGCGCACGTTCGATGAGACCGGCGGGGACCGCCCCGGCGAAGATCGCCTCGGCGAACCCGTGCCAGCTGGTTTCACCGCCGGCCACCAGGTGCATCACGCCGGACCTGTCGAAGCCGTTGCGCAGGAGTTCCGCGGTCACGTCCGCGATCAGCCAGGCCGGCGTCGGCGTGCCGCGCTGGTCGGCGACCACGCGCAACTCATCGCGCTCGGCGCCGACACGCAGCATCGTGCGCAGGAAGTTGGCGCCGTACAGGCCGTACACCCAGGCCGTACGAAGGATCAGATGACGCACGCCGCTTGCGGCGATCGCCTCCTCGCCGGCCAGCTTGCTCTGGCCATAGACACCAATGGGAGCGGTGGCGTCGTCCTCGCGGTAGGGGCGGCTGCCCTGCCCGTCGAAGACGTAGTCGGTCGAGTAGTGCACCAGGGCGATGTCACGCGCGGCACATTCCACGGCGAGCCGCCCCGGACCTGCGGCGTTGGCACGGAAAGCCGCTTCGGCATCGTCCTCGGCCCGGTCGACGGCAGTGTAGGCCGCGGCATTGACGACAACATCCGGCCGAACGCGATCCAGCAACGGCGCGATCGCGTCGAGGTCGGCCAGGTCGAACTGCTCGCAGGCAGCACCGTCCGCCAGCTGGCCACTGCGCGTGGTTGCGACGACCTCGCCCAGCGTGGCCAGGCTGCGCAGCAACGCGTGCCCGACCTGACCATTCGCGCCAGGCACCAGCACCTTCATGGCACGTAGACCGGCAGGCGTTCCTGGGCAATTTCGTCGAGAAACGGAGCGCGCGCGTCCTTGTCCGACAGCGACACGTCGGTCACCGGCCAGTCGATGCCAAGGCGGGCGTCATTCCAACGAATCCCGGCGTCGGCCTGGGCGTCGTAGGTGGCCGTGCACAGATAGGTGAAGACTGCACGCTCGCTCAGGGTCACGAAGCCGTGGGCGAAGCCTTCGGGAATCCAGAAATGGCGCTTGTTCTCCGCGCTCAGCAGCACGGCCGTCCAACGTCCGAAATGCGGGGAGCCGCGACGGATATCCACCGCGACGTCCCACACTTCGCCTTCAACCACCGAGACGTACTTGCCCTGCGGATTGGGCCACTGGTAGTGCAGGCCGCGCAGCACGCCGCGACTGGACGACGACACGTTGCCCTGGACGAAGTGCGGCTGCAGGCCATGTTCGGCGAGCCTGTCGTGGTTGAACGATTCGAAGAAGAAGCCGCGGTCGTCGCCAAACACACGTGGCTCGAAAACCACGCAGCCTGGCAGATCGGTTTCGATCACTTTCACGGCACATAGCCCCGATCGGCCAGGCTAAGCAGGTACTGGCCGTAGCCGTTCTTGGCCAGCGGCCGCGCCAGTTCGTTGAGTCGCTCGGCGTCGATCCAGCCATTGTTCCAGGCGATCTCCTCCGGGCAGCACACGCGCAGGCCCTGCCGCGCTTCGATCGTCTCGATGTAGTTGGAGGCCTCGAGCAGCGATTGGTGCGTGCCGGTGTCGAGCCAGGCGTAACCGCGTCCGAGCTGCTCCAGATGCAGCGAGCCCTCCTCGAGGTAGCGGCGGTTGAGATCGGTGATCTCCAGTTCGCCGCGAGGCGACGGCTTGAGCTCGGAAGCGAAATCGCTGGCGCGGCCGTCGTAGAAATACAGACCGGTCACTGCATAGTTGGAACGCGGCTTGGCGGGCTTCTCCTCCAGACCGATCACCTTGCCGGCCTGGTCGAATTCGGCAACGCCATAACGCTCGGGATCGCGGACCCAGTAACCGAACACCGTAGCGCCCTCGTCGCGCGAGTCGGCGCGCTTGAGCATGGCCGTCAGGCCCGGGCCGTGGAAGATATTGTCACCAAGGACCAGGCAGCTCGGCTGGCCGGCGACGAAATCGCGCCCGATCAGGTAGGCCTGCGCCAGGCCATCCGGGCTCGGCTGCACGGCGTACTCGATGTTCATGCCCCACTGCGAACCGTCACCCAGCAGGGTACGGAACAGGGCCTGCTCGTGCGGCGTGTTGATGATCAACACATCACGGATGCCCGCCAGCATCAGCACGCTGAGCGGGTAATAAATCATCGGCTTGTCGTACACCGGCAACAGCTGCTTGCTGATGCCCTGCGTGATCGGATACAGCCGGGTTCCGGAACCTCCGGCGAGGATGATGCCCTTGCGGTTCATGTGCGCGCCCTCAGGCCTGTCCGATGCGTTCGAGGCGGTAGCTCCCGTCCAGCACGCGGCTGACCCACGGCTGGTTCTGCAGGTACCACTCCACGGTCTGCGCCATGCCCTGTTCGAAGGTTACGGTGGGTGCCCAGCTCAGTTCGGTCTTCAGCTTCGACGCGTCGATCGCGTAACGGCGATCGTGTCCCGGGCGATCGGCCACGAACTTGATCAGCGTTTCGCGGGCACGACCATCGGCCAGCGGCAGGCGCTCATCGAGCAGCTTGCAGATGGTCTTGACCACGACAATGTTCTCGCGCTCGGCATCGCCGCCGACGTTGTAGGTCTCGCCGACACGGCCGGCTTCCAGCACGCGGCGGATCGCCGCGCAGTGATCGGCAACAAACAGCCAGTCGCGAACATTGCGGCCGTCGCCATAGACCGGCAGTGCCTCGCCGGCGAGTGCCTTGGCAATCACCAGCGGAATGAGCTTTTCGGGAAACTGGTACGGGCCGTAGTTGTTCGAGCAGTTGGTCGTCAGGACCGGCAGGCCGTAGGTGTGATGGAAGGCGCGCACCAGGTGGTCCGACGCGGCCTTCGACGCCGAGTACGGCGAGTTCGGTGCGAACGGCGTCTCCTCGGTGAACTTGCCGGTCTCGCCGAGCGTTCCGTAGACCTCGTCGGTGGAGACGTGCAGGAAACGGAACGATGCACGAGCGGCGTCGTCGAGGGACTTCCAGTAGTCGCGCGTCTTCTCGAGCAGGCTCAGCGTGCCCACGACATTCGTCTGCACGAATGCGGCCGGGCCATCGATCGACCGGTCGACGTGGCTTTCGGCGGCAAAGTTGATGACCGCGTCGGGGCGATGCTGGCGCAGCAGGTTCTCGACCAGCCCAGCGTCGCCGATGTCGCCCTGCACGAAGACGTGGTTCGGATCGTCCTGGATGGACTTCAGCGTATCCAGGTTGCCGGCGTAGGTAAGGACATCCAGGTTGACGACCCGGATGCCCTGCCTCACTGCCTCAAGAACAAAGTTTCCGCCAATAAAACCGGCGCCGCCGGTAACAAGCCAGGTGGGCACTTACTGGAACTCCATGTCAATTTCAAGAATGTTCGTACGCAGCCATCCGACTCAGAACGGAATATCGTCGTCGGCGAAATCATCGGCGAAGTCATTGCTCTTGGCCGCCGGGGCCTCGCGACGCGGTGCGGATTCCTGGCGTGCTGCCGGCGCGCGTGCCGGACGTTCGCTGCGATCGCCACCACCGCGGAACTCGCCACGACCGGCACCACCGCCGCCGCCACCGCCCTCACCGCGGCCGCCGAGCATCTGCATCTCGTCGGCGATGATGTCGGTGGAATAGCGCTCGACGCCGTCCTGGCCGGTGTACTTGTCGTAACGGATCGAGCCTTCGACGTAGACCTGGCTACCCTTGCGCAGGTACTCGCCGGCGATCTCGCCGAGCTTGCCGAAGAAGGTCACCCGGTGCCACTCGGTGCGTTCCTGGGTGTTGCCCTCACGGTCCTTGCGCACGCTGGTGGTGGCCAGGCGGGCCTTGGTCACGGCCATGCCGCCCTGGGTGTACTTGGTTTCCGGATCGTCACCGAGATTGCCGACCAGGATCACCTTGTTTATGCCACGTGCCATGGGTATGCGTGCCCCCTCGTATGGTTATTCAATAGTTTGCGCCGGCTGCCGCCACCCCCGGGGGGTCGGGCGCTGCCGGATCGAAGACCATCATAGCAGTCCGCCCAGACCGCCCCGGACGCCCGGAGCGGCTGTCAGGGCCAGGGACTGCCGCTGCGCCCGCAGGGACTCAACGCCGGGCCGCCCTCAGTGCTCCGAAACGCCGCCGCAGCGGATCCGGGCATGGGTGTGCTGGAGGAATCCCAGCAGCATGCCTTCGCGGCATTCCATCAGCGACCGGCCGCTGCGCCTGGAGTACTTCCAGCAGGCATGGCTGAAAAGGTCGGCCAGCAGGACGCCGAAATCCTCTGCTTCGCCTTCGACGTCGGGACGCAGGTTCATCGAGAGGCGGCCGTTTGCCACCCATAACCGGAGGATTTCGAACGCGGCGGGATCTGCCTCGACACCCGGCGGCGTGGCCAGCGCTTCGGCGCCCAGCACCTTGCCCGCTGCGGTGATCTTCCTGCCCTCTTCCATGACTGCCTCACGCGTCGAAAAGATCGCCGTCCTCGGGGTCCGGGCGGCCGGCACCCTGCCGGCACCGTCCTTCGGAGTCATCCGCAGCACCCGTTACGGTCCACGGCCCGATTGAAGTGCCCCGCCCTGGCCACCCCTCGAGCGGACCACCTGGTGCTGGAGGTCCCGGGAAATCAGGCTGAGCACGCCGTCCATGGCATCGTCCGCCAGGTGGCGTGTATTGCTGCCCTGCACGTCCGCAGCCAGGTACTGGACGATCGCGTGCGCCATCAGCTGGAACAGGGCATCGCCGGCGTCGCCGTCGCGAATGGCAACTTCGCGCAGGCTGTCGGCAACCAGATCGACAAACCGCCGGCCGGGCCACGTCGGCAACACGACCGGGGGAGCTGTACCCTGCAGCCGCGCGCCGCGCGCATGCAGGCCGGCACGCGTGTCGCAATGGAGTTCTTGCATCTCGAGACCTCGCCGGATCCGGCCAGCGGAGCGACCGCAACCGCGCGCTCCAGGAGGGGCCAGCTTGGCCACGCGGTTTGCGGCCGGACATCAGAATCGTCTGAATATCCGCGGGGGCGGGCGGAGGCATCGCAGTGGACGTGCCCGCCCCAACCCGGCACGACGGCAAAGGCGCACCCGCGACCACGGACTTTCTGAGCTGCCGCTTATAATCCCAGCCCCAACCGATACGGTCCCCCCATGCACCCCAGCCCCACGCTCCTGGCCGTCCCCGACCTGGTCGCCATCCAGGCCCTGGCCCGCGAGGACATGGCGGCCGTCGACGCGCTGATCCGGCGCCGGCTCGCCTCGGACGTGGTCCTGATCAACCAGGTCGCCGAGTACATCGTCGGTGCCGGCGGCAAGCGCCTGCGTCCGATGCTGCTGCTGCTCGCCACCGGTGCGCTGGGCGGCCGCAACGGCCAGGGCATCGGTGCCGATGCCCACCAGCTGGCGGCCGTGGTCGAGTTCATCCACACCGCGACCCTCCTCCACGACGACGTGGTCGACGAGTCGGACCTGCGGCGCGGTCGCCGCACCGCCAACGCCGTGTGGGGCAACGCCGCCAGTGTGCTGGTCGGCGACTTCCTGTATTCGCGCAGCTTCCAGCTGATGGTCGAGCTCGAGCTCATGCCGGTCATGCAGATCCTCGCCGACACCACCAACCGCATCGCCGAAGGCGAAGTGCTGCAGCTGCTGCACGTGCGCAACCCCGACACCGACGAGGCGGCCTACCTGCGCGTGATTGAGCGCAAGACCGCCGTGCTGTTCGCCGCAGCCACGCGCCTGGGCGCCCTGCTCTGCGACGCCGACGCCGCGACCTGCGATGCCCTGCACGACTACGGCCTCAACCTGGGCTACGCCTTCCAGATCGCCGATGACGTGCTCGATTACGCCTCCGATGCGCAGACGCTCGGCAAGAACCTCGGCGACGACCTGGCCGAAGGCAAGGCGACGCTGCCGCTGATCCACGCCATCGCCCACAGCAACGACGCCACCCGTGCCGTGCTGCGCGCGGCCATCGAGCAGGGCGACACGGACGCATTGCCGCAGGTGCTGGCGGCAATCCACGCCAGCGGCGGACTCGACTACAGCCGTCGCCGCGCCGCCGAGTATGCGCAGGCCGCCGAGCGCGCGCTCGACGGCCTGGACGACAACGACTACACGGCTGCCCTGCGCGGGCTCGCCCGGTACGCGGTCAGCCGCGACCACTGACCGCGCGCGACGTCATTTCGCGGCGAAACGCTCGCGGAAGAAGTCGAACATCATTTCGTAGGCGCGCTTGGCCGCGCGCTCGTTGTAGGCGCAGCCCGGCGGATTGTTCGCTTCGGGCTCGGCAAAGCAGTGCACCGCGCCGCTGAAGTTGACGAACTGCCAGTCGGCCCCGGCCGCGTCCATCTCCTTCTCGAAGGCGGCGATGTCCTCGTCGGTGACGCTGCGGTCGTCGGCGCCGTTGAGCACCAGCACCGGCGTGCGCACGCCATCGTCCTTGGCCGGTGCGGCCGTCGCCAGCGCGCCGTGCAGGCTGACCACGCCAGCGAGCTGGTCGCCGCCACGCACCAGTTCAAGCGCGGTCGTTCCGCCGAAGCAGAAGCCGAGCGCGCCGATCCGGGTGGCATCCAGCGGCACCTTGCCCGCCTGCTCCTTCAACACGGCGACTGACTTCTCGGCGCGCGCGCGCAGCGTCGCGCGGTCCTCCCGCAACGGCACGGCCACCTTGCCCGCCTCTTCGTCGGTCGTCGGCCGGACCTTGCTGCCGTAGACATCGGCCACCAGCACGACGTAGTCGTCGCCGGCGATCTGCTTGGCCTTCTCGATCGCGGCGGGATTGATCCCTTTCCAGTTGGGCACCATCACCAGGCCCGGGCGCTTGATCGCGTTGGTGCCGTCGTAGACAAGCACACCGGTGAACGTGTCCTTGCCGATGGTCCAGTCGACCGGCTTTTCGACCATGGCCGCCATCGCGGGCAGCGTGCACAGCGACAGGATGGCAGCGAGCATCAGGCGTTGCATCTGGACTCTCCCCTTGCGTTGGCCGGATCAGTGGAGACTGCCGCGCGAGCCTACCCCGCGCCTGTCCTCGACGCGTGAAGCTCAGGAGATCCCGATACCGGCAATGGCGCTGATCATGTCCGGGTCGAAGCCGGCCAGTTCGGCGAAATGGCGGCCGCGCGCAACGTAGTCGCGGTAAGGGCCGAAGCTCGGTGCGCCCGGCGACAGCAGGACGACGCCTTCGTCCCCGAGCACCGCGCGGGCCTGGGCCATGGCATCGGCCAGATCGACCGCGGCGCTGAGGTGGAAGTCAGACTCGCCGGCAATGGGTGCCAGCAGCGCGTGGATGCGTGGCCCGTTCTGGCCCATCGTGATCACTGCGACCGGCGCCTGCGTGCGCATCGCCTCGGCGAACTCCTCCCACGGCAGGCCGCGATCGTGCCCGCCCACCAGCAACGCCACGCGACGATCGCCGAAGCAGTCGAGCGCGGCCAGGCTGGCATGCGGCGTGGTGCTGATGGAGTCATTGACGTAGGCGATGCCGTCACGCGTGCCCAGCGTCTGCAGGCGATGCGGCAGCGGCTGGAAACTGGCGGCATGCGGCGCCAGTGCGACCGCGTCCAGGCCAAGCGCTTCGATCGCGGTGAGCACGGCGCAGAGGTTGCCGCGGTTGTGGCGACCGGGCAGCGGCAGGCTGCGCGTGTCCATCACCCAGGCGTCGCCGCGGTACAGCGCATCCTCGCGCAAGTGCCAGCCACCGCGGTCACCGAACCAGTACACGTCGGTGCCGGCGTCGCGGCTGGCGGCGACGCCTGCGGCCACCAGGCGCGAATCGTTGCTGTTGAGCACGGCGATCGCCGGCGCGGCTTCGGTCAGCAGGCGCAGCTTGTCCTCGACGTAACGCTCGTGCGAGCCGTGCCAGTCGAGGTGTTCGGGAAATATGTTCAGCACGACCGCAACCTGCGGGTGCGCTTGGCTCGCGGCGACATCGCCGGTCTGGTAGCTCGACAACTCGATCACCCAGAACTCGGGCGCCTGTGGCGGATCGAGCACCTCCAGCAGCGGCATGCCGATGTTGCCGGCCAGCGCGGTGACATGGCCCCCGCAGCGCAGCAGGTGCGCCAGCAGTGCCGTGGTCGTGCTCTTGCCCTTGGTGCCGGTCACGCACACGGTGCGGGCGACCACGCCGTCATCGCCGGCGTGCTCGCCGAACCACAGCGCGGTGCCGCCGATGAAGCGCGTGCCGCGCGCAGCGGCAGCGCTGGCTTCATTGCCGTAGGGGCTGATGCCCGGCGACTTCACCACCACCTCGAAAGCCGACAGGCGCTCGGCGCTGGCGTCGGTTTCGGTGGCGAGAGCCGGATCGGCCAGCGCGGCGCCCTCGGCGGCCTCATCGCGCGAACAGAACAGCGTCAGCGCAAGGTGCGGCAGCCGCGAACGGATGGCGTGGTAGGCCGCGCGGCCCTCACGGCCCCAGCCCCACAGCGCGACCTTTCGACCTTCAAGCTGCCAGATGCGCACGCAGGCGCTCCCACAACGCAGGCGGCATGCGCTGCTCGTCGTCGATCACCAGCAGCGGCTCGATTCGCAGGTCCTCTGCATCGAGCTGGGGACGGATCTCGTTGGCGAAGCGTTCGACCAGTGCGTCCTCGCGCCACTCCGGGCGAACGGTCAGTGCGGCCATGGCGGCGCGCGATTCGCGGCCCTCGCCCACGCACTCGAACGGCTTGTGGTCCTGGTACTCAAGCAGGGCGTCGTAGCCCGCGGTCTGCGCCGTGTCGTCGAGGAGATTGCGGCCGAAGATCCCCACCAGCCTCGGCTTGGGCATGAACGGCGCCAGCGCCAGGAACACGAAATGGCACTTCGGGCACACGCCGCACCAGCGATTGGCAGGGCGCTCGCCGAGGATATGGAAGTTGCGGTTGCAGCTGCTGAAATGGGCGTCGTAGCGGTCGGTGCGGGTGAACTGGCGCGCCACGGCGAGCTCGCTGAGCGGACGCAGCAGCGAGTAGTAATGCAGGTCGGCGGCGATATGACGCTGCACGTGGTCGCCGATCGCCGACTCGCAGGCCCAGCCCTTGGACCACTGGTGGTTCACCTCGCCGGTACCTTCAATGAGGCTGCCATAGCTGGCCGAACGCTCGTTGGAGAACACCACCTGGTCGACGCCCAGCAGCAGCGCGGCGAACAGCATGATCATCGAGTTGATCGCCGTCACCGGGATGTGGCCGTTCCAGGCGCCTTCGCGGTTGTAGTCGAACAGCTGCGGGGCCAGCGAGCGGCCGATGTTGAACGTCGCCAGGCCGGTGCGATCGGCGCAGGCGCGGATCAGCTGCGAACCGCCGATCCAGGTCACGGTCTGCTCGACTCCCAGCGCACGCAGCGCTTCGATGCTGACCAGCGAGTCCTTGCCGCCGCCGATGGCGACGAGGGCGTGGTGCTTCAGGCCGAGCGTGGGCGCGACCTCCCCCGCGGTGGCGTTCACCGGGAACTTGATCCTGCCGTGCAGGTTCAGGCCGTTGCGGTAGGCGAACTCACCCAGGCCGTTGACGTACAGCAGTTCCAGCAGCGCCGCGGTGTCTGCGTCGATGTCGTAGCTGTCGATCAGGATCTGTTCGGGCACCGCGGCCTTGTAGTAGCTGACGCCGGTGAACAGGTGCAGCAGCCGCAGCGCGCGTTCGACCGCCGCCGCGCGCTCGCCTTCGAGCACGAACGGAGCACCAGGCACCGTGACCGTCTCGATCAGCTCCGGGCCATCGTCGAAGGCGTACACCAACTGCGCCACGCCGGTCTGCGCATCGAACGCGCAGCGCACGAAGCGGAACGCGCGGATGGCGTCGCGTTTGAATTTCCACTCACTCATTCGATTACGTCCTCTGCCGGCAGGGCCCGCAGGTTGTAGGTGTTGGCCATCGCCATGCCGTAGGCACCGGCGTCGGCGACCAGCATCACGTCGTCCTCGGCGGTGTCGACCGGGAGCGTGCGGCCGCGGCCGAGCACGTCGCTGCTCTCGCAGACCGGACCGACAACGTCGAATGCCGCCGTCTCGCCGTCGTCGAGGCGGCTCAGGTTGAAGATGCCATGGTAGGCCTCGTACATCGCCGGGCGCATCAGGGCGTTCATGCCGGCATCGCAACCGATGCGCAGCACGCCGTCCTTCTCGATCACCTGGGTCACTGCCAGCAGCAGCACGCCGCTCTCGGCGACCAGGTAACGACCGGGCTCGATCACCAGGCCGTAGCGCGGATACGCCGACTTGATCTCTTCCAGCCCGCTGCGCCACTGCGCCAGGTCGAACTCGGGCGACTCGGGCGTGTACGGGATCGGCAGGCCACCGCCGATGTCGATCGTTTCGATCGTGCCGACGCTGTCGGCCAGACCGGCCAGGTGCGCATAGACGCCGCGCCAGTGCTGCGGATCCTCGATGCCGCTGCCCAGGTGCGCGTGCAGGCCGCTGATGCGCACGCCGAGCTTGCGCGCCTCTTCGATGAAGCCGTCGAAGCGCGTCATCGGCAGGCCGAACTTGGCCGCCACGCCACCGGTGCGGACCTTCTCGTGGTGGCCTTCGCCGTGGCCCAGGTCGATGCGCAGCCAGATCGTGCGGCCGCGGAACACCTCCGGCCAGCGTTGCAGCGCTTCGATGTTGTCGAGGGTGACGATGATCCCGCGCGCGAACGCGGCCTCGTACTCGCGCCGCGGCGCGAAGCTCGGCGTGAACAGCACACGATTGGGCGACAACCCGGGCAGCGCGGCGAACACGTGTTCGAACTCGCCCTGCGACACGCATTCCAGGCCGAAGCCTTCGCCGGTGATGGCCTTGAGGATGGCCGGGTGCGGATTGGCCTTGATCGCGTAGAAGCAGCGGTCGACCGCGACCGTGGACGTCAGCGAACGGGCGCGCTCGCGCACCGTTGCCAGGTCGTAGACATAGCGCGGCGTGCCCTGCGCGGCCAGCGCCAGCAGCTGCTCACGCCGACCGCGCCACCATGCCGGCACGCGCTGCGGCTTGCCGTGCGCGATCTCGCGCCAGCTCGGGCCGAACACGCTGGCGTCGCGTACCGGCATCGCCCGCGAACGTATCAGTTCGGCGTGCAGGTGCGGCAGCAGGCCGTCGGCATCGGCCTCGTCGATCACGAAGGTCAGGTTGAGGTCGTTGGACGACTGCGAGATCAGGTGCACGCGCTCGCGACCGAACGTCGCCCAGATGTCGGACAACCGGTGCAGCAGCGAACGCATGCCACGGCCGACCAGGGTGATCGCCGCGCACGGCGCGATCACCTTGACCCGGCACACCTCGGCCAGGTCGGCACTGAGCGCTTCCAGCACGTTGGTGGTGACCAGGTTCTCGCTCGGGTCGAGCGAGACGGTGACGTTGGTCTCCGACGAGCCGATCAGGTCGATCGACAGGCCATGGCGCTTGAAGCGTTCGAACACGTCGGCCAGGAAGCCGACCTGCTGCCACATGCCGATGCTTTCCATCGACACCAGCACGATGCCGTTGCGGCGGCTGATCGCCTTGACGCCCGGCACGGTTGCCGCGGTCGCGTCGATGCGCGTGCCCGGAAGGTCCGGGCGCTCGGTATCGAGGATCGCCATCGGCACGCCGGCGTCGCGGCACGGCGCGATCGAGCGCGGATGCAGGACCTTGGCGCCGGTGGTGGCGATTTCCTGCGCCTCGGCATAGTGCAGCCGGGTGAGCAGGCGCGCCTCGGGCACGTCGCGCGGATTGGCGCTGAACATGCCCGGCACGTCGGTCCAGATTTCAACGCGCTGCGCCTTCAGCAGCGCACCGAAGTACGCTGCCGATGTATCGGAGCCGCCGCGGCCGAGGATCGCCGTGCCACCGTCGCCGTGACGGGAGATGAAGCCCTGGGTGATCAGCATCGGCGCCGCCTGCGCGGAGAAGCGCTCGCGGAACGATCCTTCACCGGGTGCGCCGTCGCCGTCGAGGCGGCAGTTCACCGACAGGCGCTGCGACCAGGCGTTGGCATTGGGCAGCGACACCGCATCGAGCCAATGGCGGGCATCGCACCAGCCGAAGTCATGGCCCTGCGTACGCAGATAGGCAGCACCCAGCGTCGACGAGAGCAGCTCGCCCTGTGCCAGCACTTCGGCCTGCCAGTCGAGCGTGCGCCCGGCCGCGCGCGTGTCAGCGGCCAGTGCCTGCAGCAGCCCCAGGCGCTCGCCCAGCACGACGTCGGCATCCAGGTCGAGTTCGACGCAGAACGCGCGGTGGCGCTCGACCAGCGCGGCGATGCGCGCATCGATGCCATCACCGTTGGCAATGGCCTGCAGCTCATTGGTCACGCCCGACAGCGCCGAGACCACGACCAGCACGCGAACCCCCTCTTCGGCCATGCGTTTTCCGGCGAGGCGTCCGATGGTGTCCCAACGATTGCGGCGAGACACTGATGTGCCGCCGAACTTGAGTACTACCCAGCGATTCGCTTCCGCCACCGCAACTGCCCTCTGAGGTTGGATGTGAGTGATGTTCAGGATTGGTAAGTAATTTCGACTGCAACCGTACGGGCAACGCGCCCCTACAGAACCTAGAATGGCGCGCCAGCTGCGGACTGATGCCCAGGCGCGGCCACAAAGAACGGCAATTCTAATCGATTCGACCACCTCGGACCCCCGCCGAATGACGCTTCGCCGCTACCTGCAACTGGACGTGTTCGCCGACCGGCCCGGCGCCGGCAATCCCCTGGCCGTGGTGCTGGACACCGATGGCCTCGACGATGTCCAGATGCAGGCCATCGCCCGCTGGACCCGGCTGCCCGAAACGACGTTCGTCTTCGCCCCGACCCAGCCCGGCGCCAGCTATCGCATCCGCATGTTCAGTCCGCGCCGCGAGGTCCCGTTCGCCGGACACCCCAGCGTCGGCACCGCGCACGTAGTGCTGGAGGCCGGCCTGGCCGAAGCCAGCCAGGGCCGCTTGCTGCAGGAAGGCGTGGCGGGCCTGTTGCCGCTGGCGGTCGACGGCGCCGGAGCCTCGCGCACGATCGCCGTTCGCACGCCGAAGGCGCAGGTGGTCGAGATCGCAGCCGGCCACGATCCGCGCCTGCAATCGGCGCTGTCCGGCCTGGCCCTGGGCGCGCTGCCGCCGGCATTGATGGACGGAGGCCGGCGCTGGTGGCTGGCCGAGCTGGCCAGCGAATCGGCCCTGCGCGGGGCCAACCCGGACTGGGACGCGATCGCGGCGCTGGCCGAAAGCACCGCGAGCATGGGCCTGTGCGCCTTCGCCCGTGCCGATGGCGGCCGCGACTACGACCTGGTCGTGCGCGCATTCGTCGGCGCCCCGGCGCGATTCGAGGATGCCGCCTCAGGCGCCGCCAATGCCACGCTGGCGGCCTGGCTCAATCACAACCACGCCCTGCCCGGCCGTCGGCAGGACGATGGCGGCCACCGTTACAGCGTCAGCCAGGGTCGCGAGGTCGGTTTCGATGCGCGACTGGAGCTGCGCGTGGACGGCGATGGCGAGGTCTGGTCGGGCGGCCAGGTCTGCAACGTGGTCCGCGGCACGATCGACTGGGCCTGAGATCGCCGTCATCCCGTCGAACGCCGGGGTCCAGGCCGTCGTCAGGCCGTCAGCCCCAGAGCCACGCCACCACTTGCGCGGCCACGTCCGCTGCGTCCCGTCCCAGCAGCGGTCCAACGTGCGTTGAACCCGGCAGCCGAAGCAGGCTGGCGTTCCAGGCACCGGCCAGCGCCGCGGTCACGGCCGCCGGCACGTCTTCATCCAACTCCGAGGCCACCAGCAGTACCGGGCACTCGGGGATGGCAACCTCCAGCCCCGCCTGCGCCTGGCGCAGCACCGCGCCGGACTCGTCGCGCCAACGCCGGAAGGCGAACAGCGCGGTCGCATCGTCGGCGTCGGCCAAGGCGGCCCGGGTCGAGGCCAGCCGTGCTTCGAGCCGCCAGGGCACCAGGTCGGGCCACTCGCGTCGCGCAAGCCGTGCCGACCAGGGTGCCGGAGGCAGCGGGTTGACCAGCACCAGCGCATCGGCGGCATCGGCGCAGGTCGCCGCCAGCAATCCGCCCAGGCTGGCGCCAATCAGCACACGCGGACGCGGCACCGCTTCCAGCACCGTCCGCAGCTGCGCCCGGTAGTCGTCGAAGGTGGTGGCGGCCAGCCCGGCATCCACCGGCGCAAGATCGAAGCAGGCGCAGGCGATGCCGTGCGCCTCAAGCACTCCGCACCAGAGGTCCCACTCCCAGCCACCGCCACCGGCGCCGTGCACCAGCACGGCATGGCGGACCTGCGCGGGCGGCATCGGCGACCGTCAGCCCTGCAGCGAGGCCGAAAGCGTCACCGGCACCGACAGCGCGCGCGAAATCACACAGCCGGCCTTGGCCGCTTCGGCGATCTGCTGGAACTGCTCGGCGCTGATGCCAGGCACCTTGGCGCTGACGATCAGCTGCACACCGGTGATCGTCGGGCCCGGGTCCATGCCGGGATCCATCGACGCTTCGGCGCGCGTCTCGATCCGCTCCGGGGTGAACCCGGACTTGCCCAGGACCGCCGAAAGCGCCATCGAGAAGCAGCCGGCATGCGCCGCAGCCAGCAGCTCCTCGGGGTTGGTGCCCTTCTCGTCGCCGAAGCGGGTCTTGAAGGAGTAGTTCTGGTCGGCGAACAGACCGCTCTGCGGCGTGCTCATCGCACCCTTGCCAGACTGCAGGTCGCCCTGCCAGACCGCTTCGGCGAAACGCTTGAAGGCCATGTTGGTGCTCCCGTTGCATGAACGAGCGCACAGCCTAGCGCCTGTAACGTTACCGGGGCATCGCGGACCGGCCGCCCGCGACTAGCGCCGCACCCGCCGGATCTGGCGCCGCACCCGGAAAATGATGGCCTGCACCGCCAGCGACATCAGGCCGACGATCACCATCAGGTAATCACCGCTCTCGAACCCGTGCTTGAAGACGATCACCGACGCGATCAGGACGTAGGCGCCAACAACCGCCAGCTTGGTGGACATGTTCATAGGAATCTCGACAGACGAACGCCGCCCGGCAGGCGGTCGGATCCGGCTCCGACCCAGGCGCACCAAGGCAACTTCACGCCGGATCTACACCGCCCTCGGCCCTGCGACCTCGCATGCGCCGAACGGAGGCGCCAGCTTGCATCACTGCCGTGACGGTTCGAATAGGAGGATTCCGAAAGTGGGGCCTTCATCGGCTTCGGCAGGCTTGACCCACCCAGCCCCTTGCGCGAGGCTTGCCCTCCCGGCTCCCCGCCGGCACCCGCCATGACCGCCCGCCGAGCGCCCAACGCTTCGGCGCGAAGCGCGGACAGCCATGACGGCCTTCCCTCCTCAGCACCGGGAGAAGTCCGCTCATGTCCTACAGCACACAATCCATCCGCAACGTGGCCTTGGCAGGCCACCCCGGCGCCGGCAAAACCACACTGTTCGAAGCCCTGCTGCAGGCCGGCGGCGCAATCCAGACGGCAGGCAGCATCGAGCGCGGCAGCACCGTGTCCGATTTCGATGCCATCGAGAAGCAGCGCGGCCACTCGATCGACTCGGCCATCGCCAGCATCGACCACGTCGCCGCCAACGGCCAGACCATCCACCTCAACCTGATCGACACCCCCGGCTACCCGGATTTTCGCGGCCCGGCGTTGTCGGCATTCGGCGCGGTGGAAACGGTGGTGATCGTGGTCGATGCCGACAGCGGCGTCGAATACGGCACGCGCCGGATGATGGAGTACGCCAAGGGACGAAACCTGTGCCGCGCCCTGGTGATCAACAAGATCGACCACGAGGCCGCATCGGCCGAGCGCGTGCTCGCCGAACTGCGCGACACCTTCGGCCCCGAGTGTCTGCCGCTGAACCTTCCCGCCGACGGCGGCAAGAAGGTCATTGACTGTCTCGGCAATACCACCGGCGACAGCGACCTGGGGCCGGTTGCCGACTGGCACCAGAAAATCATCGACCAGGTCGTGGAGATCAACGAGTCGGTGATGGAGCACTACCTCGACGTGGGCGAAGGCGGCCTGTCGGGCGAGGAGCTGCACGACGCCTTCGAACAGTGCATGCGCGAGGGCCACCTGGTACCGGTGCTGTTCTGCTCGGCGCGGATGAACGTGGGCGTGAAGAAACTGCTGGACGTGGCCGAGCAGTGGTTCCCCAACCCTGCCGAAGCCAACCCGCCGCCGTTCGAGCGCGGCGCCGAGCGCCAGCGCTTCCAGGCCGTTCCCGATTCGAAGGCGCACGTAGTGGCCGACGTCTTCAAGATCGTCAACGATCCCTTCGTCGGCAAGCTCGGCATCTTCCGCGTCTACCAGGGGCTGATAAAGAAGGACACGCAGTTGTTCATCGACGACGGCAAGAAGCCGTTCAAGGTCGGGCACCTGTTCAAGCTCAAGGGCAAGGACCACGTCGAGATCGATCAGGCGCTCCCGGGCGATATTGCCGCCGTGGCCAAGGTGGACGAGCTGCACTTCGACGCCGTGCTGCACGACAGTCACGACGAGGACCAGATCCGCCTGGCACCGCTGGATTTCCCCAAACCGATGTTCGGCCTGGCGGTGGATGCGGCGAGCAAGGGACAGGAGCAGAAACTCGCCACCGCGCTGCACAAGCTTGCCGAGGAAGACCCGTGCTTCGTCGTCGAGCACGAGACCGAGACCAACGAGACGGTGATCCGCGGCCTGTCCGACCTGCACCTGCGCATCAACCTGGAGCGCCTGAAGGACCGCTACGGCGTCGAGGTGACATCGCGTCCGCCGCGCATCGCCTACCGCGAAACGGTCAGCGGCAAGGCCGAGGGCCACCATCGCCACAAGAAGCAGACCGGTGGCGCCGGCCAGTTCGGCGAGGTGTTCCTGCGCATCGAGCCGTTGCCGCGCGGCGGTGGCTTCGAGTTTGTCGATGAGGTCAAGGGCGGCACCATCCCCGGCCAGTTCATGCCGGCGGTGGAGAAAGGCGTGCGCCAGGTGCTGGGCAGCGGCGCTGTCGCCGGCTATCCGATCCAGGACGTGCGCGTGATTGTCTACGACGGCAAGCATCACCCCGTCGACAGCAAGGAAGTCGCCTTCGTCGCCGCCGGCAAGAAGGCCTTCCTGGATGCGATCGGCAAGGCGCGGCCGCAGGTGCTCGAGCCCATCGTCGAACTGGAGGTCAATGCGCCCGAGCAGCACATGGGCGACGTCAGCGGCGGACTGGCCAGCAAGCGCGCACGCATCAGCGGCACCGACAGCGTCCGCGGCAACGAGATCGTGGTGAAGGCGCAAGTGCCGCTGTCCGAGCTGGAGGGCTACGCCGCCGAGCTCAAGTCGGTGACCGCCGGGCGCGGGCGCTACTCGCTCGACTTCAGCCACTACGAGCCGGTCCCGGCCAATGTCCAGCAGAAGCTGGTCGAAGCGTACAAGCCCCGCCAGGACGAGGACTGACCGCGCGCCCGTCAGCAGGGGCCGGTGCAGCAGGCCCCTGCAGACACGCCTACAGATACAGGCTTCACATCCCCTGACCCAAGCTGTGGCTTCCCCCGCACAGGAAGCACACATGCGCCACGGGCACCTGGTTGTGCTGCACACCGTGCTGGCCATCGCGACGTTCGCTGCCGCCGCCCCGACCTGGGCACAAGCGGGCAACAGTCGCTCCATCCCCAACTTCGCGCGCCCGGCCGGATTCCCGGACCCGGCGCTGCGCGTCGAGTACGCGCGCGGCAGCGACGCGCCACCGATGATGGTGCGCACCGGACCGGGCTCGTTCGAGCCGCTGTACCGCCGCGACGGCACGCCGGCGCGCGCGGCCGGCTACCACATCGCGATGTCGTCGTGCCCGTCGATTCCCGACCGCGGCGGCAGTGCGACCACGCGCATGATCGATCTGGCCACGGCCGAGTGGGCGTACTTCGGCCTGCCGGTGCTGGACATGGCGGTGGAGCCGCAGGCGATCGTGCCGCGCATGCCACAGGCCGCGGGCGTGGTCGACATCATCGCGCCAGGCCGCAACGCCTCGATTGGCGATCGCGTGTTGCGCCAGGCCCCGCGCCTGGGCCTGATGGAGGACGACAGCCAGGTCAGCGGAACCATCGCCGGTTACTGGGCCGCCACCGGCAGCGAGGAAGCGCTGCGCGTGCAGAGCATCGTCAACTACGGCTGGCACGAAGCCGGCTGGGCGATGCCGTGGTCAGCGGCGTTCATTTCCTGGCTGGCATGCGAGGCCGGGTTGTCGACCGAGCAGTTCCGCCGCAGCGGCGCGCATTACGAGTACGTGCGCGCGGCAGTGCGCGCGCGCGACGGCCAGGACTCCTCGCATGTCTATGTCGCTTACGACCTGACCGAAACCGTACCCGCGGCCGGCGACCTGCTGTGCACGGCGCGCGGCAACGCCACCTTCGCCTCGATCGCCGACGTGCGTGGCGGCATCAGCGATTCGCTGTCGCTGCATTGCGACCTGGTGGTCAAGACCGACCTCGAGCACCGCCGGCTGTTCGCCATCGGCGGCAACGTCAACCACGCCGTGACGCTGTCGGTGATCGCCATCGACGGCAAGGGCAAACCCCTGACCGACCGCGACATCGTCGGCGCGCATCGCTGGTTCGCCGTGCTCAAGCCGCGCCAGGGTGCCGCACCGACGCACGACCTCGACGGCACGCCGACGGTGCAGCAGCTGTACCGCGACTACGCCCGTTACTCCAGCAGCACCCGGGCGCCACCGCCCCTGCCGCTGCAGAGGCGCGGCCAGCCCGCCGGAAAGACGCCCGGCCCTGCGACCGGCCCGGCCGCCACCCCGCCCGGAACCCAGCCCGGAACCCAGCCCAGGGGCGCAACGAAGGAGACCCCGAAGGAGGCCCCGCAGCAGCCGCCTAAGAAGACGCCCTGATCGCAGGCCGCGTCGGCGGACAGCGGCACGCCCTGAACCCGGCGCCGACTGAGACTTTTCTCATCCATGCCGCACGCGTATCGTCCCGGGCATCACTGTGGAGCTCTGGATGTCCTTGCGCCGTTCTTTTCCGACCGTCTCCCGCGGCCTCGCCGTGGCCGCCCTCGCCCTCGTCCTTGCGGCCTGTTCGACCCTCAATGGGCTCGGCGCGCTGCTGGGCAACGAAGTCCGGTTCACCCCGATGCAGTTGCAGGGCTCGCTCGACCGCAACTTTCCGAAGCACTACGACAAGCTCGGCGGCCTGGTGTCGCTGACGCTGATGAACCCGCGCCTGACCATTCCGCAAGGCTCCAACCGGCTGCGTGTCGACTTCGACCTCGGTCTGGGCGCGCTCGGCAGCGACAGCAGCAAGCCGTCCGGCCACTTCGCCCTGACCAGCGCCCTGCGCTACGACCCCGGCACGCGCGGCCTGCACCTGCAGGATCCGCGCATCGAACAGGTGGATGTACCGTCCCTGGGCGGTGCGATGAACGGCAGTTCGCGCGCACTGCTCAATTCGTGGATGGGCGAGTACTCGCGCGAAGAACCGATCTACCGCTTCGACAACAGCCTGCTCGACAAGCTGGGCTCGCGCCGGATCGGCACCACGGCGATCGAGAGCGGCACCGTCGTCGTGCACCTGGACCAGTGACATGGCAGCGTTCCGGCACCTGATCACCATCGTCGCCCTGGCCGCGGCGATGGCCGCCTGCAGCAGCAGTGACAAACCACCGGGCCAGCGCGGTGGCGACGACTCGCAGGCGTTGCCAGCGCCCTCGGGCAAGGCCGATGGCAGCGTCACCGGCATGCCCGACAAGCCAGGCCCGGGCCAGGTCGGGCCGCCGCCCCAGGTCGTCGAGGAGGTTGTGCTCGACGAACAGGGCAATCCGATCGCACCGACAGACGAAGCCGGCCAGCCACTCCCGGGCACCGACACCGGGGCAACCCCATCCGATGGCGAAGCGGTGAACGAACCGACCGCACAGGACGCCATGGCCGTCGTCCGCGACTACTACGCCGCCATCAACAGCCGCGCTTACGACCGCGCCTATTCCCTGTGGTCGGACGGCGGACGCGCCAGCGGCCAGTCACCGCAACAGTTCGCCGACGGCTTTCGCGACACCTCTGGTGTTTCGGTCGAGATCCTCGCGCCCGGCGCGGTCGACGCCGCAGCCGGTTCGCGCTTCGTCGAAGTGCCCGTGGCGCTGACCGCGACCGCCGCCGATGGCAGCCAGCGCAAGTTCGTCGGTGCCTACACGCTGCGGCGCGCCGTCGTGGACGGCGCCACCGCCGAACAGCGGGCATGGCGGATCGGCTCGGCCGACCTGCGTGAAGTCACCCCCTGATCCGTTGAACCACGTCCCGCCGCGGATCGTCCTGGACACGAACGTCTGCCTGGACCTGTTCGTGTTCGGCGACCCGCGCGTGGCCACATTGCGCGCCGCGCTGCAGGCAGGCGACGTGGTCGCGGTGACCGACGCGGAATGCCGCGGGGAGTGGTTGCGCGTGCTGGACTATCCGGCATTGCGACTGGATGAGACGGCACGCGCGGGGGCCATCGCCGCATTTGACGCCCACGTGCAACTGGTGTCCGCGGATCCCTTGCCGCAGGTCGCAGTGCCGCGCTGCGCCGACCCCGACGACCAGAAATTCCTGCACCTCGCACATGCCTGCGGCGCCCGCTGGCTGCTCAGCCGCGACGACGCGCTGCTGGTGCTGGCGCGACGTACGCGGCGTGATGGCCTGTTCGAGATCCTCATGCCGGACGCCTGGGCGCCGTAAGGCTCTCGTTCAGTGGCGGAAGCTGTTGCTGTTTGAAGGGCTCAGATCTCGAAGCGATAGCTCAGCTTGACCAGCAGCTGCTCATCGTCCCGCAACTCCAGGCTGTCCCGCACCAGTTCCCCCGTATCCTCCGAGAACGGCTCCTGCTGATACCCACCGCGCCCATAGACCACGTACAGATACGACAACGGCGCCAGCTCATAACGATAACGAATCTGGAAGCCCAGGTTCTGCACGTTGAAATCGTCCACCGCATCCGCACTGGCAATCGAATTGCCACCCGCATCGACCCGGTATGCCTGCCGCAACGGCGCATCCAGACCCAGCGCCTGCAGCTTCACCCGCAGCTCCTGCTTGCTGCCGATGTTCCAGTCCACGCCGGCACTGATCTGCATCATCTTCTCGTCGAACTCGCCGATCAGGTTGTCCTGTTGCCAGACCAGCCAGCTCGGGATCTGCTCGTAGTAGGCGCCCAGGTAGACACTGAAGGCGTCATTGAAGAAGTACGTCGGCTGCACGCGGATATCGAAGCCGATCCTGTCGTTGCCGGCCAGGCCACCGCTGAATGCATCGGCCTCCAGCTCCCACCCCCAGTTGCCCTTGCGCGGACGCTCGTACTCCAGATACGCATTGAAGTTCGGCGGCAGGTTGACGTTGCCGTTGCCACGCGTGATCAGGTCGTCGACGAAAGCACTGTTGATGTTGATCTGCGCGTACTCGGAGCTGCCGTTGCGCAGGCTGCTCTGGCGGCTGATGCGCAGCTGCCGCTGCAGGCGCTGGCCGTGATCGTTGTCGGTACCGCTGATCCGGCCGCGCCAGTCCTTGGAGGCGTAACGCGACTCGGCCGGCTGGTCGGGGAAGCGGCGCATCACCTGCCAGTTGAGATAGTTCAGGTTGGCGCGCGAGAGGTAACCGAAGTCGTTGATCTGCAGGTCTTCGCCAAAATGCATCGCCAGCCACTGCTGGCGCCAGCCGTCGTCCATCTCGTAGTTGACCCACATGGTGCCGCCGGTGTCGTCGCTGGTGCGGCCGTCCTGGTCGATCTGGCTGCCGATGACGCGCGTCTCCACGCTGACGCGCTCGTTCGGGCGCCAGTTGTGGTCCACGCCCAGCACCGATGCCTCGCGATCGAGGAACGGTCGTTCGACCTGGGTCAACATCACGCCGAGGTTCTGGTCGGCGAAGTCGCGCACCACGCGCAACGCGCCGAAGGTGCGACCGACCTCGTCGGCCTCGTCGGCGACGAACACACCGTACTTGGTCGCGCCGACGCTGCCGTTGAGCTTGACCGCGGCGGTGATGTCGCCGGCGCCATTGCCGTCGTCGGCCGGGCCACCGACGCGGCGGGTGTACAGCAGCTGGCTGAAGTCCGACGGCGTGGTGAACTCGAAGATGCCCTGGTTCTCGGTGAAGAACGGGCGCTTGTCGCTGATGAAGGTTTCGGTGGCGCTGAAGTTCACCACCAGGTCGTCGCTCTCGACCTGGCCGAAGTCGGGGTTGATCGTCGCCGACAGCTGGAACTGGCCGTTTGGCTTCCAGAAGATGTCCGCGCCGCCGTCGAAGTCGCTGTCGCCGCCGACGTTGTCGTACAGGCCGGACACATACGGCGTGATCGCCAGCAGCGACTGGCTGTACTGCGCCATCTGCATCGGCTCGAAATCGGACAGGAAGCGCGGGCGCTCGAAGCTGGCCGCCGGCCATGCCGAGCGCTCACCGGTGGAGCCGATGACGCGGTCGAAGTAGACCTTGACCGTGCGCATGCCATCGCTGCCATTGCGCATCGGCGCGATGTACCAGGGGATCAGCATCTCCACGTTCCAGCCGGTGTCGTCCTCGCTGACGGCGTGCTTCCAGTTGCCGTCCCAGTCGTCGTTGAACTGCGACTCGTTGCTGATGACCGCATCGGCGATGCCGTCGGTGGAGGAGACGGTGAAGTTGTAGCCGGTGCGGCCGTCGCCGTCGTAGTCGATCATCAGGTTGACGCGGTCGACCTGGGCCTCGAAGTCGCGCTGGACCTTCTGCCGGGTCCGGGTCTCGACCGGCTGGTTGTTGCGGAAGGCCACCGCCAGGCCCTCGGGCGTCGCCATCACCCACACCTTGGTCTGCAGCGTGGCCGGCTCACGGCTCAGCGGCTGCACCTTGCGGAAGTCGGTGATCTCACGCGCCCCTTGCCACTCGGCCGGATCGATGCGGCCGTCGATCTCCACGCCCATCGCCGGGGTGGACAGGGCGGCCAGGATGGCCAGGGTCAACGTTGCGCGCATTCCGTGCATTGAGGGGGAATCTCGGAGGTCGGGGGAGCCAGACCGGTTTCCCCCGCCGCAACCGCCGCCATCGAAGGCGGCCGTCCGACCAGATCGTCCGTGCTGGGCTTGCACACGGGCACCTTGGTACCCGAGCGGTGCACAGCCTATACGCAGTCGCGCCCTGCGCCAGACTGGCGTTAGTCATTGCAACCAAATTTCCCTGGCGTGCATCACGCCTTGGAGTGGCACCGGTGAAGGGGGCTGCCCCGATGCGCTACCGGCACTCCATGGGAGCGGGAACCCGCCCCGTCGGCTACTGCATGTGCCAGCCGTGGCTGACCACGAAGCTCTGCCCGGTCAGCGCCGCGCTCGGGAACTCGGCCAGGAAGCGCACCGTCTGGGCGACGTCCTCGACCGTGGTGAAGATGCCATCGACGGTGTTGCCGAGCATGACCCGGCTCACCACTTCTTCCTCGCTGATGCCCAGCTCCCGCGCCTGCTCCGGGATCTGCCTGTCGACCAGTGGCGTGCGCACGAAACCGGGGCAGACCACATGGCTGCGCACCGCGTGCTTCGCCCCTTCCTTGGCCAGCGTGCGTGACAGGCCCAGCAGGCCGTGCTTTGCGGTGACGTAGGCCGACTTCAGCGGCGAGGCCAGGTGCGAGTGGACCGAACCCATGTAGATGACGGTGCCGCCGCGCGATTTGCCATCCGCCCCGTTTCCGTACATGTGCGGCAGGACGGCCCTGGTGGTCAGGAAGGCGCCATCGAGGTGGATCGCCAGCATCTTCTTCCAGTCGGCATAGGCGAACTGCTCGATCGGGTTGACGATCTGGATGCCGGCGTTGGAGACCAGGATGTCGACGCCGCCGAGTTCGGCGACCACGCGGGCGACGCCGGCATTGACCGCAGCCTCGTCGGTGACGTCCATCGCCAGCCCCAGGGCGCGACCGCCGTTGGCCTGGATTTCGGCCGCGACCGCCTGCGCGCCCTGGGCGTTGAGATCGGCGATGGCGATCGCCGCGCCGGCACGCGCCAGCTCGAACGCGATTTCCTTGCCGATGCCGCTGGCGGCACCGGTGACGATGGCGACCTTGCCTTCGAGGCTCATGGGGGCTCCTTGGATGCGGGGTGGGCGCGCCAGTATCGGCCGCGCGCGTTACCTCAAGTGTGGCCGGACTGCCGGCCGCCGGACCATTGCCCGAAGGTACGGATGGCGTCAGGCCTGCTTGGCCCGCTTCGCCTCGTCGGCCATCTTCCGCTTCTTCTTTTCCTGCTTCTTTTTCTTCTTGTCCGACTTGGGCTGCAGCATCGTGCCGGTGCAACCCGGCGACCCGCAGCGGCACTCCCAGATCTTCTTCAGTTCAGGGGTGTGCTTCTCGGCCAGGGTGATGCCGTAGTTGTAGGACAGTTCCTCGCCCGGAGCGATGTCGCGGACCGCCTCGATGAACACCTTGTCGAGCTTGCGGTCCTTGCCCTCGTCCTCTTCCAGCACGGCCTCGCAGTTGGGCATGCAGCTGTGGTTGATCCAGCGCGCGTCGTTGCCCTTGAAGTTGGCGTCGATGACGTATTCGTCGTTGAGCGTGAACAGGAACGTGTGGCCGGTGTCGATGTCGCCGCTTTCGCCGGCGTCGACTTCCTCGTGGGTGCGGCGCTGGCCCTTGTACTCGATGACGCGCTCGCCCTTGGCGATCGGCTGGATGGCGAATACGCCGTTGCCATGGATGGCGGAGCGACGGGCGGCGATCTTGCGCGGCATGCGGAATCCGGTAGTCATTGCGGGAAGCGGACATTCTGGCCGGATCGGTCGCGTCGCGCCATCGCGTCTGGCCGGTTGCCGCCGATCACTGCGTTGGCGTGGGTCACCACCCGATGTGCATGAACGATGAAGACGATCCGATCCGCCCTCGCCATTACCGCCCTCCTGTCCGTGGCTGGCTGCCAGCAGGGAGAACACGCCCACCAGGCTAGCAGCGACCACGGCGCGCCGGCGCAGAAGGACCTGCTCGCACGCGGCGAATACCTGGCCCGGACCGCGGGCTGCAATGACTGCCACACGCCGGGTTACGCGGAAAGCCAGGGCGCGGTCGACAAAGCCCAGTGGCTGGTTGGCTCGCCGCTCGGCTTCCGCGGGCCGTGGGGCACGACCTATCCGACCAACCTGCGCCTGAAGCTGTCGACCATGACCGAGACGCAGTGGCTGGACTACAGCGCCAAGCTGCGCACGCGCCCGCTGATGCCCGATTTCGCCATCCGCGACATGACCCTCGAAGACCGCCGCGCGATCTACCAGTTCGTCCGCTCGCTCGGCCCCGCCGGGCAGCCGGCGCCGGACTTCATCCCGCCGGGGCAGGATCCGCAGCCGCCCTACTTCGACCTGGTATTGCCGGCCGCGCCGCCGGTGGCCGCGAGCGCCAGCGCCGGCGAATCCTGAACGAGATGCCTGAACGGGCCGCCTTGGACGGGCAGCCTCCAGACAGGGTGTTCCAGGGGCGGTACGGAAGCGTTCCGCCCCGATCCTTGGCGGGGCGGGGCCGAAACCGTACAATTCCGGTACGGATTAACCCGACCGGCCCGCCCCCATGCTCCGCGTCACCAAGCTCACTGACTACGCCACGGTCGTCATGACCGTGCTCGCGCACCGTTCCGACGCTGTCCTCAGCGCTTCGGAACTGGCCGAGCGCGCCGGCCTGGAGGCGACGACGGTTTCCAAGGTACTCAAGCCGCTGGCCCAGGCCGGCCTGGTCGAAGGCTTCCGCGGCGCCAACGGCGGCTACCGCCTGGCCCGCAGCGCCGAGGACATCGGTCTGCTGGAAATCGTGATCGCCATGGAAGGGCCGCTCGGCATGACCGAGTGCAGTGTCCATGCCGGCAACTGCGGCATCGAGCAATCCTGTGGCGTGCGCGCCAACTGGCGCCGCATCAACGACGTGGTGATCGACGCCCTGCGCGGCGTGACGCTGGCGCAGATGCTGGTGCCGCCACCACCGCCCGAACCCACGGCCAAGCGCATCGACCTGCGCCTGGCCAACGCGTAGCGGGCCGCGCCCGCCATGCAACAACGAATCCTGTAGGCAGCCCAATGGCCACCGAAGTAATAGAAAACAAAGAGATCCACGAGCAGCTTGGCCGCAAGTACGAGGCCGGCTTCGTCACGGACATCGAATCCGACAGCCTGCCGCCGGGCCTCAACGAGGACATCATCCGCGCGCTTTCGGCCAAGAAGGACGAGCCGGAGTGGATGGTCGACTGGCGCCTGGCGGCGTACCGGCATTTCCTGACCATGCCGATGCCGCACTGGGCCAAGCTCAACATCGCCCCGATCGACCTGCAGGCGCTGAGCTACTACTCCGCGCCCAAGGCCAAGTACGCCTCGCTCGACGAAGTGCCGCAGGAGCTGCTCGACACCTACGAGAAGCTCGGCGTGCCGCTGCACGAGCGCGCCAAGCTGGCCGGCGTCGCGGTGGACGCGGTGTTCGACTCGGTTTCGGTCGGCACCACCTTCCGCAAGGAACTGGCCGAGAAGGGCATCATCTTCTGCTCGCTGTCGGAAGCCATCCACGACCACCCGGAGCTGGTCAAGCAGTACCTGGGCAGCGTCGTGCCGACCGGCGACAACTACTTCGCCGCGCTCAACTCGGCGGTGTTCTCCGACGGCAGCTTCGTGTTCATCCCCAAGGGCGTGCGCTGCCCGATGGAGCTGAGCACCTACTTCCGCATCAATGCCATGAACACCGGCCAGTTCGAGCGCACCCTGATCATTGCCGAGGAAGGCAGCTACGTCTCCTACCTGGAAGGCTGCACGGCGCCGATGCGCGACGAGAACCAGCTGCACGCGGCGGTGGTCGAGCTGGTCGCGCTGGACGACGCCGAAATCAAGTACTCGACGGTGCAGAACTGGTACCCGGGCGACGAGAATGGCGTTGGCGGCATCTACAACTTCGTCACCAAGCGCGGTGAATGCCGTGGCGCGCGCTCGAAGATCTCCTGGACCCAGGTCGAGACCGGTTCGGCGATCACCTGGAAGTATCCGTCGTGCGTCCTGCTCGGCGACGACTCGACCGGCGAGTTCTACTCGGTCGCGCTGACCCACCACCGCCAGCAGGCCGACACCGGCACCAAGATGATCCACGTCGGCAAGCGCACCAAGAGCAAGATCATCAGCAAGGGCATCAGCGCCGGTCGCGGCCAGAACACCTACCGCGGCCTGGTCAAGGTGCTCGGCGGCGCCGAGGGCGCGCGCAACCACACCCAGTGCGACAGCCTGCTGATCGGCAAGAAGTGCGGCGCGCATACCTTCCCGTACATCGAGGTCAGGCACCCGACCGCGACCGTCGAGCACGAAGCGACCACCTCCAAGATCAGCGAAGACCAGCTGTTCTATTGCCGCAGCCGTGGCATCGGCGAAGAGGACGCGGTGTCGATGATCGTCGACGGCTTCTGCAAGTCGGTGTTCCGCGAACTGCCGATGGAGTTCGCGGTGGAAGCCAAGAAGCTGCTGGAAGTAAGCCTGGAAGGTTCGGTCGGCTGACCGCCTTTCCCTCAAGCAAGAACAACGGAACCAACATGCTCAAGATCGAAAACCTCCACGTATCCGTCGCCGGCAAGGAAATCCTCAAGGGACTGTCACTCGACGTCCAGGCCGGCCAGGTGCACGCGATCATGGGCCCCAACGGCGCCGGAAAGTCGACCCTGGGCAACATCCTGGCCGGTCGCGAAGGCTACGAGGTCACCGCCGGCACCGTCACTTTCGACGGCCGCAACCTGCTCGAACTCGAACCGGAAGAGCGCGCGGCTGCAGGCGTGTTCCTGGCATTCCAGTACCCGGTCGAGATCCCGGGCGTGAACAACACCTACTTCCTGCGCACCGCCCTCAACGCCCAGCGCAAGGCGCGCGGCGAGGCGGAGCTGGACTCGATGCAGTTCCTCAAGCTGGTGCGGCAGAAGCTGGCCGTGCTCCACCTCAAGGACGAGCTGCTGCACCGCGGCGTCAACGAGGGCTTCAGCGGCGGCGAGAAGAAGCGCAACGAGATCTTCCAGCTGGCGCTGCTCGAACCGCGCCTGGCGATCCTCGACGAGACCGATTCTGGCCTGGACATCGACGCGCTCAAGGCGGTCGCCGACGGCGTCAACGCGCTGCGCGACGCCGGCCGCGCATTCCTGGTCATCACCCACTACCAGCGCCTGCTCGACTACATCCGCCCGGACGTGGTGCATGTGCTCGCCGACGGCCGCGTGGTCGAGAGTGGCGGCCCGGAACTGGCCCTGGAGCTGGAAGCGCACGGCTACGCCTGGGTCAAGGATCGCATCACGCCGGAGGCGGCTGCCTGACATGAGCGCCCTGCTCGACTCCTTCGCCACCGCCTTCGATTCGCTCGCCGCGCGCGACGCCGCCGGCCTCGGCGAAAGCCGCAAGGCCGCGCTCGACGCAGTGCTGCGCGACGGCATCCCGCATGCCCGCGTCGAAGCGTGGAAGTACACGCCGCTGCGTTCGCTCGAGCGCCGCCATTTCGCCGCGCCCGACGCTGGTGCGCCGTCCTTCGATGCCGCCCTGCTCGAGGCCATCCCGACGCCGCGCATCGTCTTCGTCAACGGCCGCCTCGATGCCGCCCATAGCGACATCGCGGGCCTCGGCGCCGGCATCTCGCTGCAGCCGCTGTCGCAGGTGCTGCGCGAAGGCGAACCGCGCGAGGCGAACTTCCTCGCCCGCCGCTTCGACCGCGCCGACGAGATCTTCGCCCGCCTCAACTCGGCGCTCGCCGACGACGGCATCGTGCTGCGCGCCCAAGCCGGCGCCCGGGCCGCGCTGCCGCTGCACCTGGTCTTCATCGGTGCCGCCAGCGAAGGCGACCGTGCCTGGCACCTGCGCAACCTCATCGAGCTGCGTGAGGGCGCCGCGCTGACCGTGGTCGAGCATCAGCTCGGCGCCGGCGCGCACAGCCACCTGGCCAACGCCGTGACCCACGTGCACCTCGGCCCGAATGCATTGCTCAACCACGCCCGCGTGCAGGACGAAGGCGCCACCGCGACGCTGATCTCGCGCACCGATGCGGTGATGGCGAAGGCGTCCGAGTACCGCCGCCTCGACCTCGAGCTCGGCGCCGGCCTGTCGCGCCACGAGCTCAACGTCGCCCTGCACGGCGACGGGGCCAGGCTGCACGCCAACGGCGTCCTGCTCGCCACCGGCAAGCGCCATCTCGACACGCGCCTGGGCATCGACCATGTCGGCCGCGACAGCAGCTGCGATCTGACCTGGCGCGGACTCGGCGCCGGTCGCTCCAAGGCCGCCTTCCACGGCGGCATCCTGATCCGCGAGGGCGCCGACGGCACCGCCGCCAACCTGTCCAACAAGAACCTGCTGCTGAGCGAAGGCGCCGAGATCGACACCCAGCCGGTGCTGGAGATCCACGCCGACGAAGTGCAGGCCGCGCATGGCGCCACGGTCGGCCAGCTCGACCCGACCGCGCTGTTCTACCTGCGCAGCCGCGGCGTGCCGGCCGAACAGGCGCGGGCGTTGCTGACCGCAGCGTTCTGCCGCGAGACCCTGGCCGTGTTCGACGACCGCATCCTGCGCGAGACCCTGACCGCCCGCCTCGACGCCGCGCTGGCACAGCTGGAGACCGCATGAACGCCTCCCTCGACAGCACCATCGACTGGGCCCGGGTCCGCGCCGACTTCCCGCTGCTGGCCCGCAAGGTCCACGGCAAGCCGCTGATCTACTTCGACTCGGCCAACACCGGACAGAAGCCGGAGCCGGTGATCGCCGCTGTCGATGACTTCTATCGCCATCACAACGCCAACGTCAGCCGTGCCGTGCACGCGCTGGGGACCGAGGCGACCGATGCCTACGAGGGCGCGCGCAACAAGCTGGCCCGGTTCGTCAACGTGCGTGGCGACGAGCTGGTGCTGTGCAGCGGCACCACCTTCGCGCTGAACCTGGTCGCGTACTCGTGGGCGCTGCCGCGCCTGCAGCCGGGCGATGCGATCGTGCTCACCCGCATGGAGCACCACGCCAACATCGTGCCGTGGCAGCTGGTCGCCCAGCGTACCGGTGCGACGATCAAGGTTGCCGAGCTCGATGAGCGCGGCGAGCTCGACCTCGATCGCCTGTACGCGCTTCTGACGCCGGACGTGAAGCTGCTGTCGCTGACCCACGTCTCCAACGTGCTCGGCACCGTCAACCCGGTGCGCGAGATCTGCCGCGAGGCACGCAAGCGCGGCATCGTGAGCGTGGTCGACGGTTCGCAGGCGGCGCCGCACCGGGCGCTCGACATTGCGTCGATCGGCTGCGACTTCTACGCCTTCACCGGCCACAAGATGTCCGGCCCGACCGGTACCGGCGCGCTGTGGGCGCGTCGCGAGCACCTGGCCGCGATGCCACCGTTCATCGGCGGCGGCGAGATGATCAAGGAAGTGCGCTTCGAAGGCACGGTCTTCAACGACCCGCCGCACAAGTTCGAGGCCGGCACGCCGAACATCGCCGGTTTCATCGGCCTGGGCGCGGCGGTCGATTACCTGTCCGCGCTGGGCATGCACAACATCGAGGCGCGCGAGCAGGCATTGCTCGCCCATGCCACCGAGGAGCTGTCGAAGGTCGAGGGCGTGCGCATCTTCGGCGAGGCCCGCGAGAAGGCGGCGGTGATCAGCTTCCTGGTCGAAGGCGCGCATGCGCACGACCTGGCCACCCTGCTCGACCTGGAAGGCGTGGCGATCCGCTCCGGCCACCATTGCGCGCACCCGCTGATGCACCACTTCGGCGTCGCCGCGACCTGCCGCGCCTCACTGGCCTTCTACAACACCCACGACGAGGTCGAGGCCTTCGTTGCGGCGCTGCGCAAGGTACGTAAACTGCTCGCATGACCGCTCCCGACACCGCCGCGCTCGACGCGCCCGCCATCCAGTTCCGCAACGCCACCCACGCCGACATCGATGCGCTGGTCGCGCTGGTCGAGTCGGCCTACCGTGGCGACGCCAGCAAGCAGGGCTGGACCACCGAAGCCGACCTGCTCGGCGGCCGCCGCACCGGCGCCGACGACATCCAGGCCTGCATCGATCGTCCGCAGAGCGTGATCCTCATTGCCGAGCGCGATGGCGGCCACGGCCGTCGCCAGCTGCTCGCCTGCGCCCATGTGGCGGTCGAGCATGGCGCCGGCTACTTCGGCATGTTCTCGGTCGACCCGACCCTGCAGGGCGGCGGCATCGGCAAGGTCGTCATCAACGAGGCCGAGCGCCTGGTCCGCGAGGACTGGGGCATGGCCGCGATGCGCATGACCGTGATCGACGTGCGCGAGGAACTGATCGCCTTCTACGAGCGCCGCGGCTACCACCGCACCGGCATCAAGAAGCCGTTCCCGTACGGCGACGAGCGTTTCGGCCAGCCCAAGCGCGACGACCTGCGGTTCGAAATCCTCGAAAAGCCACTGACCGCATGAGCGACTGGGTCTTCGTCTGCGCCACCTCGCAATTGCTCCCGGGCGAATCGACCGTCGCCTGGGACGGCGATACCCCGATCCTGGTGGTCAACTACGACGGCGATTACTACGCGCTCGAGGACAAGTGCTCGCACGAGGACTTCGAGCTCTCCGCCGGCACCTTCGACGGCGAGGAAGCCACGATCGAATGCGTGCTCCACGGGGCCAAGTTCGACGTCCGCGATGGCCGGCCGCTTTGCGCGCCGGCGTACGAGCCTGTGCCGAAATTCCCGGTCAAGGTCGAGGACGGCGGGATCTGGACCCGCGACGATCGCGCTTGAACCATGCCGGCCTCGCGCTGCAAATACAGCAGCCGCTGAGCCCAACGCGCCACACGCACCAAATGCGAATGGCTCGCATTAGTATTCCCTGGCATCCGGCGCATCGATGGCGCCGCACACTCAGGGAAATCCATGTCGAACAGGAAGTTCGTAGCGTCGCCGCTCGCCGGCGCAGTGGCGGTCGCCTTCACCGCTGTCGTTGTTTCCACCCCCGCCCTGGCCAATCCAGCCGATGAGGGCCTGGCCAAGGACCTCGACACGATCGAAGTCCACGGCCAATACGTCGACAAGCCCTCGTCGGTGAAGTACACCGAGGCGCTGCTCGACACCCCGCAGACGATCACGGTAGTCACCAAGGAAGTGATGGACCAGCAGAACCTGATCGGCCTGCGCGACGTCCTCAGCACCCTGCCCGGTATCACGTTCGGCGCCGGCGAAGGCGGTGGCGGCTACGGCGACAGCATCACCCTTCGCGGCTTCAATGCCAACAGCGACATCACCACCGACAACGTCCGCGACAGCGCCCAGTACACACGCAGCGATACCTTCAACCTCGACGCGATCGAGCTGATCAACGGTTCCAACTCGGTGTATTCCGGCGCCGGCTCGGTCGGGGGCAACATCAACCTGGTCAGCAAGACCGCACGCAAGGGCGACTTCACCGTGCTGCAGGGCGGAGCGGGCACCGACAGCTACGGCCGCATCACGGTCGACAGCAACACCGACTTCGACAACGGCACCGCCTTCCGTCTCAACGCAATGGTCCACCGAAACGAC
This sequence comes from Lysobacter sp. S4-A87, assembly GCF_022637455.1. Taxonomy (NCBI): domain Bacteria; kingdom Pseudomonadati; phylum Pseudomonadota; class Gammaproteobacteria; order Lysobacterales; family Lysobacteraceae; genus Lysobacter; species Lysobacter sp. S4-A87. The sequence goes on from NZ_CP093341.1 coordinate 1,475,309, forward strand.
GCCCCCGGCCGCGACTACGAGAGGTTCAAACGCTGGGGCATCGCGCCGTCGCTGGCCTTCGGCCTTGGCAGCGACACCCGCTTCACCGCGAGCTATCTCCACCAGAGCGACAACAACATCCCGCAATACGGCGTGCCCTACTTCAGCACCTACGGCGGTCCGTTGCCCGGTGTCGACCCGTCCAACTACTACGGCTACCACAACATCGACAGGCAGAAGATCGATGTCGACATGCTCACCGGAGTATTCGAGCACGACTTCAGCGACCGGATGACGCTGCGCAGCCTGGCCCGTTACCAGCAAGTCGACCAGCTCAGCGTCGTCGACGCGCCACAGGGCACCTGGTGCCTGGAAAGCGGCGTCAACCCGGCGACCGGCCTGGCCTGTCCGCGCCAGCTCCGTCCCGGCAGCTACCAGCCCCGCGGCCCGCGTGGCCATTCGCGCGATACGAGCAACTCCATCGCGATCAGCCAGACCGACCTGACCTCGCGCTTTGCGACCGGTTCGATCCAGCACGCGCTCGTCGCCGGCATCTCATTCTCGCGCGAAGGCTTCGACCTCGACACAGTCAACCTGCTGCGCAACCCGAACGGCAGCCCGGCGACGCTGCCGATCATGAGCCTGACCAACCCCGACTCGCTGTGGACCGGTCCGATCAATCCGGTGCTGGTCGGCCGCACCGAGGGCACCCAGGACAACCAGGCCGTCTACGTGTTCGACACGCTCGAGTTCAACGAGCAGTGGATGCTGAACCTGGGCGCGCGCTACGAGCACAATGAAGGCGACAGCGTCACCTGGAACGTCAAGACCTTCACCGCTCCGACCGCAGCCAACCCCAACCCCGACAACACCAATATCGGTGCCATCCTCGGCCGTAATCCGGTCGCCGCCAACGAGGACGACCTGTTCTCCTACCGCGCCGGCCTGGTCTACAAGCCACGCAAGAACGGCACCCTTTATGCGTCGTTCTCCAACAGCACGACCCCGTCGAAGGCATCGGTCAACGGGTCGTGCATCGCCAGCGGTACGAGCGGAACCGCCAGCTGCAACGTCGCCCCGGAGAACGCAGTCAACTACGAGATCGGCACCAAGTGGGACATCGCCGATCGCCTGGCGCTGACCGCCTCGGTGTTCCGCAACGACCGCGAGAACTACAAGGTCCCCGACCCGCTCAATCCGCTCAACCCGAGCGGCGAGCAGCAGCGGGACGGCGAAGCTCGCGTCGACGGCGTCACGCTCGGCGCTGCAGGTCAGCTCAGCCACTACTGGTCGATTTTCGCCAACGTCACCTTCCTCGACAGTGAGGTGCTGCAAGGGGTGTCTGACAGCTGCATCGCCAATCCTCGCGCCGCCTGCGGCAACACCGCGGCCATCCCGGACCCGTTGAAGGGCAAGCCGCTCAGTGGCACGCCGGAACGATCGGGCAGCGCCTGGACCACCTACGACCTGGACCGGTGGACGCTGGGCTACGGCATCAGCTACCTGGGCAGTCATGAGTACTACGTCGGCACCGGCGCCAGGGCCGGCACCATCAAGGGCTATACCACCCACCGGGCAATGGTGGGCTATGACCTCAACCAGCAGGTGAGCCTGCAGCTCAACGTCAACAACCTGTTCGACAAGGAGTACTTCATCCGCGGCCGCAACACCGGCTGGGCGACGCCCGGCGATACCCGCTCGGTGGTCCTCAGCGCCGCCTATCGGTTCTGACCACCCTGTCGTGCCCGGTCCGGCCCGGGTGCCAAGGGTCGTTTCGCCAGCCGGACGGGCCTGACCCGTCCGCCTGGCCGGTAACACATTCAGTTTTCGTTGCAAATGGGAATCGCTCTCATTACCATTGTCGATTGCAGCGGCAGCATGCCGCACTCGACCATCAGGATTCCCCCATGCCCAACAGGAAGTTCGCCGTTTCGCCGATTGCCGGCGCAATCGCGGTGGCCATCACCGCCCTCGTCATCTCCGCGCCCGCCCTGGCCGACCCGGCCGGCGAGCCGCAGGCAAAGGACCTCGACAAGGTCGAAGTGCACGGCCAGTACGTCGACAAGCCCTCTTCGGTGAAGTACACCGAGCCGCTGCTCGACACCCCGCAGACGATCACGGTGGTCACCAAGGAAGTGATGGACCAGCAGAACCTGATCGGCCTGCGCGACGTCCTCAGCACCCTCCCCGGCATCACGTTCGGCGCCGGCGAAGGCGGCGGCGGCTATGGCGACAGCATCATCCTGCGCGGCTTCAACGCCAACAGCGACATCACCACCGACAACGTCCGCGACAGCGCCCAGTACAACCGCACCGACAGCTTCAACCTGGACGCCATCGAGCTGATCAACGGTTCGAACTCGGTCTACTCCGGCGCCGGCTCGGTCGGCGGCAACATCAATCTGGTCAGCAAGGCCGCGCGCGAGGGCGACTTCACCGTGCTGCAGGGTGGCGCGGGCACCGACAGCTACGGCCGCATCACCGTCGACAGCAACACCGACTTCGAGAACGGCACCGCCTTCCGCATCAATGCGATGGTCCACCAGAACGACGCGCCGGGTCGCGATTACGAGACCTTCGAGCGGTGGGGCATCGCACCGTCGCTGGCCTTCGGTCTGGGCAGCGACACGCGTTTCACCGTGAGCTACTTCCACCAGAGCGACGACAACATCCCGCAGTACGGCGTGCCCTACTTCAGCAGCTTCGGGGGTCCGCTGCCGGGGGTCGACCCGTCCAACTACTACGGCTACCACAACATCGACAAGCAGGAGATCGACGTCGACACGCTCACCGGCGTGTTCGAACACGACTTCAGCGATCAGATGACCCTGCGCAGCCTGGCCCGCTACCAGCAGGTCGACCAGCTCAGCGTGGTCGACGCACCGCAGGGCACGTGGTGCCTGGAGGGCGGCGTCAACGCCGCCACCGGCCTGGCCTGCCCGCGTCCGCTGACGCCCAACACCTACCAGCCCAGCGGTCCGCGCGGTCATTCGCGAGACACCAGCAACAGCATCGCCATCAGCCAGACCGACCTCACCTCGCACTTCGCCACCGGTTCGGTGAAGCACTCCCTGGTTGCCGGCATCTCGTTCTCGCACGAGGGCTTCGACCTCGACACGGTCAACCTGCTGCGCAACCCGAACGGCAGCCCGGCAACGCTGCCGATCATGAGCCTGACCAACCCCGACTCGCTGTGGACCGGTCCGATAAATCCGGTGCTGGTCGGCCGCACCGAGGGCACCCAGGACAACCAGGCCGTCTACGTGTTCGACACGCTCGAGTTCAACGAGCAGTGGATGCTGAACGTGGGCGCGCGCTACGAGCACAATGAAGGCGACAGCGTCACCTGGAACGTCAAGACCTTCACCGCTCCGACCGCAGCCAATCCCAACCCGGACAACACCAATATCGGTGCCATCCTCGGCCGTAATCCGGTCGCCGCCAACGAGGACGACCTGTTCTCCTACCGCGCCGGCCTGGTCTACAAGCCGCGCGAGAACGGCACCGTCTACGTCTCGTACTCCAACAGCAAGACGCCGTCGAAGGCGTCGGTCAATGGCTCGTGCACCGCGACCAGCACCACCGGCACCGCCAACTGCAACGTCGACCCGGAGACTGCGGTCAATTACGAAATAGGCACGAAGTGGGACATCGGCAGCCGCCTGGCGGTGACCGCTTCGGTGTTCCGCAACGACCGCGAGGAGTTCAAGGTCGCCGACCCGGGCAACCCGCTCAATCCGAGCGGCGAGCAGCAGCTCGACGGCGAGGCGCGCGTGGACGGCGTGACCCTGGGCGTCGCCGGCCAGATCACCCACGACTGGTCGATCTTCGCCAACGTCACCTACCTCGACAGCGAAGTGCTGCAGGGCGTGTCCGACAACTGCATCGCCAATCCGAGCGTCGCCTGCGGCAACACCGCCGCCAACCCCGACCCGCTCGAGGGCCGGCCGATCAGCGGCACGCCCGAGCGCTCGGGCAGCCTGTGGACCACCTACGACCTCAACCAGTGGACGTTCGGCTACGGCGTCACCTACCAGAGCAGCTACGAGTACTACACCGGCACCGGCGCCAACGCCGGCGACATCAAGGGTTACACCATTCACCGCGCCATGGTCGGCTATGACATCAATGAGCGCCTGAGCCTGCAGCTCAATGCCAACAACCTGTTCGACAAGGAGTACTACATCCGCGTCCGCAACAATGGCTGGGCAACCCCGGGCGATACCCGCTCGGTGGTATTGAGTGCCGCCTACAGGTTCTAATCCGGTCCTGACCGGTCCGCGCGCCGCCCGGCCCTGGCCGGGCGGCCGCATCGAAGGAGCACGAAGATGTTGCTGCAGGTGCCGCAAGTCCTCACCGCCGAGCAGGTCACGCATTGCCGCGCGCGGCTGGCGCAGGCCGGCTGGGCCGATGGCCGCGTCACCGCCGGCTACCAGTCGGCGCAGGCCAAGGACAACGCGCAGCTGCCGGAAAACGACCCGATCGCGCGCGAGCTCGGTGCCCTCGTGCTGGAAGCGCTGTCGCGCAACTCGACGTTCTTCTCGGCGGCATTGCCGCAGCGCGTCTATCCGCCGCTGTTCAACCGCTACAGCGGCGGCCAGTCGTTCGGATTCCACGTCGACAATGCCGTGCGCTACGACCGCAGCGGCGGCGGCGCGGAACCGATCCGCACCGACCTGTCGGCGACCCTCTTCCTCAGCGCACCCGAGGATTACGACGGCGGCGAGCTGATCATCGAGGACACCTACGGCGTGCAGAACGTAAAGCTGCAGGCTGGCGACCTGGTGCTGTATCCCGGCACCAGCCTGCACAAGGTCACGCCGGTCACCCGCGGCGAGCGGATCGCCTCGTTCTTCTGGATCCAGAGCCTGCTGCGCGAGGATGCGCAGCGCCGGCTGATGTTCGACCTGGACGTCTCGATCCGGCGCCTGACCCAGGACGTTCCCGATCACCCTGCCCTCGTGCAGCTGACCGGCGTCTACCACAACCTGCTGCGGCGCTGGGCGGAGACCTGAGTGCGTCGCATGCCGGCTTCAAACCACACCACCACGGAAGGAACGCCACCATGCAATGGATTGCACCCACGTTCGCCACGCTCATCGCCATGAGCGCGACCGCCACCCATGCCGCCCCGGCCAAGGGCCCGGACTCCGGACAGCGACCGATCTGGTCGATTGCGCACCGTGTCCTGACGACCGGTGGCGTAACCACTGCCGTCGACCACGGCGCCAACGCCATCGAGATCGACATGACCGCGTGGAAGGACGGTTGGTGGGCCGATCACGATGGCCTGCCGACCAGCAAGGGCGACACCGCCGAGGCGATGTTCGAGCAGATCGCGCGCGAGCGCCGTGCCGGCAGGACGATCAGCTTCGTCTGGCTCGACATCAAGAATCCCAACCATTGCCGCAGCGACCGTTCGAACAAGCGCCACTGCTCGGTAGCAGGCCTGCGCGACCTGGCCCGGCGCAAGCTGCACCCGGTCGGAGTGAAGGTGTTGTACGGGTTCTACGGCAGCAAGGCCGTGGGCGGAACCGGCTGGAACGACGTCGTCCCGCATTTCATCGACGACGAGGCCGCGGCCGTGAGCGGCGAGTACAGGCAGGTGCGCGCGGCGTTCGATCGCCACTACGTGCCGTCGATCCGGCGTGTCATGGACTATGGCTACTTCAACATCCCCTTCCAGTTCGGCAACTGCCGCGAGCCGGGTTACTACACGTGCACCGAGATTCGCCAGGGTGCGGACGCAACGCGTGCCGGCGAGTTCGCGCGCACCTTCAGCTGGACGACGACCGCGCGTTCGACCCGGCAGGCCCACCTGCTGCTGGACAACGGCGCCGACGGCCTGATCCATGGCTTCAAGGCGACCTACTACTACGACCACAAAGACACCCGCAAGGCCGCCAGGGACATCCTCGACTACGTGCAGGCGCGACCGTGGCTGCGCATGGCGACGATGGCCGACAGCCCATTCGGCACCTAGCACGAACCGAAGCCACGACATGAGCGCCTCCGCCGCCGCCCCCGACATCGCCGCCCGCCAGCAACGCCGCGGTTTCTGGCTGCGCACGCTGCACCAGTGGCACTGGATCAGCTCGGCGATCTGCCTGGTGGCGATGCTGCTGTTCTCCGTCACCGGCGTCACGTTGAATCACGCCAGCGCGATCGAGGCCAAGCCGCAGACGCTCAACCGCACGGTCGACATGCCGGCGTCGCTGCTGAAGGCACTGGGTACGCGCGAGGACGGCAGCGCGCCGTTGCCGGCCAGCGTCAGCGATTGGCTCAACGATGTGCTGCCGGTGGCGATCGGCGCCCAACCGGCGGAATGGTCGGCGCAGGAGGTCTATCTATCGCTGCCGCGTCCCGGCGGCGATGCCTGGCTCAGCATCGACCGCGCCACCGGTGCGGTCGAGTACGAGCGCACCTCGCGCGGATGGATCGCCTACCTCAACGACCTGCACAAGGGGCGCAACACCGGCGCCGCATGGCGCTGGTTCATCGACATCTTCGCCATCGCCTGCCTGGTGTTCTGCATCACCGGTTTGTTCCTGCTGCAGATGCATGCGCGCCAGCGCCCGACGACCTGGCCCTACGTCGTGCTGGGGCTGGTGCTTCCGCTGCTGCTGGCACTGCTTTTCATCCACTGATCCGACCGTCACACCGCCTCCCCCGGAGATCCCATGCGTGTCCAACTGACCATCGCGCTGAGCGGACTGCTCGCCCTGCCGGCCCATTCGGCCGAGATCAACCTCAACCTGCAGATCCCGCAGCTCAACGTTGCCGAGTACCACCGCCCGTACGTGGCGATCTGGGTCGAAGGCCCGGACCAGAAGGCCGCCGCCAACCTCGCCGTGTGGTACTCGCAGAAGGCGACCAATGAGGGCGCCGGCACCAAGTGGCTGCCGGACCTGCGCCAGTGGTGGCGTCGCAGCGGCCGCACGCTGAAGGTGCCGGTCGACGGCGTCACCGGCCCGACCCGTCCGGTCGGCACGCACGCGCTGCAGTTCACCGACCGCCATCCCGGGCTGGCCTCGCTGCCGGCCGGTGACTACACGCTGGTGGTGGAAGCCGCACGCGAAGTCGGCGGACGCGAGCTGCTCAGGATTCCGTTCAAGTGGCGCCGCGCCAGCGACGGCAAAGCGCAGGGCAGCAGCGAGCTCGGCCTGGTCACGCTGGCCAGCAAGCCGTAACGCCTGCTCCCCACCCCCATCTCGTTCCGCTGGAGTGTTCCCCATGAAGCAGACCCTCAAGTTCGCCGCACTCGCACTCGCACTTTCCCTGCCGCTGGCCGCGCAGGCACACAAGGCCTGGTTGCAGCCGTCGCAGACCGTGCTCGCCGGCAACAACCCGTGGGTCACCGTCGATGCGGCGGTGTCCAACGACCTGTTCTACTTCAACCACGTGCCGTTGAAGACCGACAACCTCAGCATCACCGCGCCCGACGGCAGCCAGGTCGCCGCCCAGAACAGCGCCACCGGCAAGTACCGCACGGTGTTCGACGTCGAGCTCAAGCAGACCGGTACCTACAGGATCGGCGTGGTCAACGACTATGTCGTCGGCCAGTGGGAAGAGGACGGCAAGCCCAAGCGCTGGCGCGGTACCGCCGCGGAGTTCGCGACCGGAGTGCCCAAGGGCGCGAAGAACCTGCAGGTCTCGCAGTCGATCAGCCGCGTCGAGACCTTCGTCACCAACGGTTCGCCCAACGACACCGCGCTCAAGCCCAGCGGAAAGGGCCTGGAACTGGTGCCGGTGACGCATCCCAACGACCTGTTCGCCGGCGACGAGGCGAAGTTCCGCATGCAGATCGACGGCAAGCCGGCAGCCGGCATCGATGTCGAGATCGTGCGCGGCAACACGCGCTACCGCAACGCGCAGGACGAGATCAAGGTCAAGACCGACGCCAAGGGCGAGTTCACCGTGACCTGGCCGGAAGCGGGCATGTACTGGCTCGAAGCCACCAGCGAGGACAAGAAGACCTCCGTGCCGCAGGCCAAGCAGCGTCGCGTCGGCTATGTCGCAACGCTTGAAGTGCTGCCGCAGTAACCAGACCACGAAGCAGGCGCAATGCAAGCTGCAGGCAACAACCGTGGCGCCGTCGACATCCTCGGCGGCGCCACCATGGGCACCACCTGGTCGGTGAAGCTGGTCACGCGCCCGCACACCGACCTGCACGCGCTGCACTCGCACATCCAGGCGCGCCTGGATGGTGTGGTGGCGCAGATGAGCAACTGGACCGCGCATTCCGACCTGAGCCGCTTCAACGCCGCGGCCGCCGGCAGCTGGCATGCGCTGCAGGATGACTTCTGGACCGTGCTGTCGTGCGCGCTCGACATCGCCCGCAGCAGTGGCGGCGCCTACGACCCGACCCTCGGTGCGCTCGTCGATGCATGGGGGTTTGGCCCGTCCGGTCGCCATGAGGGCCGCCATGACGCACCCGTCGACGTACCGGTGCACGTGCTCGCATCGATCGGCTGGCAACGCATCGTGCTCGACCACGGCACCAGGCGCGTCCTGCAGCCGGGTGGCACGCAGCTGGACCTGTGCGCGATCGCCAAGGGTTACGCCGCCGATGCCGTGGCCGCGCAACTGCTCTCGGACGGCATCGACAGCATGCTGGTCGAAGTCGGCGGCGAACTCTACGGCCGCGGCCACAAGCCCGACGGCAGCCCCTGGCGCGTGATCGTCGAAGCCTGCGCCGGCGACGAGGACGACGCCAACGAAGCACGCGTGCTGGCGCTCGACGGGCGCGCCGTCGCAACGTCCGGCGATCGCTGGCATCGCGTCGAGCGCGACGGCCAGCGTTACAGCCACACCATCGACCCGCGCAGCGGACGCCCTGCGCGCGGCGCGCCGGCGGCGGTCACCGTGGCCGCCAGCAATGCCATGCTTGCCGACGGCTGGGCTACGGCGCTGACCGTGATGGGCGCCGAAGCAGGCCATGCATTCGCATGCGAGCAAGGCCTGGCGGCGCGATTCGTTGTGTCCGGCGCCTGCGGGCAGGAAGAACGCATGACGCCGGCGTTCGCGGAACTGTTGCAGGCATGAGCACCGGCACCACTTCCCACCGGGCCTGGCTCGGCAATGCGCTGGCGCTGGCGGGCCTGCTGGTGCTGGCGCTGGCACTGGGCCGCTGGCAGAGCGATGCCTGGTGGCTGGCGTCGCCGCGGCTGGGCAGCTGGCTGCTTGCCGCGCTGGTCCTGCTGGCCTACCTGGGCCTGTGCGCGTCGATCCTCGCCAGGGCGAGGGCGCAGGCGCAATCGGACTGCATTCGCGAAGACGACGGTGGCACCGATGCCGTGCTGTTGTCCTGGGCCAGCCAGACCGGCTTTGCCCAGCAGCTGGCCGAGCACACCGCCGATGCGCTGCGCGGTGCGGGCATGGCGGTCCGCGCGATGCCGCTGCATCGCATCGATGCCGACGTGCTGCGCAGTCACCGGCGCGCACTGTTCATCGCCAGCACGACCGGCGAAGGCGATCCGCCGGACCACGTGCTCGGTTTCACCCGCCATGTGCTCGACACCTCCATCGCGCTGGACGGACTGGAGTACGCCGTACTGGCACTGGGCGACCGCGCCTATGAGCAGTTCTGCGGATTCGGACGCCGCCTCGACCAATGGCTGCACCACCACGGCGCCAGGCCGCTGTTCGACCGCATCGATGTCGATGCGGGCGACGCGGGCGCGCTGCGCCACTGGCAGCATCGACTGGGCCAGCTCAGCGGCCACGCCGACTTCGCCGACTGGAGCGCCCCGGCCTACCAGGCATGGCGCCTGGACCACCGCCGCTGGCTCAACGAAGGCAGCTCCGGCGGCCCGGCCTACCACGTCGCCCTGCTCCCGGATGACCGCGCCGATCTGGATTGGACTGCCGGCGACATCGCCGAGATCGGACCGCGTCACCCGGTCGATGTCGTCGCCGACTGGCTCGCCGTGTGTGGATTCGATGGCGATGCCGTGGTCAAGGCGGACGACGCTAGCGAGCCCTTGTCGGCGCTGTTGGCGCGATCCCGGCTGCCCACGTCGAAGGATGTCCTCGGCCGCGGGCCACAGGCCGTTGCCGACGGACTGCAACCGTTGCCCCATCGCGAATACTCGATCGCCTCGCTGCCCAGCGATGGCAGCCTGCAGTTGCTGGTCCGGCAGATGCGCCACCCGGACGGGCGCCTGGGCAGCGGCAGCGGCTGGCTGACCGCGCATGCCGCGCCCGGTGCGCGCATCGACCTGCGCATTCGTCGCAATCGCTCGTTCCATCCGCCGGTCGACGACCGCCCGATGGTGCTGATCGGCAACGGCACCGGCCTGGCCGGACTGCGTGCGCTGTTGAAGGCGCGCATCGCCGCAGGCCAGCACCGCAACTGGTTGCTGTTCGGCGAGCGCCACGCCCGCCACGATTTCCACTATCGCGACGAACTCGAAACGTGGCTGCGCGAGGGTCGCCTGCAGGAACTCGACCTGGCCTTCTCGCGTGACGATCCGTCGCGGCGCACTTACGTGCAGCACCTGCTGCGCGAACGCATCGACCGCCTGCGCGAGTGGATCGCGCAGGGAGCTTCGATCTACGTCTGCGGCAGCCTGGAAGGCATGGCGCCGGAAGTCGACGCGGTGCTGCGCGAGGCAGTGGGCCTCGACGCACTGGAGACCATGGCCGCCGACGGCCGCTATTGCCGCGACGTGTACTAGCTGGCGCTCAGGCGCCTGCCAGCGATTCAATCCGGATCAGCAAGGCTTCGCCGCCGCCGTCGAGGACATGACGCACGCGCTGCGAGCCCGCCGCGATGATCGCGGTATCGGCCGCCGCCAGTGGCGGCAGGCCGGAGTCGTCGGCAAACCTGGCCTGGCCTGCGATCAGGTGCACGATCCAGGTGCTGTCCGCCTCGGCGAACAGCACCATCGGCCCGACCAGCGGCCGATGCCACAGGTCGGCGCGAACACGGTCGCGACGCCACATCAGGTTGAAGTCGTGGGTGAGGCCGTCGAGCAATTCCCCGCTCACGCCACGCTCGCCGGCAAAGCGGAGTCGATCGTGTGGCGGCAGCAGTTCCTTCACTTCGCCGTCGTCGAAGCGCAGGCGCAGGCCGTTGCCCGCAAGCAGCACCAGCTCGCGGTCGATTCCGGGAAAAGCGGAGAACGGGGCGTCGCGTTCGATCTCGGCGATCGAAAGACGCCAGTCCCAGGGCGCATCCGCTGCGGGCACGTGCGCGTGGATCTCGCGGGTCCATCCCATCTGGTTGCGCCAGCGTTCGCGGCGGTATTCGTTGGCCGGTATTACCCAGGACCGGCTGCTGCGTTCGGGTGTCATCACCGGGGACGTCGCCTGTGCGGAAGCTCGAGGCTGACAGTCTAGCGGCGGGCACCGCGGATGCGCTTGTCGGGCGGCCAGACCTGGTTGCGGTGCACGGGCCGAGGCGCCACTCCGTCGCAGTCCGTTGCAACGAAGTGGCAGTACTTCCTTGTCCAGGGATGTTCCCCTGACTCCCTTCGGGCATCCGTGCCGCCCCTTGCCGACGCCGTCCGCGCGAACGACGCCGGCAGGAGATGCTCAGCGGTTGGCGGTCCTGGCAGGCGCGGCCTTGGCCGGGGGCTTGGCAGGTGCAGGCTTGGCCGGGGGCTTGGCGGCGGGCTTGGCGGCCGGGGTTCCCGCTGGCCTGCCAGGAACCGGTTTTGCAGTCGCCGGTGCGCCCGCCGCGGCGGGCTTCGCCGGTGCTGCGGCACCGCTGAAGACGATGCGATCGAGGTTCTTCTCGACGGTCTTGAGGCCGACGCCCTTGACCAGCGCCAGTTGCTCGGCGCTGCGGAATGGGCCGTTGGCCTTGCGGTACGCAACGATCGCGTCGGCCTTGCCCGGTCCTATGTTGACCAGGACCCGGTCGATCGTGGCGGCATCGGCGGTGTTGATGTTGACCTTCTCGGCGGCGTGGGCCGCAGCTGCCATCAGCAACGACAGCAGCAGCGGCACGATCTTCCTGACGGGTGATTTCATGGCGTGGCTCCGTGGGTAGGGTCGGACCAGGGTCTGGAGGGGAGTCTGGAGAGGCCTGAGGGGAAGGCTCTGAAGAGCACGCCACAGACCAGGGCCGGGACCGTATTGGCACTGGATTTCGGTTCCTGGCCGAGTTCGTCCGGGCCGCGTTCGCCTGCCATTGCGCGGTGACGACGCGGACAATCAGTCTCTGCGTGCACCAGCGCGCGGCCCATCGCCGTGGGCTTCGCGGCAAGGCCGGCACACACCGCTGTGGGCGGTCGGGAAACGCCTACGCGGCGTGCGGACCGGGCTCCGGGCGCGGCCACGCGGCAGCCAACCGCCGTTTTACGCATCGGATCGACGCCCGCCGGGCGTAAACTGGCGTTTTCCCCTGTTCCGAGGCCCCTCCATGGACACCAGCAAGGTCGACCGTTTCGTCGCCGACAAATGGGATGACGAGATCGTTCCCCAGCTCGTCGAGTACATCCGCATCCCGAACAAGTCGCCGATGTTCGACGTCGACTGGGTCAAGCATGGCTACATGGAGGACGCCGTCACGCTGATGGAGCGCTGGGCCAAGGCGCAGCCGATCCCGGGCATGCAGGTCGAGGTGGTGCGCCTGGAAGGCCGCACGCCGCTGATCTTCATCGAGATTCCGGCCAGCAACGGCGGCAGCAACGACGACTGCGTGCTGCTGTACGGCCACCTCGACAAGCAGCCGGAGATGACCGGCTGGGATCCCGAATTCGGCCCGTGGACGCCGGTCATCAAGGGCGACCGCCTCTATGGCCGCGGCGGCGCGGATGACGGTTACGCGATCTTCGGTTCGCTGACCGCCGTGCTGGCACTGCAGGAGCAGCAGTTGCCGCATTCGCGCTGCGTGATCCTGATCGAGGCCTGCGAAGAGTCCGGCAGCTACGACCTGCCCGCCTACGTCGACCACCTCGCCGCTCGCATCGGCAAGCCGTCGCTGGTGGTTTGCCTGGACTCGGGCTGCGGCAACTACGACCAGCTGTGGTGCACGACGTCGCTGCGCGGCCTCGCCGGCGGCAACTTCACCGTCAAGGTGCTCAGCGAAGGCGTCCATTCCGGCGACGCGTCGGGCATCGTGCCGTCGAGCTTCCGCCTGCTGCGCCAGCTGCTCTCGCGCCTGGAAGACGAGAACACCGGCAAGATCCGCATCGAGGACCTGTTCGTCGAAGTGCCGGCCGAGCGCATGGCGCAGGCGCGCGAGGCGGCGAAGGTGCTCGACACGGCGATCTTCGACAAGTTCCCGCTGCTGCCGGGCATGAAGCCCATGTTTGCGGAGAATGCCCCCGGCGACCTGACCGAGCTGGTGCTCAACCGCACCTGGCGCCCTGCGCTGTCGGTCACCGGCGTCGACGGCATGCCGCCGCTGGCCTCGGCCGGCAACGTGCTGCGTCCGCACACCTCGGTGAAGCTGTCGCTGCGCCTGCCACCGACGCTGGACGGCAAGCGCGCCGGCGAACTGCTCAAGGAAGTCCTGCTGAGCAACCCGCCCAACGGCGCCCAGGTCACGCTCGACCTGGAGAAGTCCTCGAGCGGCTGGAACGCACCGGCGCAGTCGCCGTGGCTGACCAAGGCCATCGACGCCTCCAGCCGCGAGTTCTTCGGCCAGCCGGCGATGTACATGGGCGAAGGCGGTTCGATCCCCTTCATGGGCATGCTCGGCGAGAAGTTCCCGGGCGCGCAGTTCATGATCACCGGCGTGCTGGGTCCGCACAGCAATGCGCACGGTCCCAACGAGTTCCTGCACATCCCGATGGGCAAGCGCGTCACCGCCTGCGTCTCGCGCGTGATCGCCGAGCATCACCTGGCCAGCCAGCGCGGCGAGACCAGCGGCGTGGCGGCGGTGGCCGGGGGACAGGAGCGCGGCGACCACGGTTGCTGCTGAAGGCGCCCCTCTGCCCGGGCGCCTTCGGCGACCCGTTCCTCCCCCGCACAGGGGGAGGGCTTTGAGCAGATGGCCCGGTGCTAGGATGCGCTCGCGTCACCAACCACTTCAGGAGGGAGCGATATGGGCAGCATCGTCTATACGATCATCATTGGTGCGGTTATTGGAATCCTGGCGCGTTTCTTCAAGCCCGGTGCGGACCCGATGGGCTGGATCCTCACCATCCTGCTCGGCATCGCCGGCGCCTACATCGGCAGCCTGCTCTATGCCGGCGGTGGTTTCATCGGCTTCATCATCTCGATCATCTGCGCTGTGGTGCTGCTTTTCGTCTACGAGTTCATCCGCAGCAAGACCGCCAAACCGGCGGCCTGATCCGCGCAGGAAAAACAAAAACCCCGGCCCAGGCCGGGGTTTTTGCTTGCGTAGCCCGGGTAAGCGCAGCGCACCCGGGATCACTCCAGCAGATAGTCGATGACCCTCTGCGCCAGGTGCTCGGCGTTGTCGCTCACCGTGTCGAGCTTCAATTCGGCCGCCTCGGGCACCTCGTAAGGCGAGTCGATGCCGGTGAAGTTGCGCAGCTGGCCAGCGCGCGCCTTGGCGTACAGCCCCTTCACGTCACGCTCCTCGGCCACCGCCAGGGGCGTGTCGATGAAGACCTCGACGAACTCGCCGGGCGCGAACAGCTCTCGCGCCATGCGCCGCTCGGCGCGGAACGGCGAGATGAAACTGACCAGCACGATCAGGCCCGCGTCCGACATCAGCTTCGCCACTTCGGCGACGCGACGGATGTTCTCGACGCGATCCTCGTCGGTGAACCCCAGGTCCTTGTTGAGGCCGTGGCGGACGTTGTCGCCGTCGAGGATGAACGTGTGGTAGCCCAGCGCGTGCAGGCGCTTGTCGACCAGGTTGGCGATGGTCGACTTGCCCGAGCCGGACAGGCCGGTGAACCACAACACGCGCGGCTGCTGGCCCTTGATGCGGGCGCGCGCGGTCCTGTCGACGTCCAGGTGCTGCCAGTGGATGTTGCCGGCCCGGCGCAATGCGAAGTCGAGCGCGCCTGCGGCGACCGTGGCGTTGCTCTGGCGGTCGATCAGGATGAAGCCGCCGAGCGTGCGGCTGTCGGCGTAGGACTCGAACGGCACCGGCTGGTCGAGGTAGAGATTGCAGTAGCCGACCTCGTTGAGCTCCAGGTGCTTGGCCGCCAGCGCTTCCTGGGTGTTGACGTCGATCTTGTGCTTGATCTCGGTGACGCTGGCACTGACCGTGCGCGTGCCGATCTTCAGCCAGTACGGCCGGCCCGGCAGCAGCGCGTGTTCGCCCATCCACAGCATGTGCGCGGCGAACTGGTCGGACACCTGCGGCGGTTTGTGCGCATCGGCGATGACATCCCCGCGGCTGATGTCGAGCTCGTCGCGCAGCGTCAGCGTCACTGCCTGGCCTTCGCCGGCCAGGTCGAGGTCGCGGCCGGCGGTGACGATGCGCGCGATCTTCGAGCGCCGGCCCGAGGGCAGCACCACGATGTCGTCGCCGGGCCGCACCACACCCGCGGCCACGGTGCCGGCAAATCCGCGGAAATCCTGGTCGGGACGGTTGACGTACTGCACCGGCAGGCGGAAGCCGATGTCGCTGGCGTCGCGGCTGACGTCCACGTTCTCCAGGTACTCGAGCACGCTGGGACCGTCGTACCACGGCGTGTTCGGCGAGCGCTGCATCAGGTTGTCGCCCTGCAGCGCCGACAGCGGCACCGCCTGGACCTGGCCGATGCCGAGCTGGTCGGCGAGCTCGCGATAGCCGGCGACGATTTCGTCGAACACGGCGAAGTCGAATCCGACCAGGTCCATCTTGTTCACCGCCAGCAGCACATGGCGGATGCCCAGCAGCGAGGCGATGTAGGTATGCCGGCGCGTCTGCGCCAGCAGGCCCTTGCGCGCATCGACCAGGACCACGGCGACGTCGGCGGTGGACGCACCGGTGGCCATGTTGCGGGTGTACTGCTCGTGGCCCGGGCAATCGGCCACGATGAACTTGCGCTTGTCGGTGCTGAAGAAACGGTAGGCAACGTCGATGGTGATGCCCTGCTCGCGCTCGGCCGAGAGGCCGTCGAGCAGCAGCGCGTAATCGATCTCGCCGTTGCGGGTGCCGTGGCGGCGGCTGTCGGACTCGAGCGCGGACAGCTGGTCGTCGAACAGCGCGCGGCTCTCGAACAGCAGCCGTCCGATCAGCGTGCTCTTGCCGTCGTCGACGCTGCCGCAGGTGATGAAGCGCAGCAGGCCCTTGGTTTCGTGGCGCTGCAGGTAGGCGGCGACCTCGGAGGCGGCGGTGAGGCGGTCCATCAGAAGTACCCTTCCTGCTTCTTCTTCTCCATCGACGCCGTCGGATCGTGGTCGATCATCCGGCCCTGGCGTTCGGACGTGGTGGCCACCAGCATCTCGGCGATGATCTTTTCCAGCGTGTCGGCCTGCGAGTCGATCGCGCCGGTCAGCGGGTAGCAGCCCAGCGTGCGGAAGCGCACCTGGCGCAACTGCGCGGACTCGCCTTCGCGCAATGGCAGGCGCTCGTCGTCGACGAGGATCCAGGCACCGTCGCGCTCGACCACCGGGCGCTGCGCGGCAAAGTACAGCGACGGCACCGGGATCTGTTCGCGGTAGATGTACAGCCAGATGTCGAGCTCGGTCCAGTTCGACAGCGGAAACACGCGCACCGATTCGCCCTTGTGGATGCGGGTGTTGTACAGGCTCCACAGTTCCGGTCGCTGGTTCTTGGGATCCCAGCGGTGCTGGGCGCTGCGGAAGGAGAAGATGCGTTCCTTGGCGCGCGATTTCTCTTCATCGCGGCGGGCGCCACCGATGGCGGCGTCGAAGCCGTGGAGATCCAGCGCCTGCTTGAGCGCCTGCGTCTTCATCACGTCGGTGTGGACGGTGGCCCCGTGGCTGATCGGGCCGACGCCCTGCGCGATGCCCTCCGGATTGGTGTGCACGCGCAGCTCGACGCCGGTCTCGACGGCGCGCCGGTCGCGGAACGCGATCATCTCGCGGAACTTCCAGCCGGTGTCGACGTGCAGCAAGGGAATCGGCGGACGGCGCGCCGGCGCGAACGCCTTGAGCAGCAGGTGCAGCAGCACCGAACTGTCCTTGCCGATCGAGTACAGCATGACCGGGTTGCGGAACTCGGCCGCCACCTCGCGCAGGATGTGGATGCTTTCGGCTTCGAGGCGATCGAGGTGGCTCAGGTCGACAGGCAGGGTCATCGTCAGGCTGTGGTGGCGGGCGTCAGGACCGGGGGCTCCGGGGCGTCTTTCCGGGGGCTCTCCGGGGTTTGCACGGTCCGTGTTCGACGGTCGCGGCTATCTGACCACATTGTAGGAGCGGCGTACGTCCGCTCCGGAAATAAGCCCCCGGCATGAGCGCATTACCCAACGTCCTTTCATATGGCCGCCGGCGGGGCCTAGCCTGCAATGGTCCCCGCCGCCCAGTCCCATGCCGATGTCGGCTTCTCCTGCCAGCCCGCTTGCCAGCACGTCCCTCGGCTCTCCCCTGCCCGAGGACCGGCTGGTCGCACTCGCCCACGTCACCGACGGACTCAATGCGAACGGCCTGTGGTGGCTGTCGGGCTATGCCGCCGGGCTGGCCAGCCGCACCGCCACGACGGTGCCGGCGACCGCCCTTCCGGCCGCGGAAGCCCAGGCGGCGGGGCGCCTGACCATCGTCTACGGCAGTCAGACCGGCAATGCCAAGCGCCTGGCGGAGCAGCTCGCCCGCCAGAGCGAGGCCGCCGGCCTGCCGGTCCGCCTGCTGCGCGCGGACACCTACCCGACCCGCGAACTGAAGGACGAACGCAACCTCTACCTGGTCATCAGCACACAGGGCGACGGCGATCCGCCGGACGATGCCCGTGCACTGGTCGAATTCATCGCCGGCAAGCGTGCGCCGCAGCTCAAGCAGCTGCGCTATGCCGTGCTCGCCCTGGGTGATTCGAGCTACCCGCAGTTCTGCGCGATCGGGCAGAAGCTGGACGAGCGCCTGGCCGAGCTGGGTGCGACCCGTCTGCTGCCGCGCGGCGACGCCGACCTCGATATCGAGACGATCGCCACGCCATGGCTGGCACAGGCGCTTGCCAAGGCCAGGGACGCACTCAAGCCCTCGGCACCGCTGGCAACCGTGACGCCGCTGCGGCCGCTGCCGGCTGCGCCTGCGCATGGCCGTGACGCGCCGTTCGCGGCCGAACTGCTGCTCAACCAGCGCCTGGTCAGCCGCGCCAGCAGCGTCGGCCGCCCGGGGCCGGACAAGGACGTGCGCCATGTCGAGCTGTCGCTGGAGGGCTCGGGGCTGCACTACGAACCGGGTGACGCGCTGGGCCTGTGGCCATCGAATCCACCCGCGCTGGTCGAACAGGTGCTGTCCACGCTGCAGCTCGACGGCGACGACGAGATCAGCCACGGCGGCCAGACGCTGCCGCTCCGGCAATGGCTCGGCAACAAGCGCGAGCTGACCCGGCTGGCCCGCCCGTTCGTCGCCAGCCTCGCCGCGCAGGCGCGCAGCGACGAACTCAATGGCCTGCTCGCACCGGGCCAGCAGGCCAACCTGTCGCGCCTGCTCGGCGAGCAGCAGGTGATCGACCTTCTCTCGCAGTACCGCGCCGACTGGAGCGGCGAGGAACTGGTCGCGGCCCTGCGGCCGCTGACACCGCGCCTGTACTCCATCGCCTCGAGCCAGAAGCACGTGGGCGAGGAAGTCCACCTCACCGTCGCCCATGTCGAATACGACAACGGCCAGGGAACGCGCTGGGGCGCGGCATCGCACCAGTTCGCCGTCAGCGCCGAAGGCGAACGGTTGCCGGTCTTCGTCGAGCACAACGAGCGCTTCCGCCTGCCTGCCGACGCCTCGCGTGACGTGATCATGATTGGCCCCGGCACCGGGGTCGCGCCGTTCCGCGGCTTCCTGCAGGAACGTGCCGCCATCGCCGCCACGGGCCGCAACTGGCTGCTGTTCGGCAACCCGCACTTCCGCACCGACTTCCTCTACCAGGTCGAGTGGCAGCAGGCCCTCAAGGACGGCCGCCTGCAGCGCCTGGACCTCGCCTTCTCGCGCGACCAGCAGCACAAGGTCTACGTCCAGCATCGCCTGCGCGAGCAGGGCCGCGAACTGTTCGACTGGCTTGAAAGCGGCGCGCACCTCTACGTCTGCGGCGACGCCACGCGCATGGCCCGCGACGTGCATGCGGCACTGCTGGAGGCGATTGCCGAACACGGCGCGAAGTCGGCCGACGATGCCGTCGACTACCTCAACGACCTGCAGCAGCAGGGCCGCTACGCAAGAGATGTGTACTGATGAGCAACCATTCGGTCGAGGACATCAAGCACGAGAGCGCGCGCCTGCGCGGCTCGCTGCTGGCGTCGCTCGCGAACCCGGTCACCGGCGCACTCGCCGATGACGACCAGACCCTGATCAAGTACCACGGCAGCTACCAGCAGGACGATCGCGACATCCGCGAGGAGCGGCGCGTGGCCCGGCTCGAGCCGGCGTACAGCTTCATGATCCGCACGCGCACGCCCGGCGGCGTGGTGACGCCGGCGCAATGGCTCGGACTCGACGCGATCGCCACGCGCTTCGCCGAGCGCGGCCTGCGCATCACCACGCGCCAGGCATTCCAGTTCCACGGCGTGATCAAGACCGAGCTGAAGCCGACGATGCAGGCGATCAACGCCGCACTGATCGACACCCTCGCCGCCTGCGGCGACGTCAACCGCAACGTCGCCGTCGCCGCCAACCCGCTGCTGTCGCAGGCGCATGCCAGCGTGCACGCGCAGGCCGCGTCGCTGTCGGAGCACCTGCTGCCCAACACCCGCGCCTACTACGAGATCTGGCTCGACGAGGAGCGCGTTGCCGGCAGCGGCAGCGAGGATGAGCCGGTCTACGGCCCGACCTACCTGCCGCGCAAGTTCAAGATCGGCTTCGCGATCCCGCCCTACAACGACGTCGATGTGTTCGCCCAGGACCTGGGCTTCATCGCCATCCTCGACGATGACGGCGCCCTCGCCGGCTACAACGTCAGCGTCGGCGGCGGGATGGGCGCAACCCACGGCGATCCGGAAACCTACCCGCGCCTGGGCGATGTCATCGGCTTCGTCACGCCCGACCAGGTGATCGCCGTCGGCGAAGCCGTCGTCACTGCGCAGCGCGACCATGGCAACCGCCAGGTGCGCAAGCGCGCGCGCCTGAAGTACACCATCGACGACCACGGCCTGGACTGGTTCAAGGCCGAAGTCGAGCGGCGCGCGGGTTTCACCCTGCTGCCCGCACGCGCGTACGCGTTCATCCACAACGGCGACCGCTTCGGCTGGATCGACGGCGTAGACGGTCGCGCGCACCTGACCCTGCGGATCGTCGCCGGCCGCATCTGGGACCAGGACGGCGTCGCCCACCTCAGTGGCCTGCGCGAGATCGCGCGCGTGCTGGACGATGCCGGGGTGCAGGCCGAGTTCCGTCTTACGCCCAACCAGAACCTGGTGGTTGCCGGCGTGCCGGCGGCGCTTCGCGCGCGCATCGATGCGCTGGCTGCGCAGTACGGCCTGGACGGCTACCGCTCGGCCAGTCCGCTGCAACGCAACGCCCTGGCCTGCGTCGCACTGCCCACCTGCGGGCTGGCGATGGCCGAGGCCGAGCGCTACCTGCCCGAGCTGACCGGCAAGGTGCAGAGCCTGCTCGACGGCCACGGCCTGCACGACGCGTCGATCCACCTGCGCATCAGTGGCTGCCCGAATGGCTGCTCGCGCCCGTACCTGGGCGAGATCGCCCTGGTGGGCAAGGCGCCCGGACGATACAACCTGATGCTGGGCGCCGACCACCGCGGCCAGCGTCTGAACACGCTGTACCGCGAGAACATCGCCGAGGCCCAGATCCTCGCCGAGCTCGATCCTCTTTTTGCGCGCTATGCCGGACAGCGCCAGGCCGATGAAGGCTTTGGCGACTTCCTCGTCCGCACTGCCGTGATTGCACCAACCAGGCCCCCGATCGATCTGCAACTGCGTAGTGAGAACGCTGCATGAGCACGCCCCCGGATCCCATCACCGCCGCCGAATCGCCGCAGGCACTGGCGGAACTCAATCGCTGGCTCGGCCAGCACAGTGCGCAGGAGCGGGTTGCCTGGGCGCTGGAGAACACAGCCGGAACGCATGCGCTGTCGTCGAGTTTTGGCGCGCAGGCTGCGGTGTCGCTGCACCTGGCGACGCACCAGCAGCCGGACATGCCGGTCATCCTGATCGACACCGGCTACCTGTTCCCCGAGACCTACCGTTTCGTCGACCAGCTCAGTGAGCGGCTCGGGCTGAACCTGAAGGTCTATCGCCCGCAGATCGGCATCGCCTGGATGGAGGCGCGACTGGGCAAGCTGTGGGAGAACGGCCTGGACGGCATCGAGCGCTACAACCGCATGCGCAAGGTCGAGCCGATGCAGCGCGCGTTGAACGACCTGGGTGTGCGCACCTGGATCGCCGGCCTGCGCCGCAGCCAGGCACGTACGCGCGCCAACATCGATTTCTTCGAACTGCGCGACGGCCGCTGGAAGCTGCATCCGATCGCCGACTGGAGCGACCGCGAAGTCTGGCAATACCTGCAGCAACATGACCTGCCCTACCACCCGCTCTGGCACCAGGGTTACGTGTCGATCGGCGACATCCACACCACAAGACCGCTGGAGGCCGGAATGAACGAGGAGGACACGCGTTTTTTCGGCCTGAAACGTGAGTGCGGGCTGCATTTCGACAGCGAGCCGAATGCGGCCTGATCTCACGAAGTAGCCCGTTGTTGCGGCGAAGGCGATTGGAGATCGTCATTGCCGCGTAGCGGGAACCCAGCGACGTTGCAGTGGCGTGCCACCCTGCGGGAACGGTAACGTCAAGGTGGATCCCGGCGTTCGCCGGGTTGACGCTGTTCCGCGATCAGGTCGTGATCGGCTGGCTCAGCTCGCGCCACGCCGGCGCGTCCGGCCAACTCGGCGCCAGGTTGCCTTCGAGCACGCGTCGCAGGTCGCGACGGTCGAGTTGCGGGGCAATGCCGTGCATCAGCGCCAGGGCGTATTCGCGCAGCACGCGCGCGCGCGGGATCACGGCCCAGGTGATGCACTCGGGCAATGCGTCCGGTGCCGGCAGCGCCTTGAGGTCGGTATCGCGCACGCCCACTGCCATCTCCGCCAGCACGCCAACGCCCAGGCCAGCGCGCACATAGGTCTTGATCAGGTCCGCATCGCGCGCAGTCATGGCCAGCTGCGGCTCCAGTCCGGCAGCGGCAAACGTGCGGTGCAGCGACGACTCGGGCTTGGTCGACGATTCGTAGCTGATCAACGGATGCGATGCCAGCTCGGCCAGCGTCGGCGCGCGATCGAGTTTCGCCAGCGGATGCGTCAACGGCACCAGCACCACGCGGCGCCAGCGAAACAGCGGTACCGCGACACCGCCTTCGGGTTCGCTGCCCGCGGTGCTGATGACGGCCAGGTCGGCCTCGCCACGGGCGAGCTGCTCGAGCACCTCGCCATCGGCGGCCGCCTGCAGGTGGACGCTGACCTGCGGGAATTCGCGCTTCACCGCGGCGATCACTTCAGGCAGGACGAAGCGCGCCTGGGTGTGCGTGGTGGCCAGCACCAGGCGGCCGCTGTGCTGGCCGCGTTCGTTGGCGGCGTAGGCGCGGATGTTGCTCGCCTCCTCGAGGATGCGGCGCGCATGCATCAGCACGCGCTCGCCCGCCGGTGCGATCGCTTCCAGGCTGCGACCCTTGCGGGTGAACAGCTGGAACCCGAGCTCGTCCTCCAGCTGCTTGAGCTGCTTGGACAGGCCTGGCTGGGTCGCGTGCACGCGCTCGGCCGCCAGGGTGATGTTGAGCCCGGAGTCGGCAATGGCAACGAGGTAGCGGAGCTGGGTGAGGGTCATGGCGAAGCGAACCTGGGAGGGGGCGATGCGGACAACGGGCTGCCGGTGGATCAGGACCGCGGCCGACGTCGCATCGGGGCTATATATCGCTCAATACGAATAGAGGGATGGAAAGAAACTACCGCGGCGAGGAGCCGCTGTCCAGCACCGCGGCCATCATTCCGAAATGACATACCGCCAGAGGGCGGCGTCATTTCCGCCGCCGCGGGCGCGTGGGTAGGTTCACGGTATCGCCGCTCCATCCCGCATTCGAGACCATGGCCAACCCACTGTTTCCCGTATTTGCCGACCTGCGCGGCCGTGATGTGCTGGTGGTCGGCGGGGGCACGGTGGCCCAGCGCAAGGCCGAGGCCCTGCTCGAGGCCGGCGCGCGGGTCCGTCTCGGCGCGCCCGCCTTGAACGAAGCCCTCGCCCGCCATGTCGCCGAAGGCCGCATCGAGCACCTTGCCGGCGCCTTCCAGCCGCACTGGCTCGAGGGAACCTGGCTGGCCATCGCAGCGACCGATGACGACGCGGTCAATCACGCGGTCGCCGATGCCGGCAACGCCAGGCGCATCTGGGTGAACGTCGTCGACGACGCCGACGCATCCAGCGTGCAGATCCCGGCGCGCATCGAACGCGGTCCGTTGCAGGTCGCGATTTCCAGCGGTGGCGGCGCGCCGATGCTGGCCCGCCACCTGCGCGAGAAGCTGGAATCGGAGCTCGACGAATCCGTCGGGGCGTTGGCCGAGCTGCTCGGCCGCGAGCGCTCGCGCATCCGCGCACGCTTCCCCCAACTGGGCCAGCGCCGGCGCTTCTTCGAGCGGCTGCTGGCCGGCCCGCTGCCGGGGCTGCTGCGGCAACGCCGCCGGCTGGCCGCCGAGCGTGAGTTCAGCGCGGCGCTGAGCGGGGGCCATGAATCCGGGACACGCGGATCCGTCGCCCTGGTCGGCGCGGGCCCCGGTGATCCCGGCCTGCTGACGCTGCGTGCCCTGCGCGTGCTCAACGAGGCCGATGTGATCCTTCACGATCGCCTGGTCAGCAAGGAGGTCCTGCAACTGGTGCGTCGCGATGCGCAGCGGATCGAGGTCGGCAAGCAGGCCGGAAAGCATCACACCACGCAACAGCAGATCCACGCGCTGATGCTGGAGCATGCGCGCGCCGGCAAGCGCGTGGTGCGGCTCAAGGGTGGCGATCCGTTCGTGTTCGGTCGCGGCGGCGAGGAACTGGAAGTGCTGCACGCCGACGGCATCGCTTTCGAAGTCGTGCCGGGGATCACCGCGGCGCTTGCGTGCGCGGCCTATGCCGGCGTGCCGCTTACCCACCGCGACCATGCACAGTCCGTGCGACTGGTCACCGCACACTGCAAGGATTCGCTCGACACGCTCGACTGGCCGTCGCTCGCGCTCGAACGACAGACCTTGGCGGTGTACATGGGCGTGGCCGTTCTGGATGGCCTTCGCGACCGCCTGATCGCACACGGCCGGGCGCCGTCGACGCCGTTCGCCCTGGTCGAGAACGGCTCGCGCCCGGAGCAGCGCGTGGTGGTCGGCACGCTTGCTGACCTGGCCGAGCGGGCACGGCATTACGACGTGCAATCACCCGCGTTGTTGATCATCGGCGAAGTCGCCGCGCTGGCCGGCACGCTGCACTGGTTCGGCCAAGCACCGCTTGGTGACACGCCGCTGGCATTGGCGGCATAGCAAAGCGCCGCTCAACCCTCCCCTGGAGCACACCCATGGCCCTGTACGACAGCATTCTCGACACCATCGGCAGCACGCCGATCGTGCGCCTCCACCGCATCGCCCCGGCGCACGTCACCCTTTACGCCAAAGTCGAATCGTTCAATCCCGGCGGCTCGGTGAAAGATCGCCTGGCATTGGCCATCGTCCTCGACGCCGAGCGCAAGGGCTTGCTCAAGCCCGGGCAGACGATCGTGGAGGCGACGTCCGGCAATACCGGCATCGCGCTGGCCCTGGTCGCGGCCGCGCGCGGCTACCCGTTCGTGGCGGTGATGACCGAGACGTTCTCGGTCGAGCGCCGCAAGCTGATGCGCGCCTACGGGGCCAAGGTGATCCTCACGCCCGCCGCCGAGCGCGGCAGCGGAATGGTGCGCAAGGCGGCCGAACTGGCCGAGAAGCACGGCTGGTTCCTCGCCCGCCAGTTCGAGAACGAAGCCAACCCGGCCTACCACCGCAGCACCACCGGACCGGAGATCCTGCGCGATTTCGCCGGCAAGCGGCTGGACTACTTCGTCAGCGGCTGGGGAACCGGCGGCACGATCACCGGCGCCGGCGAGGTACTCAAGCTCGCGCGCCCGGACCTCAAGGTCATTGCCAGCGAACCGGCGGGTGCGGCATTGCTGTCGGGCAACACGTGGCAGCCGCACAAGATCCAGGGCTGGACGCCGGACTTCCTGCCGCACGTGCTCAGCCGCACCATCGCCGACGAGGTGCTGCCGGTCGATGACGTGCTGGCGCGCGACACGTCGCGCCGCCTGGCCGCGGAAGAAGGCGTGTTCGTCGGCATCTCCGCCGGTGCGACGGTGGCCGCGGCCCTGCAGGTGGCCGAGCGCGCGCCTGCGGGCTCGGTGTTGCTGGCAGTGCTGCCGGACACGGGCGAGCGCTATCTGTCGACGTTCCTGTTCGAGGGCGTTGCGGAGGGCTCGGATGATGAGTGGCTGGCTGCGCTGGAGGGCAAGGAGGCCGTGGCGGCCTGAGGCGCCTCGCCTTCTCTCCAACCCCTGCCCTCACCCTACCCCTGCCCTCACCCCAACCCCTCTCCCGCGAGCGGGAGAGGGGCTTGGTTGGCTCTCGCGACTTGATGCTCCCTTCTCCCGCTGGCGGGAGAAGGTGGCCCGCAGGGCCGGATTAGGGCCGCCCCCTGCTCCTGCATTCCCCAGCGCGCAGCGGCCCGCTACGCTGTGCGCATGCGGCTGTCGCCGCCCGGAGAATGCATGGCTGTAGTACCGGATTCATCCAATGGAAGCCCATCCGATCGCGAGTCCGCGCGCCTGGCCTGGGCTCGCGCCGCGAGCGGCGATCCTGGCCTGATCCTGCAGCGCGCCTCGGTCGACGCCGGCTTCCGCAGTTATTGGCGCGCCACGACGGCCGCCGGCACGCGCATCGTCATGGATTCGCCGCCTGCGCTCGAGGACGTGCGTCCGTGGCTGCGAATGCGCAGCCTGCTCGAAGGCGGCGGCGTGCGCGTGCCGCAGGTGCTCGTCGAAGACGTGGATTCCGGCTTCCTGCTGATGGAAGACCTCGGCGGCCCGACCCTCGCCAAGGTCATCGACGACGACAACGCCGATGCGCATTTCGCGGCCGCGATCACGCAACTGCTCAGACTGCAGGCGATCGCGCCGCCAGCGGGCATGGGCGAGTTCGGCGAGGCGCTGCTGCAGCGCGATGCCGGATTGTTCGAGGACTGGTTCCTGCGCCGCCACCTCGGCATCGAGCTCGATTGTGCCCACGCCGATGGCCTGCAGCTGGTGCAGCGCAGGCTGATGGACAACGCACTGTCGCAGGCGCGCGTGCTGACCCATCGCGACTTCATGCCGCGCAACCTGATGCCGGTGGCCGATGGCCCCGCCGTGCTCGACTTCCAGGACTGCGTCAACGGCCCGGTTGCCTACGACGCCGTCAGCCTGTTCAAGGACGCCTTCCTGAGCTGGCCGCTCGCGCGCGTCGACGAGTGGCTCGCGCAGTACCACGCGCGCGCGCTCGCCGCCGGCGTGCCCGTGCCGGCGCTGGCGCAGTTCCGCCGCGATGCCGACTGGCTCGGGATCCAGCGCCACCTCAAGATCCTCGGCATCTTCGCCCGCCTGCACCACCGCGATGGCAAGTCGCATTACATCGAGGACGCGCCGCGCTTCATCACCTACCTCGATGAGGTGCTGCCGCGCTATCCGGAGCTGTCCGCGCTTGCCGACCTGCTGGATTCGCATGTCCGCCCCGCAATGACCCGGGTGCGCGCATGAAGGCACTGATCTTTGCCGCCGGTCTTGGCGAGCGCATGCGCCCGCTGACCAACCACACGCCCAAGCCGCTGCTGGTCGCGGGCGGCAAGCCGCTGATCGTGTGGCACCTGGAAAAGCTTGCCGCGATCGGCATGCGCGATGTCGTCATCAACACCAGCTGGCTGGCCGATCAGTTCCCGACGAACCTGGGCGATGGTGCCGACTGGGGATTGCGCTTGCATTACTCCTACGAAGGCACCACGCCGCTGGAAACCGGCGGCGGCATGTTGCACGCGCTGCCGCTGCTGGGCGAGGAACCGTTCCTGCTGGTCAACGGCGACATCTGGACGGATTTCGATTTCGCCCGCCTGCCGCGCGAACCCGAGGGGCTGGCGCACCTGGTGATGGTCGATCGCCCGGGTCATGCCACCCAGGGCGACTTCGCACTCGATGACGGTGGCCTTGTCCGCGCAGAGGGCGCCAACCTGCTGACGTATGCAGGGCTGGGCATCTACCGGCCGCAGTTGCTGGCGCACTGGCGCGATGCGGCGGCGGCAGAGCCCGGCGCCGGCGAACAGCCGCCGCGCTTTCGACTGGCGCCGATCCTGAAGGCATTGATGCCGGATGGATCAATCAGCGGTGAGCATCACCGCGGTAGCTGGACCGATGTGGGTACGCCGGAGCGGTTGGCTACGCTGGATGCGGAGCTGGGACGCTAGGCGGGAGAGCCGGGCGCGAAGCTTCAGCTGCCCAGCGTCTGCCGCAGGAACGGCACCGTGATCCGCCGCTGCGCCGCCAACGACGCGCGATCGAGTCGATCGAGCAACGCCGTCAATCCACCCAGGTCACGACCGACGCGCTTGAGCAACCAGTCCAGCGCCGCTTCCTCCAGCACCAGCCCGCGCCGCTGTGCGCGCTGGCGCAGCACTTCGCGGCGGCCTTCGTCATCCAGCGGCGCCAGCGTGATCCGCGTGCACTGGCCCAGGCGCGAGCGCAGGTCCGGCAGTCCCAGTCCGATCGCATCGGGAATGTCGCGCGCGGCATAGACCAGCGCCACGCCGGCGGCACGTGCACGATTGTGCGCGTCGAACAATGCGATCTCGTCCTCGCGGTTGCCGGCGATGACATCCAGGCCGTCGATCGCGATCAGGTCATTGCCTTCAAGCGCTTCGAGCGCGTCGCGCAGGCGTCCGGCCGCGGCCAGCAGCGGCAGATAGGCCGCACGTCGGCAGGCCGCTTCGGTTGCCGCGCAGGTCGCCAGCAACAGGTGGGTCTTGCCCACGCCCGACGGACCGGCGAGGTAGACGTTGTCCGTACGCACGGCCGCGGCACCCGTCGCCAACGCGAGCAGCTGCTCCACGGTCCCGGCGGGTGCGTGGACAAACGTATCAAGACGCTGGTCGGGCGGGTATCGCAACGCCAGCGGCAACTGCGGAACGCTCACTGCATGCCTCTCACAACTGGGTCGCTCACTCTTGCCTGTCGTCCAGCGGCGGCGCCAGGTGCGGATCGGTCATCGGATCCAGTGCGGCTTCGCCCACGTACAACCGGCTATGGCGATATCGCTCCTGCGCGTAGCGCAGCAGTACGTTGACGACCGCCGCCACCGGCAGCGCCAGCAGCATGCCGAGGAAACCGAACAACTGGCCGCCGGCGAGGACGGCGAAGATCACCGCGACCGGATGCAGGCCGATGCGATCGCCGACGAGCTTGGGCGTCAGCACGTAGCTCTCGATCACCTGGCCAACGCCGAACACCGCCAGCACACCGGCGACATGCTGCCAGTCGCCGTACTGCACCAGCGCCGCGATCACGCCAAGAATGATGCCGCTGGCAGGGCCCAGGTACGGCACGAAGGTCAGCAGACCGGCGATCAGGCCGATCAGGATGCCCAGGTCCAGGCCGACCGCCCACAGGCCCAGGCCGTACATCACGCCCAGCACCAGCATCACCAGGAACTGGCCGCGCAGGAACGCACCGAGGACGTCGCTCGATTCGCGCGCCAGGCGCCCGACCGTGGGCAGGTGGTTGCGCGGGATGAGCGATGCGACGCGCTCGACCAGCAGGTCCCAGTCGCGCAGGAAGAAGAAGGCGATCACCGGCAGCAGCGCGATGTTGGCGACCATCGCCAGCACCGCCGAACCCGAACGCGACAGATACCCCAGCATCGTCGTTGCGATGCCACCGGCCTGGTCCCAGTTTTCCCGGACCAGCTGCGCGAAATGGGTGAAGTCGAGCGAGTCGGTGATCTCGAAACCGCTGCGGCGTTCGACCCACGGCAGCGCCGTCATCATCAGCCACTCGCGGTAGCGCGGCAGCGAAGACACCAGCGTGGTGATCTGGCGTTCCATCACCGGGACCAGCACCAGCAGCCCGGCCAGCACGACCAGCGCCATCATCGTGAACACCAGCGCGACCGCGGTGTTGCGCGAGCGACCGGCACGTTCGATCCGGTCGACCAGCGGGTCACCCAGCCAGGCCAGGATCAGGGCGAAGGCGAACGGCGAGAGGATCGGCGCCAGCAGCCACACCAGCCAGCACGCGCCCAGGCCGAGCGCAGTCCATTGCAGCCGGCGCAGGAACAGCGCGATCTCGTCCAGTGATTGCGTTTGCATGGTGTCCCCT
Source organism: Lysobacter sp. S4-A87 (assembly GCF_022637455.1). Classification (NCBI taxonomy): domain Bacteria; kingdom Pseudomonadati; phylum Pseudomonadota; class Gammaproteobacteria; order Lysobacterales; family Lysobacteraceae; genus Lysobacter; species Lysobacter sp. S4-A87. The sequence continues at coordinate 1,504,646 of NZ_CP093341.1, forward strand.
GTTCTCAATCCATGTGTCTCAATGCAATGGACTCAACGCAGCCGGTAAACCGGCGGCTGTCCTTCGAGGCCTTCCATCACCTCGATCACGTCGTCGCGCGCCAGCATGCGGTTGAAGCCCGGCAGGCCGCTGACCAGTTCCAGGTCGTATTCCAGGCCCAGCGGCGTGGCCCGCGTCGGCGTCAGGCGGCGCACCACCGACAGCTTCTGCAGGTAGCCGGCGAGACGGATGAAGTCGTCGCTGCTGTCGATGCCGGTGAAGGTCACCCGGTAGCTGCCCGGCTGGCCGGTGGTGGCGCGCTTGGCATAGCGCTTCATCAGCGCGTCGGCGGCGCCGTCGGCGCCGTTGGCCATCAACTGGCGCGGGTCGGTACCGGTCTGCGACCAGTTCGACAGCACCTTGCCGCCATCGACGAAGGTCCAGTCGGCCTTCCAGCCGGCGGTGGTGTCGCGGTACAGCTTGCCGATCAGCTGCATCGGCGGGCTGTAGCGGGCCGAAGCGCGCGCGACGGCGGCGCTGTCGCCGCGCCAGATCGCGCCGACGGCGGCCTGTTCGGCGGCATTGCCGGTCGGCAGGCCGAGCTTGTAGCCGCGCTCGGTGGCCCGGTTCAGGGCCGGCCGGGCCGCATTCACCTGCGGCAGGCCGACCAGGCGCGGGCCGCTGCCGTCGTCGATGGCCAGCCACAGCACCGGCTTGGGCCGCGGCTGCGGCCAGACCGGGATGCCCAGGGTGGAGGCAAGCTCGTTGACCGCCTCCTCGTCGTACTTGACCACCAGGGTGGTGCGGAAGCTAGGGGCGCCGGTCGGGCCCAGGCCCTCGTCCTGGCGGTAGTCGTAGCTCTCCACGTAGGTCTTGGCCTGGCGCAGCTCCTGGCCGACGCCCGGCCGTGAAGCCGCGCCGCGGTCGCCTGAGAGCTTGCCCAGCACCAGCGCCAGGCCGCGGGCAAAGGCGCTGTTGCGCTCGCCCTCACCCTGGCCGTTGACCTGCACTTCGGTGGCGTAGATGCCCTCGGCGCGGGCGACATCGCCCTCCACGCGCTGCGCGGCGGCGCTGAAGCTCGCCAGCAGCAGGGACATTGCCAGCCCCGTCGCCATGGCCAGGCCCAGGACCTTGGAAGGGACGGCCTTCGTATGGATCTTCATGCGGCCCAGCATGCCTGTTGCGCCGCTTGTAGAGCGTGTTCCCGTGCCAATTGCCCGAACCATCGCTATCCCTGGTGGTGCGTAATGAGCCGAAATGGTGCCGTAGTGGCGCCGACACGTCCATTCGCGGCCGTCACGGCTGGTAAAATCGCCGCTTCATATCCCGCGACCGCCGAGGCCGCCCGTGTCCAGCACTCCCCCCAGCCCCACCACGATCACCTACCGCGACGCCGGCGTCGACATCGACGCGGGCAACGAGGTCGTTGAACGCATCAAGCCGCTGGTCAAGCGCAGCTTCCGTCCCGAGGTGATGGGTGGCCTGGGCGGCTTCGGCGCCCTGTTCGACCTGTCGGGCAAGTACAAGGAGCCGGTGCTGGTCTCGGGCACCGATGGCGTCGGCACCAAGCTCAAGCTCGCCCAGCAGCTCAATCGCCACGACACGATTGGCATCGACCTGGTCGGCATGTGCGTCAACGACGTGCTGGTGCAGGGCGCCGAGCCGCTGTTCTTCCTCGACTACTTCGCCACCGGCAAGCTCGATGTCGACACCACCGTGGCCGTGGTCGGCGGCATCGCCAAGGGCTGCGAAATGTCCGGCTGCGCGCTGATCGGCGGCGAAACGGCCGAGATGCCCGACATGTACCCGCCGGGCGAATACGACCTGGCCGGCTTCTGCGTCGCCGCGGTCGAGAAGTCCAAGCTGCTCGACGGCGCCAAGGTGCGCCAGGGCGACGTGCTGATCGGCATCGCTTCCAGCGGCCCGCATTCCAACGGCTACTCGCTGGTGCGCAGGATCTACGACCGCGCCGGCCGCCCGGCCGACCTCGACGTCGGTGGCGTCAAGCTGATCGATGCGCTGATGGCGCCGACCGCGCTGTACGTCAAGCCGATCCTGGAACTGCTCGGCAAGCACGACGGCGCGGAAGGTGGGATCAGCGCGATGGCGCACATCACCGGTGGTGGCCTGACCGAGAACATCATCCGCGTGATCCCCGACGGCCTGGGCCTGCAGATCGAGGCCTCCAGCATCGTCCTGCCGCCGGTGTTCGACTGGCTGCAGCGCGAAGGTGCCGTGCCCAACGAGGACATGTGGCGCACGTTCAACTGCGGCGTCGGCTTCGTGCTGGTCGTTGCCGCGGGCGATGTCGCCGCTGTCAGTGCCGACCTCGACCGCATGGGCCTGAGCCACCGCCCGATCGGCGAAGTGGTCAAGGCCGGTGACGGCGAGCGCGTGCACATCGGCTGAGACCCGACATGCAGCGAGCCAAGCGGATCGCATTCGGCCTTGTCGTGGCCGTGTTCCTGGCGTCGTGGATCTCGCCGCACTGGCCGGCCGAACAGGCGCTGCACAGCAGCCTGACCGTGGCCGGCCTGTGGTGGCTGCTGCGCCATGACCGTCGCTGGCCGATGCGCGCGTCCGATTTCGCGCTGATCTGCGGATTCATCGCTGCGCACTGCATTGCCGCGCGCTGGCTCTACTCCAACCTGCCCTACGACGCCTGGATGCAGGCGTTGACCGGCTGGTCGCCGCAGCAGGCATTCGGATGGCAACGCAACCATGCCGATCGCGTGATCCACCTGCTGTTCGGCGTGTGCTTCGCTCCCGCGCTTCGTCAGTACGCGCAACAACGCTGGCCGCGATTGTCGCAGCGCCAGGCTTTCGCCCTCGCGTTGATGTCGATCATGTGCGCCAGCCTGGTTTACGAATGGCTGGAGTGGGCGATCGCATTGACGATGTCGCCGCAGGCCGCCGAGGCCTACAACGGCCAGCAGGGCGACATGTGGGATGCCCATGCCGACATGCTGCTGGCCACGCTGGGCGCGCTGGTGGCGTGGCCACGCCGGGCGGTCGCCGCGTATCCACTTTCGGCAGAGGCCGCCTGATGCCGGGCCGGATCGCGGTGCTGGCCTCTGGCCGGGGCAGCAACCTGCAGGCCATCATCGACGCGATCGCCGGCGGCGGGCTTTCCGCCGTGATTGCCGGAGTGTTTTCCGACAAGCCGGCTGCGCAGGCACTGCAGCGCGTTGCGCCAGGACTTCGCTGGAGCGCCGACGCCCGCGCGTATCCGTCGCGGGAGGCCTTCGATGCCGACCTCGGCGACGCCATTGCGGCCTGCCAACCGGACTGGGTCGTCTGCGCGGGCTACATGCGCATCCTCGGCGACGCCTTCGTCAGCCGCTTCCGCGGTCGCCTGCTCAACATCCACCCGTCACTGCTGCCCCGCTATCCAGGGCTGCGGACGCATGCGCGCGCCATCGCCGATGGCCAGCGCGAGCACGGCGCCAGCGTCCATTTCGTGATCCCCGAGCTCGATGCCGGCGCCGTGATCGCCCAGGCCGTCGTGCCGGTGCTGGCGGACGATGACGCCGAATCACTGTCGGCGCGCGTGCTGGCAATGGAACACCCGCTGCTGGTGGCGGTGCTGCGCCTGGCCGCTTCCGGCCGGCTGGCTGAACACGGGACAACCATCCTGCTCGACGGTCATCCGCTGTTTACGGCACTGCGCTTAGATTCCGCCGGTGTTTTGCATACCCCCGATGGCCCGCCATCTGTGCCAGTCTGACGCTACTGTGCGTCCCCGATCCAAGGTTCGATGAAGCCGATCTTCCGTGTCCTGACCCTCCTCGCGTGCACTGCGGTTTCCGCTCCGGCGCTGGCGCTGGAGTCGTTCGTCGCCAACTACCAGGTGTTCAACGCCGGCAAGGCACTGGGCGAGGCGACGATGCAGGTGGTGCCGGGAGACAGCAGCGGACGTTGGCGCATCGATCTGAACATGCGCGGTACCCGCGGCCTGATGGGCCTGGCCGGCGTCAATGCGCAGCAGAGCACGGTGTTCGACACCGTCGGCGATGCCTACCGCCCGCTCAGCCAGAGTACGGTGCGCAAGGCCCTGTTTGTCGGCAAGAAGATCACCGGCACCTATGACTGGGCCAGCCATTCGGCGCGCTGGACCGGTGACGTCAAGAAGAACCGCCAGGCCCCCGTGCCCCTGCGCGATGGCGACATGAGCGGCCTGCTGATCAACCTGGCCATCATCCGCGACGCGCAACCCGGAAGAACACTCGACTACCGCTTCGTCGACAACGGCCGCGCCCGCGACCACCGCTACGCGGTCGCCAGCGACATGGAAAGCGTCGCAGTCGATGGCATGAGCTTCAACGCGATGCGCGTCCAGCGCGTGCAGGGCAATGAGGAAACCGTGGTGTGGGTCGTCGACGGCGTGCCCACGCCGGTGCGCATCCTGCAACGTGAAAATGGCGAAGACACCTTCGACCTGCGCCTGGTCGACTACAAAGGAGCCCAGTGATGGCTGCCAGACTGACCACCACCCTGACCCGCCCGCGACTGTACGGCGCGTTCGCCGCCATGCTGCTGACGGTGGCCAGCGCTCCTGCGCTGGCGATCAAACCCTTTACCGCCGACTACCAGGCCAGCTACATGGGCGTGGTCGGCACCGGCCGCATGACCCTGGTGGCCGACGGCGCCAACCGCTGGAAGTACACCCTCGCCGTGACCGCGCCGCTGGCCGACCTGCGGCAGACCACCGTGTTCGAGGACAAGGGCGGGCAATGGCGACCGTTGTCGGGCACCGACACCAGCAAGGTGCTGGCCAAGAGCAAGACCAAGAACGCCGTCTACGACTGGAGTCGTGGCGTCGCCAGCTGGACCGGCGACGTCAAGCCCGAGCGCGCCGGACCGATCAAGCTGCAGAGCGGCGATCTGGACGCACTGCTGGTCAACCTGGCGGTCGTGCGCGACCTCGCCGCCGGCAAGCCGATGAACTACCGGATGGTCGAGGACGGCCGCGTCAAGCAGCTCAGCTACACCGTTGCCGGCAAGGAAGAAATCACGATCGACGGCAAGCCCGTGCAGGCGACCAAGGTCAGCGCCAACCATGGCGAGAAGCAGACCATCGCCTGGATCGTCGACGGCATGCCGGTGCCTGCGCGCATCCTGCAGCGCGACAAGGGCCAGGACGCGATCGACCTGCGCGTGCAGTCGGTCAAGTAGAACCACGTAGCCCGGATAAGCGAAGCGCATCCGGGGTGACGTGGGGAGGATTTGGTGAAGACCCGGGTGCGCTTCGCTTACCCGGGCTACGGCCCGGTTTTCAGGTCTTTGCGTGCCACGCCTTCAGCAGCGTGGCTTCCTGCTCGCGCGTGATGCCTGCGCGCAGCGTCGCCTGGCGTTCTGCCGGCTGGCTGCGGAACCAGGCCAGCAGATCGGTCACGGTGGTGTCGAACGGGCGATAGGTGAGTCCCGCCGCCATCGCATGCGCATTGCTGACCGCGCCGTAGCCGGCATACGGACCGCTCTTCGACGACACCCAGATCGGCAACTCGACCTTCTGCTCTTCGAGGAACTCCGGCGACACGTGCGTGTACGTCGGCTTCTTGCCCGTGACGCGCTCGCAGCCCTTGAGCATGTCGGTCGTGCTCAGTGGCCTGGCCGGACCCACCGCGTTGAACGTCCCCAGAGTGCCCGCCTCCGCCAGTCGGATCATCCACTCGCCCAGGTCGCGGCCATCGATGATCTGCACCGGGTCGGCGCCATCGCCGGGCACCAGCATTTCGCCGCCCTGCGCGACGCGATGCGGCCAGTAGGTGAAGCGGTCGGTTTCGTCGCGCGGACCGACGATGTAGCCGGGGCGCACGATGGTGACGCGCTTGCCGAACTGCTTGTGCGCTTCGGCCTCGCTCAATGCCTTGAGCGGACCGTAGAGGTGCTCGATGTCCGCGCGCAGCGACTCCTGCGTCTCGGCCATCGCATCCTTGCCCGCGTACACCGCCAGCGGCGCGTCCTCGGTGATGCCCGGCTTGCTGCCATCGGCGTAGACCGAGATCGTGGAAATGAAGAGGTACTGCCCGACGTTGCCCTTGAGCACGTTGCCGGCATCGCGCACCCAGAACGGCAGGCTGGTCGGGTTGTCGATGCAGACATCCCACTTGCGCCCCTGCAGTGATTTCAGGTCGCCGGTGTTGCGGTCACCGAACAGCTGCTCGACCGCACCGGGCCATTCCGGCGACGGACGCTTGCCGCGATTGAACAGGGTCACCTTGTGCCCGCGCGCCAGTGCGTAGTTCACCTGGAACGGCCCGGTGAAGCCGGTGCCGCCGAGGATCAGGATGTCCAGCGGCTTGGCCGCGCGCTCGATGGGCCTGGACGGCTTGGCCCATGCCCACTGCGGCAGCGCAGCGGAGGCGGCGGCGAGGGCTCCGAACTTGAGCAGGTCACGACGGGTGGTGGTCATGCAAGGATTCCTGGCGAGTCGGCCGGAATTCTTAGCACATCCAAAACGGAATGCATGTGCGATGCGGCAGGGGTCCCGGCCGTGTGCCGGGAACCCGGAGGACGCCCCCGGGCCACGGCTCAGGGCCCACGGCTCAGGTCACACGAATCAGGGCTTGGCCGCGGCCTGCATCGTCGTGCGGCAGTCCACGCGCAGCGTCTGGTCCGATCCCCGCCACGAATAGGCGCGGCATTCGCGCGGGCCTTCGCGGGTGATCTCCACCTTCACCGCGTAGAGCGACTGCAGCATCTCGTGCATGGTGACCTGGCCGTTGTTGTCCCAGTCCATCTGCTTGCGCTCGAGCCCGCGGGTCGCCGCCGCGCCGGTGAAGTGCAGCCAGGCGACCACGCCCAGCAGCACCAGCACCAGTCCGAGCAGCATCTTGCGACGGGTCGAGAACTTTCCGCGGGCGATGATCATCGGCGCTTCAACCCACCCTCAACCGGCGATGCGGCGGATGGCCGCACCCAGGCCCGAGAGCTTCTCTTCGAGATTCTCGTAACCGCGATCGAGGTGGTAGATGCGATCGATGGTGGTGGTGCCGTCGGCCACCAGGCCGGCCAGCACCAGCGAGGCCGATGCGCGCAGGTCGGTGGCCATGACCGGCGCACCGCTGAGGCGTTCGACGCCACGGATGATCGCGGTATGGCCTTCGACGCGGATGTCGGCACCCAGGCGCTGCAGCTCGGAGACGTGCATGAAGCGATTTTCGAAGATCGTCTCGTTGATCACGCCCACGCCTTCGGCAATGCTGTTGAGCGCCATGAACTGCGCCTGCATGTCGGTCGGGAACGCCGGATGCGGCGCGGTGGTCAGGTCGACCGAGCGCGGACGCTTGCCCTGCATGTCGAGGGTGATGCGGTCGCCCTCGATCTCGATCTGGGCGCCGGCCTGCTTGAGCTTGTCGATCACCGCATCGAGCGTGTCCGGGCGCGCGCGGCGCACGGTGACGCGGCCGCCGGTCATCGCCGCCGCGACCAGGAAAGTACCGGTCTCGATGCGGTCGGGCAGCACGTCGTGGCTGCCGCCGTGCAGGCGCTCGACGCCATGGACGACGATGCGGCCGCTGCCGGCGTGCTCGATGTTGGCACCCAGGGCGTTGAGGCAATCGGCGAGGTCGACGACCTCCGGTTCCATCGCTGCGTTCTCGAGCACGCTGGTGCCTTCGGCGAGCACCGCCGCCATCAGCACGTTCTCGGTGCCGGTGACGCTGACCACGTCGAAGACGAAGCGCGCGCCCTTCAGGCGACCGTTGCGATGGGCCTTGATGTAGCCGTTCTCGACGGTGATCTCGGCACCCAGTGCCTGCAGGCCCTTGATGTGCTGGTCGACCGGACGCGAACCGATCGCGCAGCCGCCCGGCAGCGAGACCTCGGCGGCGCCGAACTTGGCCAGCAGCGGGCCCAGCACCAGCACCGACGCGCGCATGGTCTTGACCAGCTCGTAGGGGGCGACGTGGCTGTGCACGGTGGTCGGATCGACGACGATGCCGCGGCCGCGGCCAGGCTTGCCGTTGACGCTGATGGTGCCCTCGTCGACGGTGATGCCGGCGCCGAGCTCGCCCAGCAGCTTGGCCGTGGTCACCACGTCGTGCAGGTGCGGCACGTTGCTGATCGAAACCGGGCCGTCGGCCAGAAGCGTCGCGCACAGGATCGGCAGCACCGCGTTCTTGGCGCCGGAGATCTGCACCTCGCCGTTCAGCGCGGCGCCGCCTTCTACTACGATCTTCTGCATGGGTCGGATTCTGGTTTCTGGGACTGGATGGGTGAACGGGGTGGGTGAACGCAGGGATCAGCCGGGATGCCGGCCGCAGACCTCAAGCGGGGGTCAGGCGGCTTCTTCCGGCGTCAGCGTCTTCAGCGCCAGCGCATGGATCTCGCCGCCCATGCGATCGCCCAAGGTCGAGTAGACCAGGCGATGTCGGGCCAGCGGCAACTTGCCGCGGAAGGCCTCGGCCACCACGGTGGCCTCGAAATGGACGCCGTCGTCACCGCGCACGTCGGCGTGCGCGCCCGGCAGGCCCTGTTCGATCAGCTGGCGGATGGTCTCGGGATTCACGTATGCAGGGCCTCGGAAGTGCATGCGGCCTGCGGCAGCAGGGCTGCGCGCGGTCTCGCGGTGGGCGGGAGCCCGGGCTTGACGGGCTTTTGGCGGATGAACCGCATAGAATTGATGGATTAGCCTAGCGGAAAGGCCCCCGGTCCGAAATGGCAAGCGTCCCAACCCCTGCCCAGCCCCACCCCATCGCGCCCTACGCCGACGACCCGGCGCAGCTCGCTGCCAGCGCCCGCCGCGTGTTCGAGATCGAGGCACAGGCGCTGGCCGCCGTGGCCGAGCGCATCGATGGCGATTTCAGCGCCGCCTGCAAGCTGATCCTGGCCTCCAGCGGCCGCGTGGTCTGCACCGGCATGGGCAAGTCCGGCCATATCGCGCGCAAGATCGCCGCGACCCTGGCTTCGACCGGTACCCCGGCCTTCTATGTCCACCCCGGCGAGGCCGGCCACGGCGACCTGGGCATGATCACCGACGTCGACGTCGTGCTGGCGCTGTCGTACTCGGGCGAGAGCGACGAGGTGCTGATGCTGCTGCCGGTGCTCAAGCGCCAGGGCAACAAGCTGATCACCATGACCGGCCGCCCCAACTCCTCGCTGGCGCGCGAGGCCGACGTGCACCTGGACGTCAGCGTCCCGGCCGAAGCCTGCCCGCTGGCGCTGGCGCCGACCTCCAGCACCACCGCCTCGCTGGCGCTGGGCGACGCGCTGGCGGTGGCCCTGCTGGACGCGCGCGGCTTCACCGCCGACGATTTCGCCCGCTCGCACCCGGCCGGCGCGCTCGGCCGGCGCCTGCTGCTGCACATCGCCGACATCATGCATGCCGGCGACGACGTGCCGCGGATCAGCGCCGATGCCAGCATCAGCGAGGCGCTGATCGAGATGAGCCGCAAGCGCCTGGGCATGACCGCCGTGGTCGATGACGACGACCGCCTGCTCGGTCTCTACACCGACGGCGACCTGCGCCGTACGCTCGACGACGTCGGCGTCGACCTGCGCAACACCCGCATCGCCGAAGTGATGACGCGCTCGCCCAAGACCATCGACTCCGATTCGCTTGCAGTCGAGGCGGCGCAGCTGATGGAGGCGCACAAGATCAGCGGCCTGCTCGTGGTCGACGAAGCCAGGCGCGTGGTCGGTGCGCTGAACATTCATGACCTGTTGCGCGCACGGGTGGTCTAAAGACGCATGCCGCCAAGCCATATGACCTACAGCCACCTCAACGACTATCCGGCCGACATCCGCGAACGCGCGACGCGCATTCGCCTGGCGTGCTTCGACGTCGACGGGACGCTGACCGACGGTCGCCTGTTCTTCGACAGCGAGGGTCGTGAGCTCAAGGCATTCCACGTCCACGACGGCCAGGGCCTGGTGCTGCTGCGCAAGTCCGGGATAGCGGTCGCCTTCGTCACCGCACGCGCAAGCGAAGTGGCGCAGCGCCGTGCCGCCGACTTGGGCATCGTCGAGGTGCACACCGCGGTCGCCGACAAGCTCGCCTGCGTGCGCGACATCGCCGCGCGCATGGGCATCACGATGGACGAAGTGTCGTTCATGGGCGACGACCTGCCGGACCTGCGGGTCATGCTGCAGACCGGCCTCGCGGTCGCCCCGGCCAATGCCCACCCCTGGGTCGCCGGGCGCGTGCACTGGCGCACCGGCAGCCGGGCCGGACACGGCGCGGCGCGCGAACTGTGCGACCTGCTGCTGGCCGCCCAGGGCCACGCCGAAACCCTGCTGGCCCAGGTCTGCCAGGTGGAAGGCGTCCGTGTTGAGGGCAATGCATGACCCGTCGCGGCCTGGTGATCTTCGTGTTGCTGCTGATCGGCGCGGTGCTCAGCACCTGGGCCCTGTGGTCCCAGCGCGATCGCGACACGCTGGCCGGCGGAGCGTCCGACCGCCCCGATTACACCCTGCACGACTTCGAGCTGACCGTGCTCGACGTACAGGGCAAGGAAGCGTTTACCCTGATCGCGCCCAAGATGGAGCGCGACCCGAAGGTGAAGACCCTGGACATCGCCACGCCGCTGTTCGTGATCCCGCCCAAGGCGGGCAGCAAGGCGACCCCGTGGGAAGTGCGCTCCAGGACCGGCTGGGTCAGCGAGAAAGGCGAGGAAGTGCGACTGCGCGGCGGCGTCAAGGCAGAGAGCACCAATGCCGACGGCAAGCCGGTCAGCATCGTGACCGACCACCTGAACGTCTTCCCGGACGACAAGCGCGCCACGTCGACTGCAGCCGTAACCGTCACCCAGCCGGGCTTTATACTGAACGGCCAAGGGCTGGAAGCCGATCTCGATGCCAAGCGCATCCTCCTCAAATCCAACGTCAAGGCCCGCTATGACCGTTCTGTTCGCTAGCCTGCAGACGCTGCTTCCGGCGGCCGCGCTGGCGACCCTGCTGGCACTGGCCCCGGCCAGCGCGCTGGCCCGCACCAGCGACCGCAACAAGCCGATGGACATCGATGCCGGCAGCAGCGACTACTCGATGGACGACAGCCGCCCGACCACCCTCAGCGGTGGCGTGATCATCACCCAGGGCACGCTCGACATACGCTCCAGCCAGGCGGTCATCCACTCCAGCGGCGGCGACCCCGTGCGTGCGGTGCTGACCGGCTCGCCGGTCACGCTCAAGCAGGAGCTGGACGACGGCAAGGCCATGGACGCCAAGGCCAACAAGGTCGATTACGACCTCAAGAGCGAGATTGTCGTGTTCACCGGCGGCGTCAACATCCAGCAGCCCAGCGGCTCCATCGCCGGCGAACGCGTCGTCTACAACATGAAGACCGGCCAGGTGCAGGGCGGCGGCCAGGATGCCGGCCGGGTCAAGATCCGGATCATGCCCAAGAACACGCAGGGAGGCGGCTGATGCTGGTCGCCCAGGGGCTGCGCAAGGCTTACCGTTCGCGTGAAGTGGTCAAGGATTTCGGCCTGAGCCTGGATGCCGGCGAAGTCGTCGGCCTGCTCGGCCCCAACGGTGCCGGCAAGACCACCTGTTTCTACATGATCGTCGGCCTGGTCCCGGCCGATGCCGGTCAGATCGTGCTCGACGGCAAGGACATCACCTCCGAGCCCATGTACGCCCGCGCCAAGTACGGCGTCGGCTACCTGCCGCAGGAGCCTTCGGTGTTCCGCAAGCTCAGCGTGGCCGACAACATCCGCCTGGTGCTGGAGCTGCGCGAGGACCTCGACAAGGCCGGGCGCGAACGCGAGCTGGCCAGCCTGCTGGACGAACTCCAGGTCAACCACGTCGCCGACCAGATCGGCGCGAGCCTGTCTGGCGGCGAACGCCGCCGCGTCGAGATCGCCCGCGCGCTCGCGGCCAAGCCGCGGCTGATGCTGCTCGATGAGCCCTTCGCCGGCGTCGACCCGATCTCGGTCGGCGAGATCCAGCGAATCGTGCGCCACCTCAAGAATCGGGGCATCGGCGTGCTGATCACCGACCACAATGTCCGCGAAACCTTGGGTATTTGCGATCGGGCGTATATTCTCAACGAAGGCAGCGTGCTCGCGCAGGGAGCACCGGACTCGCTGCTTGCAAATCCCGATGTCCGACGCGTTTATCTGGGTGAAACCTTCCGGCTGTAATTTCCAGTCAACGAAGGATGCGGTGTGCGGAATGCGCATCGCGACGAACGCGGCACGGCCGTCGACCTCCCCCGGTCGCGTTAGTCTCAGACAATGAAGCCCCGCCTCCAAGCCACACTAGGACAACAGCTGGTGATGACACCGCAGCTGCGTCAGGCGATCCGCCTGCTGCAGTTGTCGGCAGTCGAGCTTGAAGCTGAACTGGCGGCGGCAGTGGAGAGCAATCCGCTGCTCGACTGGACCGAAGTCGCGATCAGCGTCACCAATGGCAACGGCGCAAGCGATTCGTCGTCGCATGAAGACAGCACCGAGCACCTGCCGCCCGAGGCCGAATGGGGCAGCAATGACGGCGAGCCGTGGTACGAGCGCATCGGCCCTGCCGACAGCGACGACGACGCGCCGGTCGCCGAGCAGGTCGCCGAATCGGACACGCTGCACGACCACCTGCTGTGGCAGCTGCACCTGAGCCCGCTGTCGCCGCGCGACCGCCTGATCGGCGTGGCCCTGATCGAGGCCATCGACGATGACGGCTACCTGCGCGAGCCGCTGGACTCGATCGCCGCCTCGCTGGCGCCGTCGGTAGAGGCCAGCGAAGAAGAAATCACCACCGTGCTGCACCAGGTGCAGCAGTTCGACCCGGTCGGCGTCGGCGCCCGAAGCCTGGGCGAATGCCTGCGCCTGCAGCTGGCGCAGTTCGCCGTCGAGACACCGGGCAAGGCACTGGCCCACCAGCTGGCCAATGGCCCGCTGGAGCGACTGCCCAAGGTCGGCGTGGCCGGCCTGGCCAGCGAGATGCGCCTGGACCTGGGCGAGGTCGAGACGGCCGTACACCTGCTGCGCTCGCTCGATCCGCGCCCCGGCGCGCAGATCGGCGCGATCGCCAGCGACACCTATATCGCCCCCGACCTGGTCATCTGGCGCCAGCATGGCCTGTGGCGGGTCGCCCTGGCCGACGGCATGCGCCCGCGCATCGCGATCCATCGTGGCTACGAGAGCATGGTCCGCCATGCCAGTGGCAGCGACGCCAGCTACCTGCGCGGCCACCTGCAGGAAGCGCGCTGGCTGCTCAAGAGCCTGGAAGCGCGCGGCGAGACGCTGATCAAGGTCGCGCGCTGCCTGCTCAAGCAGCAGGCGGCGTTCCTCGAGTTCGGCGACAGCGCGCTGCGGCCGCTGACGCTGCGCGAGGTCGCAGGCGAGGTCGGCCTGCACGAATCCACCGTGTCGCGTGCGATCGCGCGCAAGTACGCGCGCACGCCGCGCGGCACCATTCCGCTGCGCGCGTTCTTCGCCTCGGGCATCGACACCGGCGCCGGCGGCGAGGCCTCCAGCACCGCGATCCAGTCCATGATCCGCCGCCTGATCGAGGCAGAGAACCCGCGCAAGCCCCTGTCCGACGCGCGCCTGGCGGAAACGCTCAAGGCAACAGGCGTGCCAGTGGCGCGGCGCACGGTCGCCAAGTACCGCGAAGCCATGAGCATCCCCTCCTCGCAGGATCGCGTACGCATCGGCTGAACTGCGACGCGCGCGTTAACGCGCTGTGCACGAGTCATCGACACTTGATGGTTTCGGCCAAAACCATCGGCGGATCAAGGCCTTCCGGGCCACATTGGCCAAACTGTGGATGCCGGCCACTTGCACATCGCACCGGTCGTGCCATCCTGTATTCCCGTTGCGACGTAAAGGAGGTCTCCGATGCGTATCGAAACCTACGGCCAGCAGATCGAAGTCACACCGGCACTGCGTGACTACGTCGAAAGCAAGCTGGCCCGACTGGAACGGCATTGCGAACAGGCTTTCGACGTCCGCACACAGCTCAGCCTCGACAAACCCAATCATCGCGCCAAGGCCACCGTCAACATCGCCGGCCGCACCCTCCACGCCGACGCCGCTGCCATCGACATGTACGCAGCCATCGACCTGCTTTCCGACAAGCTCGACCGGCTGCTGAAGGAACACCGCAGCAAGGTCGTGGACCACCACCGCGGCGAGAGCGCCGCACGCAGCGACAGCTTCGGCTGACACTTCCCACTCCATGCCACTGGATGAATTGTCTGGCGCGACAGCGATCGCGCACCTGATCCAGCACACCTGTCCGCGCGGGCGCACGGCGCCCGCCGGACGATTGCGCCTGAGGCCCGCATGAGCACGAGCATCAGCGCAGGAGAATTGTTCGAACAACAACGCGATCGACTCAGCCTGCGCTGGCTTGCCGGCCAGCAGGGCGACCGGCGCGTGCTCGAAGCGGTCAACACCGTGGCGCGTCGGCCGTCGCTCGCCGGCTATCTCAACGCGATCTATCCCAACAAGGTGCAGATCCTCGGCACCGAGGAGCTGGCCTGGCTCGACGCGCTCGACTCGCGCCTGCGCTGGGAGACGATCGAGAAGATCATCCAGTTCCGTCCGCTGGCACTGGTCATCAGCAAGGACCAGCCCTGCCCGGAGGACCTGCGCATCGCAGCGCAGGAAAGCCAGACACCGCTGTGGGTTTCGCCGCGGCGCGGCCACGAACTGCTCAACCACCTGCAGTACCACCTCGCGCGCACGCTCGCGCCGCGGGTGACGCTGCACGGTGTCTTCATGGAAATCTATTCGATCGGCGTGCTGATCACCGGTGAGTCGGGCTCGGGCAAGAGCGAGCTGGCGCTGGAACTGGTCACGCGCGGCCATCGCCTGGTCGCTGACGACGCGCCGGAGTTCACCCAGATCGCCCCCGACGTGCTCGACGGCACCTGCCCGGAAATGCTGCAGGACCTGCTCGAAGTGCGCGGCCTGGGCGTGCTCAACATCCGCCAGATGTTCGGCGACACCGCGGTCAAGAACAACAAGTACCTGCGCCTGATCGTGCACCTGGCCAAGCCGATGACCGAGCCCAAGCCGATGGGCATCGAGCGCCTCACCGGCGACAGCGGCGTGCGCCGCGTGCTCGACCTGGACGTGCCGATGATCACCCTGCCCGTCATGCCCGGCCGCAACCTGGCCGTGCTGACGGAAGCGGCGACGCGCCTGCACAGCCTGCGCATGAAGGGGCTCGACCCGGCGGCGGCGTTCATCGCCCGCCACAGCAATTTCCTCGAACGCGGCGATTCCTGATACGCCGCGCCACATCACGCCAGGACACGTCCCAGCCCATGAGCGAAACCCCCACCCCCTCCCTGGTCATCGTCAGCGGCATGTCCGGATCGGGCAAGTCTGTGGCGCTCAAGACCTTCGAGGACATGGGCTATTTCTGCGTCGACAACCTGCCGGCCGACCTGCTGCCGCAGTTCGTCGCCAGCGTGCAGCGCGCCGACGATGGCGCACCGGCCAAGCTCGCCGTCAGCATCGACGTGCGCAACCGCCACAGCGACCTGAGCAACATTCCCGACTGGCTGTCGGCGGTGGGCGCGCTCGGACTCGATCCGAAGCTGGTGTTCTTCGATGCCGGTGATGCCACCGTGCTCAAGCGCTACGCCGACACCCGTCGTCGCCACCCGCTGAGCCACCTGGGCCTGTCGCTGGCCGATGCGATCTCGCTGGAACGGCAGGTGCTCAAGCCGTTGCGCTCGATCGCAGATGCCGTGGTCGATACCAGCGAGCTCAATGTGCACCAGCTTCGCCGGCAGGTGATCACCGAGTTCTGCATCGGTGGCGATACCGGAATGTCGCTGCTGTTCGAATCGTTTGCCTACCGCCGCGGCGTCCCGGCCGATGCCGATTTCGTGTTCGATGCGCGGGCGCTGCCCAACCCGCATTGGGACCCGGTGCTGCGTCCGCTGTCCGGACGCGATGCCGCGATCCGCGCGTACCTGGAAGCGCAGCCGGACGTGAACCTGTTCGCCAACCAGATCAGCCAGTTCCTCGACACCTGGCTGCCGCGCCTGCATGTCGACAGTGCGCGCAGTTACGCCACCATCGCCTTCGGCTGCACCGGCGGCCGCCATCGCTCGGTCTACCTGGCAGAACGCCTCGCCGAACACGCGCGCGAACAGGGCTGGGAAGAAGTCGCGGTGCATCACCGCGAGCTGGACTGACGCGCACCATCCACGGATGTTGCTCTGCCGTCGTTCCCCGGGTGCGCTGCGCTTACCCGGGCTACGGGTGGGCAATGGTGGGGGGCTGGAACTACCCAACCCTCTCACGCAAGCGGGAGAGGGGCTTTGACGCGGTGTCGCGGCGTGATGCCGTGAATCCTTCCTGACTTCGTGTCGCCGCGACCGGCCGTATCACGAAATATTTGCAGGTTACTTGCATCTGGCTTGCGTCGATGCGGATAGGGTCGCAGTTGCGTTGCCAAGCCGCGCGAATCCATCACGGAGATGCCCATGCAAATCCGCAACCTTCCATCGATGATCACGCTCGTTCTGGCCGCCGTGCTTGCCGCACCGGCGGCATTGGCCCAGCGCACTGAAACGCCTGAGACGCCACCGCCCGAAACGACCCCGGACACGACACCAAAGCCGATGAGTTTCCAGGACATGGACGTCAATGCCGACAGCAAGGTGAGCAAGGACGAAGCCGCCGTCGATGCCAGGCTGACCAGTCAGTTCGCCAAGGCCGATCGCAATGGCGACGGCCAACTTTCCGAAACCGAATATGCCGCCAGCCAACAGAGCGGCGCGAGCCAGTACTAGTCGAGCCAATTACTAGCGAGGAGGCAAACCATGAGATCGACCCTCTCCCATCCGATGATCGGCGCCCTCGCCCTGGCGCTCACGTCCGCGGCGCTGGCCCTGGGTGGCTGCCAGAAGACCGAAACCACCACGCCTGCGCCGATGGAAACACCACCGCCGGCCGAAACACCACCGCCTGAGACGACCACCCCACCGGCAGACACCACCACGCCACCGGCGACGACCCCGGAGTCGGGCGCACCGACACCGCCGCCTGCCGAAGGCTCGGAAACCCCGCCGAAGGACGACACCACTCCGCCGTCGAAATGATGCCCCTGACATCGGCGGCGACCCACGCGGTCGCTCCGGCGATCGCCAACCGCGGCCCGCAGCGATGCGGGCCGCTTCTTTTCCGGCACTCTCCCGCTTCGGCTTATCGGTCACCGCAGACCGGGCCTGAACGTGCCCGAGCGTCGTCCGCCGGCCCTGGGATTGCGGAGCAGTGGGCCATGGATGGCCCACGCCCCGCGTAAAGCCAGGATGGCGTCCGCGGGGCGTAGCAATCCCAGGGCCGGCGGACGACGCCGTCCCGACGCCGGTCGCTCATGGCAGCTCTCCTTTCATCGCGCCATCGACTTCACAGCGCTTCCGGCCCGTCACCCGGCTCTGCTAACTTGACGGCATGGCCGTCGGCATCCTCCTGATCACCCATGAAGGCATAGGCAACGCGCTGATCGCGGTGGCCGGGCGCCTGTTGCGTCCGCTGCCGCTGCGGACCGAAGCACTGGAAGTACCGTTCGACGGCGACCCCGACGCCCTGCTGCCATTGGCGAGCGCAGCACTGCGCCGCGTCGACGGCGGAGAAGGCGTACTGGTGTTGACCGACCTGTACGGCGCCACGCCCAGCAACCTCGCCGCCAAGGTCGCCCGACTGGGCACACCGGTCCGGCGCGTGTCCGCGCTGAGCCTGCCGATGCTGCTGCGGGTAATGAACTACGCCGACCTGACCCTGGACGAGCTGCCCGCCGTGGCCGCCGCCGGAGCACGCAACGGCGTGATCGTGGATGAAGCATGAGAAAGCACTTTGGAGCAGTACGAAATGGAATGGCTTCGGCAGAGCAAGCGTGACCTGGCCCGGCGGGATCGCAACGGGCGCGCGACCGGATCGAGGAATCGGCGATGATCGAACAAGAACTGACCGTCACCAATCGCCTCGGCCTGCATGCGCGCGCGACGGCCAAGCTCGTCCAGGCACTGTCGGGCTTCCGCAGCAGCGCCACGCTCACCGCCAAGGGTCGCGAAGTCAACGCCAAGAGCATCATGGGCGTGATGCTGCTCGCAGCCGGCCAGGGAACGCAGGTCAAGCTGCGGGTCGAAGGCGAGGACGAAGCCAGTGCCGCGCAGGCCGTGATCTCGCTGTTCGAGCGCCGCTTCGACGAAGATAGCTGACGCCCCGTCGCACCACCGGAGTAAAGGAATGAGGCAGGAGTTCAACGGACACGGTGCATCGCGCGGAAGCGCCCTCGGCCGCGCCCGTGTCCGCCTGCCGCACGTGCTCGAAGTACTCGAGGAGCACATTCCCGCCAAGGCGGTCGAAGCCGAAGTCGCGCGCCTGCACGCCGCCATCGCCACCGTCCGCAACGAGATGTTCGCACTGCGCGAGCGCCTGCATGGCGCACTGGTGCACGAGGTCGGCGAGTTCCTGGACCTGCACAGCCTGCTGCTCGACGACCCGGAACTGCTCAATGGCCTGGACGAACTGATCCGGACCGGCCGCTACTCCGCCGACTACGCCCTGCGCCTGCAGCGCGACCGCATCGCCTCGGTCTTCCAGGCCATGGACGATGCCTACTTCCGCAGCCGCGTCGACGACATCGACCAGGTCATCGGCCGCGTCCACGCCGCCCTCCACCGCCACGACAATGGCATCTCCGGCGTCGCCGGCGAGATCCTGGTCACCGACAACGTTGCCCCCGCCGAGCTGGTGCAACTGCAGGCGCAGGGGGTGATGGCCATCGTCACCACCAGCGGCAGCATCCTCTCGCACAGCGCGATCCTCGCGCGCAGCCTGCACCTGCCCTACGTGGTCGGCGCGGCGCAGGCGCTGCAGAAGATCAACGATGGCGACGTGCTTGCAGTCGACGGCGCCAGTGGCCGCGTGGTGCTGGAGCCCGACGCCAGCGACCTGCGCTCGCATCGCGGCCGCGTGCGCGAACTCGCGCGCGAGCGAAAGCAGCTGCACCGCCTGCGGCGCGAGCCGACCCGGACCATCGACGGCGTCGACATCAAGCTCTTCGCCAATGCCGAATCGCGCGACGACGTCGCCGAAGCGCACGCACTGGGTGCGGCCGGCGTCGGCCTGTACCGCACCGAGTTCCTGTTCCTGCAGCGCAACGAGGTCCCGGACGAGGAAGAGCAGTTCCGCGTCTACCGCGATGTCGTGCTCGGCATGACCGGGCGCACGGTGACCATCCGCACGCTCGACCTGGGCGCCGACAAGGCCGACCGCACCGGGCTGGCCCTGCGCGACGAACCCAACCCGGCACTGGGCCTGCGTGGCGTGCGCCTGTCGCTGGCACGTTCGGGCCTGCTCGAGTCGCAGCTGCGCGCACTGGTCCGCGCATCCGGGTACGGTCCGCTGCGGATCCTGCTGCCGATGATCAGCAGCCGCGAGGAAGTGCGAGCGGTTCGCAGCATGCTCAAGCGCGTCACCGTGCAGTTGCGCGAGGAAGGCCACGAAGTGGCCGAACAGGTACCGCTGGGCGCGATGATCGAAGTGCCGGCGGCCGCGATCGCGCTTCCCACCTTCATCGGCGCGGTCGACTTCCTCTCGATCGGCACCAACGACCTGGTCCAGTACCTGCTCGCCGCCGACCGCAACAACGAAGCGCTGACCAACCTCTACACGCCATTGCATCCGGCCGTGATCCGCCTGGTCCGCGACGTGATCCGCCTGGGCGATGCGCGCGGCAAACCGGTGGCGGTCTGCGGGGAGATGGCCGGCGATCCGCACTTCGCGCCGATGCTGCTGGCACTGGGGCTGACCGAGTTCAGCCTGCACCCGGCGACGCTGCTGGAACTGCGGCGCACGATCCGCCATTGCAACCTGGGCCAGCTGAAGGCGAACGCGGCGGCACTGCTGCGTGCGCGCGATCGTTCGGCAATCGAAGCGTGGATTCACGACAACGCCCCTTCGCATCGCCCCTGACAGCGTTCCATCCGTCCTCGCGAGTGATGCGAACTTGCCGGGCTGGGCTTTATTGCCCCCAGGGGCGATAATGCGCGCCATGAACACCTAGCCCTGTCGCGCCATCGTGGTGCGATGCGCCACCGGAAGCCCCGCATGGCCGAAGCCGTCCGCCACGACAAGACCGCGCGCCAGCTGCGCCTGCTTTCCGATGCGCTCGACAGCGGCCGTCTGGGTCCGGTGCGCCGGCTCGTCAACACCCTCTCCCCCGCCGAGATCGGCAACCTCCTCGAGTCGTTGCCGCCGGCCAAGCGCACCATCGTGTGGGGCCTGGTCGATGCCGAGGACGACGGCGAGGTGCTGGTCCACGTCGGCGATGAAGTGCGCGAGAGCCTGCTGGCGGAGATGGACCCGGACGAGATCATCGCCGCGGCCTCCGAACTGGAGATCGACGACCTTGCCGACCTGGTCGAGGACCTCCCCGACACCGTCATCGACGAAGTCCTCAAGTCGATGGACCGCGAGAACCGCGAACGGCTCGAGCAGGTGCTGTCGTACCCGGAGGACACCGCCGGCCGCCTGATGAACCCCGACGTGGTGACGGTCCGCACCGACACCACCGTCGACGTCGTGCTGCGCTACCTGCGGCTGCGCGGCGAACTGCCCGAGCACACCGACCACCTGTACGTGGTCAGCCGTCGCCACCAGTACCTGGGCCGGCTCGCGCTGGCCGCGCTGCTGACCCACGACCCGGGCACGTCGATCAACAAGCTGATCGACGACGAGCAACCGGCCATCGACGTCGAGGAATCGGCGAACGAGGTCGCGCGCAAGTTCTCCGACCATGACTGGCTCAGCGCGCCGGTGGTCGATGAAAACAACATCCTGCTCGGACGCATCACCATCGACGACGTCGTCGACATCATCCGCAACCAGGCCGAGCACCAGGCGCTGAGCGCGGCCGGCCTGGACGAGGACGAAGACCTCTTCAGCCCGGTCTGGCGCGCGATGCGGCGGCGCCTGATCTGGCTGTCGATCAACCTGGGCACGGCGTTCCTGGCCGCGAGCGTGGTCGGCGAGTTCGCCGACACCATCGACAAGCTGGTGGCGCTGGCGGTGCTGATGCCGATCGTCGCCGGCATGGGCGGCAACGCCGGCACCCAGGTGCTGGCACTGATGGTCCGCGGCCTTGCCCTGGGCCAGGTCGGTGCGGCCAACGTGCGCACGCTGTTGTGGAAGGAAGCGCGCGTGGCGCTGCTCAACGGCCTGGTGCTGGGCACGCTGCTGGCGCTGATCGTGCTGCTGTGGTTCCACAGCGTGGGTCTGTCGCTGGTGATTGGCGTGGCCCTGACCCTCAACCTGCTGTTCGCGGCGGTGGCGGGCGTGCTGGTGCCGGTGACGCTGCGGCGCGCCGGATTCGATCCTGCGCTGGCCAGCGGCATCTTCCTGACCACCGTCACCGACGTCATGGGGTTCTTCACGTTCCTCGGCCTGGCGACGCTCATCCTGCTGCGGTAGCCCTGCCCCCTGACGTGGCGGCGTCTTCGCATCCGGAGGCTTGTCGATGTCGAACGTGTCACGCCTGATCGTGTTGCTGCTCGTGGCCCTGACCAGCGCCTGCGCACACCGGCCAGCGCGCGACGCCAGCGGCCGCTTTGTCGAGCGCGAACTGCAGGTGGAAGGCGCCACGCATCGCTACCAGGTGTTCGTGCCGTCGGCGCAGGCCGGCGGTCGCCATCCGCCGGTGATCCTGTTCCTGCACGGCTCCGGTGAGCGCGGCAGCGACAACCAGATACAGACCGAGGTGGGCCTGGGGCCGTATCTGCGCAAGCACCTGTCCGACTTCCCGGCGATCGTGGTGATGCCGCAGTCGCCCGAGGGCCAGTCGTGGGACGGAGCGAATGCGCGCATGGCACTGGCCGCGCTCGATGCGAGCGTGCGCGAATTCGACGGTGACCAGGACCGTATCGTCCTGACCGGATTGTCGCGCGGCGGCTACGGCGTGTATGAGCTGGCGTTGATGGAGCCGCTGCATTTTGCCGCGCTGGTGCCGGTCTGCGGCGGCATCACCCAGCCGCCCGGCGTGCCCGAACGGCTGCAGGTCGAGGGGGTGGTGCAGGCGCCGGATCCGTTCGCGGCCGCGGCGCAGCGATTGCAGCACCTGCCCATGTGGCTGTTCCATGGCGCCAACGACGATGCGGTCACCCCGGACCAGTCACGGCACATGGCCGAGGCGCTGCGCCGGGTCGGCGCCGATGTGCGCTACAGCGAGCTGGCCGGCGTGGGGCATGACGTCTGGGATCCGACGTATGCGACGCCGGAGCTGTGGACCTGGGTGTTTGCGCAGCGGCGGCGCTGATGCCCGATGCCCGTGGACGGTGCCAGCGCAGGGCAATCGGGTAAGAATTGGTACAACCTCGGGGGGATTGAGCATGATCAGGATGACGACGGCCCTGGTGGCCTGGCTTGCAGTTGCATCGTTTCCGGCATGGTCGCAGGTGGAGACGGTCATCACACCGATGGGCTCCGCTTACGCCGAGCCGCAACTGGGCTCGCAGTACCGCGAAGACAACGCCAAGGTCGTCGCGGCGGTGAAGCGGGGTGACATGGCAGGTGCGCAGGCGCTGCAACGCCCGGTGCTCGAGTTCTGCGACAGATTGGCCGCGCCGGGGCATGCAATGGTCAGCGTCGCCAGCGCCGCCGAATACGAAGCCTATGTCGAGGCGTCCGCCAAGGACGTTCCCATCGAATGGGTCGACATGGCCTGCCCCAGTGCCTACAAGATGAGCGCCTTTTTGCTCATTGAGCTCAAGCAGCCCGAGCAGGCCCTGGTGATGCTCGACAAGGCCAGTGCCATGGCCCCGTACTGGGCCGAGCCACTTGCCGAACGCGGCTATCTGCTCAACATCATCGGACGCCCCGGCGAGGGGCTGGCAACCTATCAGCGCGCAATGGAACTGATCGAGAAGTTCGAAAGCAACCGCTATCTACTGGCGGCGACGCTGCGCGGTATGGGCTACGCGCAGATCGAGCTTGGCGACCTGGACCAGGCCGAGGCGTACTACGTGAAATCGCTGAAAACCGACCCTGCCAGCCCGGTCGCCGAGAACGAACTGAAGTACATCCGCGAGCGCCGCGGCCAGAGGCTGTAGGGCGACGCGTCGTCAGCCGCGCAACAACGCTTCCAGTACCGCCATGCGCACCGCCACGCCGTTGCTGACCTGGCGCAGGATCAGCGACTGCGGGCCGTCGGCGACTTCGTCGGTGATCTCGACGCCGCGGTTGATCGGACCCGGGTGCATCACCACGGCATCGGCCGCGGCGCGCTTGAGGCGGGTGCTGGTCAGGCCGAAATCGCGGTGGTAGTCGTCGAGCGAGGCGATCAGGCCTTCTTCCATGCGCTCGCGCTGCAGGCGCAGCATCATCACTGCGTCGACGCCTTCCAGCGCGGCATCCAGATCGTGCGAGACGTTGCAGCCCCGCAGCGTGCCGTCATCCGGCAGCAGCGGGGCCGGGCCGCAGACGCGGATGTCGCCGGTGCCGAGGGCGCGCAGCGCCTGCAGGTCCGAGCGGGCGACGCGCGAATGCTTGACGTCGCCGACGATCAGCACCTTCAGCTTCGAGAAGTCCGCGCCCTTGGCCTGGCGCAGGGTCAGCATGTCGAGCAGGCCCTGGGTCGGGTGCGCGCTGCGGCCATCACCGGCGTTGACCAGCACGGTGCCCTCGTTGACGTGCCCGGACAGGCCGGCGACCGCACCATCGTCCTGGTGGCGCACGACGAAACCGCGCACGCCCATCGCCTCGAGGTTCTTGAGGGTGTCGAGCGCGGTCTCGCCCTTGCGCGTCGACGAGGTCGAGGCATCGAAGTTGAGCACGTCCGCACCCAGTCGCTGAGCGGCAAGGGTGAAGCTCATGCGCGTGCGCGTGGACGGCTCGAAGAACAGCGTGCACACGGCGATGCCATCGAGCGCGCGGCGGTCGTAATGCCCCTCGGCAAAAGCCTGCGAGCGAACGAGCAGCGCATCGAGCGCGCCGCGTTCGAGGTCTTGCAGGATCAGCAGGTGGCGCGGCAGGTGCGTGTGCGGTGCGTTCATGGGTCGCTGTGCAGGTGGGTCCGTATCGGCGGTGCAGCCGACGGGCTCAAGTGGGATGGGGCAGTTCGGAAAGATCCAGGGCGTCGTCGGGCGAGGCCAGCCAGCGTTCGATGATGACCGCCGCCGCCACTGCATCCAGCGCCTCGGCATCGCGGCGGCGCTTGCGGCCCTCGGCGCGATCGGAGGCGAAGCGCTGCGCCGCCTCGATCGAACTCATGCGCTCGTCGACCAGCACCACCGGCAAGCCGTAGCGTGCGTGCAGTTCGCGGGCGAAGGCATGGGCGCGCAGGCGGATCGGCTGGTCGCCACCGTCCAGGCTCATCGGGTCGCCGACGATCAGTCCGTCGGGGCGCCACTCGTTGCGCAGCCGGTCAATCGCGGTCCAGTCGGGGCCATGGCCGTGGACGTCGATCACCGCCAGGGCGCGGGCGCCGTGGCCGAACGCACTGGCGACGGCGACACCGATCCGGCGCGCACCGACATCAAAGCCGAGCACGGTGCCGTCGCGCCGGATCGGAGACGCCTTGTCCGCCGCGTCCACCATCAGGCGTGCCCGGAGTAGTCGGCCAGGTAGGCGAAATCGACGCCGATTCGCCCGGCCGCGGCCTGCCAGCGCGCGTCCAGCGGCAGCTCGAACAGCAGCTCGGCGTCGGCCGGCGCGGTCAGCCAGTCGTTCTCGGTCAGCTCCTGCTCGAGCTGGCCCGAACCCCAACCGGCGCAGCCCAGGGCCACGATCGCGTTGTCCGGGCCGTCGCCGCGCGCCATCGCTTCGAGGATGTCGCGCGAGGTGGTCAGGAACAGGCGTTCGGTGATGGCCAGGGTCGAATCCCACTGCGAGCCGCCGTCGTGCAGCACGAAGCCACGTTCGGGGTGGACCGGGCCGCCGGCGAGGACGATCTGCGACAGCAGCGAAGGGTCGCCGCCTTCCAGGCCCATCTGCCCGAACACCTCGCCCAGCGTGTATTCGGACGGACGATTGACGACGAGCCCCATCGCACCATCGGAATCGTGCTGGCAGATCAGGGCGACGCTGCGTGCAAAGTTGGAGTCGGCCAGGGCCGGCAACGCGATCAGCAGCTGGTTGGCAAGTGGCGTGGGAGTCACTGACATGGCCAACATTCTAGCCCGCGTTGCGCGATGTGTGCCGCACCTTCGCGGGCGTAGGATGGCGACTTTCCCTGTCCTCGACGTGCCGCCGCCATGACAGCTTCGACCCGGTCCGCTCCGCTCGCGCACTCCACCCGCCTTCGCGTCCTTGCCGTGGCCTGCCTGGCCGGGCTCGCGCTGGCCGCCTGCAAGCCGCAAGCCCCGCAGGAGCCGGCCAAGCCGGCGGCGCAGGCCGCACCGGCCGCATCGGGTTATGCCGCCGCGCATGCCGGCGACTACGCGCTGGTGCCGCTCAAGGCCGAGCTGTCCGGCTTCGACGACGCGGGCAAACGCATGATCGCCAAGCTTGTTCAGGCGAGCGAGGTCATGAACGACATCTACTGGAAGCAGTCCTGGGACGGCGACCGTGCCGCCCTGCTCGCGCGCGCCCCCGATGCGGCCACGCGTGAACTGGTCGAGGTCAACTTCGGCCCATGGGACCGCCTCAACGAAGACAGCCCGATCATCGAAGGCGTCGGTCCGCGCCCGCCGGGTGGCCCGTTCTATCCGGCCGACATGACCAAGGCCGAGTTCGAGGCGGCCACGCTGCCCGACAAGACCTCCAACTACACCCTGCTGCGGCGCGTGGACGGCAAGCTGGTCACCGTGCCCTATCACCAGGCCTACAAGGCCGACCTCGAACGTGCCGCCGCGCTGCTGCGCGAGGCCGCCGCACTGAGTGTGGACAAGTCCTTCGCCGATTACCTGACCATCCGCGCAACGGCCCTGCTCGACGACAACTTCCGTCCCAGCGACATGGCCTGGATGGAGATGAAGACCAACCCGGTCGACATCGTCATCGGCCCGATCGAGACCTACGAGGACCAGCTGTTCGGCTACAAGGCCGCGTACGAAGGGCTGGTGCTGGTCAAGGACGTGGAGTGGAGCAAGAAGCTCGCCCGCTTCGCCAGCTTCCTGCCGGCGCTGCAGAAAGGCCTGCCGGTGGAGGAGAGGTACAAGGCCGAGGTTCCGGGCTCGGCGGCCGACCTCAACGCCTACCAGGTCGTCTATTACGGCGGCAACGCCAACGTCGGCGCCAAGACCATCGCCATCAACCTGCCCAACGACGAAGAGGTGCAGCTGGCCAAGGGCACGCGCCGGTTGCAGCTGGAGAACGTGATGAAGGCGAAGTTCGACGCCATCCTCACCCCGATCGCGAAGGAACTGATCGCCGCCGACCAGCTCAAGCACGTGACCTTCGATGCCTTCTTCGAGGACGTGATGTTCCATGAGGTCGCGCACGGCCTGGGCATCAAGAAGACCCTCGACGGCAAGGGCACGGTCGACGAGGCGCTGAAGGAATACTCGTCCAGCTTCGAGGAAGGCAAGGCCGACATCCTCGGCCTGTACATGATCGATGCGCTCAGCCGCCAGGGCGAGCTGGAAGAAAGCAAGCTGATGGATGGCTACGTGACGTTCCTTGCCGGCATCCTGCGCTCAGTGCGCTTCGGTGCCAGCGATGCGCACGGCAAGGCGAACATGGTGCGGTTCAACTTCTTCGCTGAGCAGGGCGCTTTCAGCCGCGACCCGGATGGCCGCTATCGCGTCGACTTCGAGAAGATGCGCGCAGCGATGAACGCCCTCAGCGCCAAGCTGCTCAAGGTGCAGGGCGATGGCGACTACGCCGAGGCCAAGCGCATGACCGAGACGCTGGGGATGATCAAGCCGGAGCTGGCCGCGGACCTGGGACGGCTCAAGGACGCGAAGATCCCGGTGGACATCCGCTTCGAGCAGGGCGCCGGCGTGCTGGGGCTGGAGCAGTTCGCAGCGGGCAAGCCGTAAGCGATGTCCGGTTACTGCGACTACGCACCCGGCCACCCGCTGCACGGCCCTTACCACGACCGCGAGTACGGATTCCCGCAACGCGAGGACGCCGTGCTGTTCGAGCGGCTCGTGCTGGAGATCAACCAGGCCGGGTTGAGCTGGGAAACCATGCTGCGCAAGCGCGAAGGGTTCCACAGCGCCTATGACGGTTTCGACATCGACAAGGTCGCCGCTTACGGCGAGGCCGATCGCACGCGGCTGCTCAACGATGCCGGGATCATCCGCAACCGGCTGAAGGTCGACGCGGCGATCCACAACGCCCAGGTGATCCAGGGCCTGCGCGCTTCGCACGGCAGCTTCGCGCAGTGGCTGGACGCGAACATGCAGGTGGATGGCAAGCGACGCGACAAGGCCGACTGGGTGAAGCTGTTCAAGAAGGCGTTCCGCTTCACCGGCGGGGAGATCACCGGCGAGTTTCTGATGAGCCTGGGCTATCTGCCCGGCGCGCACCGCGACAGCTGCCCGGTGCAGGCGCGGATCATCAAGCTCAAGCCGCCGCTCGATCCGCCCTGGCGGCGCCCGTAGCCCGGGCAAGCGAAGCGCACCCGGGGCTTCATCGCCCGAAACCCGGGTGCGCTTCGCTTGCCCGGGCTACGTGATGCAACAAAAAAGCCGGGCATGTGCCCGGCTTTTTCGTACGGCTCATGGCGCGATATCAGCGCACTTCAGCGCACTTCAGCGACCTCGATACCGTCCATGCCCGCGGCCAGCGTCCGGGCGTCGCCGCCCTGGGCCAGCTTGATGCGCAGGCGCACTTCGTTCTGCGAGTCGGCGTAGCGCAGCGCGTCCTCGTAGCTGATCTCGCCGGCCTGGTACAGCTCGAACAGGCTCTGGTCGAAGGTCTTCATGCCCAGCTGCACGGACTCCTTCATCACTTCCTTGATCTTGTGGATCTCGCCGTCGCGGATGTAGTCCTGCACCAGCGGCGTGCCGAGCAGGATTTCCATCGCCACGCGCCGGCCCTTGCCGTCCGGGGTCGGGATCAGCTGCTGCGCGACCACGCCCTTGAGGTTCAGCGACAGGTCCATCAGCAGCTGCTGGCGGCGGTCTTCCGGGAAGAAGTTGATGATGCGGTCCATCGCCTGGTTGGCGTTGTTGGCGTGCAGCGTGCACAGCACCAGGTGGCCGGTTTCGGCGAAGGCGATCGCGTGGTCCATGCCCTCGCGGGTACGCACCTCGCCGATCATGATCACGTCCGGCGCCTGGCGCAGGGTGTTCTTCAGCGCCGCGTCCCAGCTGTCGGTGTCGATGCCGACTTCGCGCTGGGTGATGATGCAGCCCTCGTGCTTGTGCACGAATTCGATCGGGTCCTCGATGGTGATGATGTGACCGGTCGAGTTGAGGTTGCGGTAGCCGATCATGGCCGCCAGCGACGTAGACTTACCCGTGCCGGTCGCGCCGACGAAGATGATGATGCCTCGCTTGGTCATCGCCAGCGTCTTGATCACCGGCGGCAGGTTGAGTTCCTCGACCGACGGGATCTTGGTCTCGATCCGGCGCAGCACCATGCCGACCTGGTTGCGCTGGTAGAAGCAGCTGACGCGGAAGCGGCCGACGCCGGCGACGCCGATCGCGAAGTTGCACTCGTGGGTCTTCTCGAACTCCTCGCGCTGCTGCGGCGTCATCACGTTGAGGACGAGGTCGCGGCTCTGCTGAGGCGTCAGCGGGTTCTGGGTGATCGGCGAGATCTTGCCGTGGACCTTCATCGACGGCGGCATGCCGGCGGTGATGAACAGGTCCGACGCCTTCTGGTGCGCCATCAGCTTGAGGAACGAGGTGAAATCGATGCTGCCGCCGGTGCTGCTGCTCATGCGTTACTCCAGTGCCGCCAGGCTCCCCGGCCGGTGCGGCGTGTGACTGACGAAACTGCCCTCACCCCGGCCGCCTGTGGCGGCCTGTCCTCTCCCGCTGGCGGGAGAGGAGGGTGTTCAATCATTCGAAAAGACGCTTGTCCTTGGCGTACTCGCGCGCCTGCGGACGCAGGATCAGGCCGCGCTTGACCAGGTCTTGCAGATGCTGGTCGAGCGTCATCATTCCGTACTGCTGGCCGGTCTGGATCGACGAGTACATCTGCGCGACCTTGTCCTCGCGGATCAGGTTACGGATCGCCGGGATGCCGACCATGATTTCCCAGGCCGCGGTACGACCGCCGCCGACCTTCTTCAGCAGCGCCTGCGAGATCACCGCGCGCAGCGACTCCGACAGCATCGAGCGCACCATCGGCTTTTCGCCGGCGGGGAACACGTCGATGATTCGGTCGACCGTCTTGGCCGCCGAGGAGGTGTGCAGGGTGCCGAACACCAGGTGGCCGGTTTCCGCGGCGGTCAGCGCCAGGCGGATGGTCTCCAGGTCGCGCAACTCGCCGACCAGGATGTAGTCGGGGTCTTCGCGCAGGGCCGAGCGCAGCGCTTCGTTGAATCCGTGCGTGTCGCGGTGCACTTCGCGCTGGTTGATCAGGCACTTCTGCGAGGTGTGGACGAACTCGATCGGATCCTCGACCGAGAGGATGTGGCCGTATTCGTTCTTGTTGATGTGGTCGATCATCGCCGCCAGCGTGGTCGACTTGCCCGAGCCGGTCGGGCCGGTCACCAGGATCAGGCCCTGCGGCTGGTCGATCAGCTCGCGGAAGATCGGCGGGCAACCCAGGTCGTCCAGGGCCAGCACTTCCGAGGGAATGGTACGGAACACCGCACCGGCGCCGCGGTTCTGGTTGAAGGCGTTGACGCGGAAACGCGCCAGGCCGGGAATCTCGAAGGAGAAGTCGACCTCGAGGAATTCTTCGAAGTCGCGACGCTGCTTGTCCGACATGATGTCGTAGACCAGCGCGTGCACCTGCTTGTGGTCCAGGGCCGGGATGTTGATGCGGCGGACGTCGCCGTCGACCCGGATCATCGGAGGCAAGCCCGCAGACAGGTGCAGGTCGGATGCTTTGTTCTTTACCGAAAACGCCAGAAGTTCGGCGATATCCATGCGTGCTCCCCTGCACTGCCACTGGAAAAACTGACTTGAAGATCAGTACCTTGAACACAGGGCACTTGAAGCGCCCCGTAGTGGAACCAAACTACCCCTGCGCCGCAGTATAGCCCCCTAACCTCGCCATCTTTCCAGCACTTTAGACAGGAATTGAGACGTGCGCGCCAGCGCCCTGCAGGACATGCAACTCAAGCTTGAGAACGCGGCGGAGGCAGCTGGACGGCCAGTGCCGCGGCTGCTCGCCGTCAGCAAGACCCAGGATGCGACGGCCGTCGCGGAACTGGCGGCCGCCGGCCAGCGCGCCTTTGGCGAGAACTACGTGCAGGAGACCGCCGCCAAGCAGCCGGCCCTGGCCGGCCTGGGCCTGGAGTGGCACCTGATCGGCCATCTGCAGTCCAACAAGGCCAGGGAAGCGGCGACCCTGTTCGACTGGGTCCAGACCGTCGACCGGGCCAAGCTGGTGGCGGCGCTGGCGCAGCACCGGCCGGCGGACCGGCCAGCGCTGAACGTGCTGATCCAGGTCAATATCGACGACGAAGACAGCAAACACGGCTGCCAGCCCGGGGACGTGTACGCCTTGGCCGATGCCATCGCCGCACAGCCGCGCCTGCGCCTGCGCGGGCTGATGGCCATCCCGACGCCCCACCCCGATCCCGAACGGCGACGCGGTGCGTTCCGCCGAACCCGGGAGCTGTTCGAGGCCCTGCGTGCCGCGCACCCTGACCTCGATACCTTGTCGATGGGCATGAGCGACGACCATGCCATCGCGATCGCCGAAGGGGCGACCATGGTGCGCATCGGCACCGCGCTGTTCGGCGCCCGGCCGAGGCCGGGCTGACGCCTTGCTATCCTCGATGACCGGCCCCGACCGTCATTCGCCTTTTTCCCCTGCATGCCCCAGATCGAATCCCCCACGACCCATTCCGGCGCCATCGCCTTCATTGGCGGCGGCAACATGGCGCGCAGCCTCATCGGAGGCCTGATCGCACGAGGCCAGGCGGCCGACAGCGTGCACGTCGCCGAACCGGCCGACGCCCTGCGCGAAGCACTGGAACGCGACTTCCATATCCAGGCCTTCGGCAATGCCGCCGAAGCCGCGGCCGGTACCGATGTGTGGATCCTCGCGGTCAAGCCACAGGTGATGGCCAGCGTCTGCGCCGAACTTGCCGAAGTCGCACAGGCCAGGCGACCGCTGGTGATCTCGATCGCGGCCGGCATCACCGCTGCCCAGCTTGATGGCTGGCTGGGCGGTGGCCTGGCCGTAGTCCGGGCGATGCCCAATACGCCAGCCCTGCTCGGCGTCGGCATCACCGGCCTGTTCGCCAACGACCAGACCGATGCCCACCAGCGCGACCATGCCGCGGGCCTGCTCGATGCGGTCGGGCCGACGGTCTGGATCGACGACGAAAGCCGGATGGATGCGGTCACCGCCGTGTCCGGCAGTGGCCCGGCGTATGTGTTCCTGCTTGCCGAAGCGATGCAGGCGGCCGGCGTCGCCCAGGGGCTGACACCCGAGGCGGCGCGGGCACTGGTCCAGCAGACCCTGCTCGGCGCAGCCACGATGCTCACCCGCCTCGACGAACCGGCCGACGTGCTGCGTGCCCGGGTGACCTCGCCCGGCGGCACCACCCAGGCCGCGATCGAAACCTTCGAGGCCGGCGGCTTCCGCGAACTGGTCGCCCTCGCCATCGCCGCCGCCACCGAGCGTGGCCGGCAGTTGTCCGCGGCCAACCACTGACGCCAAGTACTGATTGCCTGAGGAGACCCCGCATGCGCATTGCCCCCACCCTGGCGTTGCTGATCGCCGGCCTTGCCGGCTGCAGCGGCAGCGCCCCGCCGCCGGCCACGCCGGCCGCCACCGCCCCGCAGGGCGAAGCCGTCAGCCGCGTCGGTGATGTCAGCGTCCGTGCCAACGCGATGCAGACCTCGGCCTTGTCGCCGGGCGTGGCCAGCCAGTACGGCATCAGCCGCGCCGACAACACGGTGATGCTGCTGGTCGCCGTGCGCCAGGGCCCGGAAGCACAGGAAGTCGCGCTGCCGGCACGCATCACCGCCACCGCCACCGACCTGCGCGGCCGCCGCCAGAACATCGAGATGCGCGAACTGCGCAGCGGCGACCTGCTCGATTACATCGGCACCGCCGAGGCCACGCCGCCGGACACGCTGCGCTTCGACGTGACGGTCGTGCGCGAGAACGGGGCGACATCGACGATGCAGTTCACGCGGGATTTCTATCCACGGTGAGGTCAGGTCGACCGCAGTGACCACGCCCGGATGATCGCGGCGATTTCCCGCACGCCGTCGGTCAACGCCGCCGGCCCGGGCTGCAGGATGATCGGCGACTTGATCTCGTGCAGCTCGCCGTCGCGCACCGCCGGGATCGCATCCCAGCCCGGTCGCGCCGACACCTTCTCCGGCCGGAACTTCTTCCCGCACCACGAGCCCAGGATGATGTCCGGCGCGCGTCGCACCACCTCGCCCGCATCCTCCAGGATCCGCTGTTTCGCCAGCGACTCGGCCGCGCGCTCGGGAAAGATGTCGTCGCCGCCGGCAATGCGCACCAGTTCGGCAACCCAGCGGATGCCGGTGATCGGCGGCTCGTCCCATTCCTCGAAGTACACCTTCGGTCGCCGCGACAGCTTCGCCGCTTCATCGGCGATTGCATCGAGCCCGCGCTGCAGCTGGTCGGCATAGGCGTTGGCGCGATCGGCCGCGCCCACCAGCGCACCCAGCCGGCGGACGTAGTCGATGATGCCGTCGACGCTGCGGTGATTGCTGATCCATACCTCGACGCCGTGGCGGATCAGTTCACCGGCAATCTCGGCCTGGATGTCGGAGAAGCCGATGACGAAATCCGGCTGCAGCTTGAGGATCTCGCCAATCTTGGCGCTGGTGAATGCGCTGACCTTGGGCTTTTCCCTGCGCGCGATCGACGGGCGCACGGTGAAGCCGCTGATGCCGACGATGCGGTCCTGCTCACCCAGCGCGTAGAGCGTTTCGGTCGGTTCCTCGGTGAGGCAGACGATGCGCTGCGGCCCCACGGTCCTGCCCGCCGGGCTCACGGATACAGCATCCGCTTGTGCCACTCACCGGCGCGGTCCAGTTCGAAGCACTGCCGCTCGTGCAGGCGGTAGTTGGCCCCGTACCAGAACTCGATCAGCGAAGGCCGTACGCGCAGCCCGGTCCAGCGCGGCGGCCGCGGCACGTCGCGACCCTCGAAGCGCTGTCCGGCGTCGGCCAGGCGCTGCTCGAAGGTCTCGCGCGAATCCAGCGTCTCCGACTGCTTCGACGCCCAGGCGCCCAGCTGGCTGCCTCGTGGGCGCAGGGCGAAGTAGGCATCGGCTTCGTCGTCGTTGACGATTTCGACCGGCCCTTCGATGCGCACCTGCACGCCTTCGCGCACGCGCGGCCAATGGAAAAGCAGCGCCGCATGCGGGTTGGCCTGCAGCTCGCGGCCTTTGCGTCCGTCCAGGTGCGTGTAGAAGACGAAGCCGCGTGCGTCGTGCGCCTTGAGCAGCACGGTGCGGACCGACGGCCGCGCATCCAGGCCGGCAGTGGCCAGGTACATCGCGGTCGGATCGGGCTCGCCGGCCTGACCGGCCTCGGCGAACAGTTGCGCGAAGGTGACGAGGGCTTCGTTGAGCAGGGCGGGGGTATCCATTGCGCTATTGTGGGCCGATGTCGCCACGGCTGCATCCCTCCGCGAGTTCGCCCGCAGTTGCGTCCCCCGGCTTCGCCCCGTGGCTGGTCGAACAGGTGCTCGATGACGCCCTGGCACACGGCAGTCGCATCCATGCGATCGCCGGACTGCAGGGATCGGGCAAGTCGACGCTGGCGGCCCAGGTCGCCACCCTCGCCCGTGGTCGCGGCTTGCGCGTGGCGGTGCTGTCGATCGATGATTTCTATCTCGGACGGCGCCAACGGCTGCAGCTCGGTCATCAAGTGCACCCATTGCTGGCCACGCGCGGGCCGCCTGGCACGCACGACGTGGCGCTGGCGTGCGCCACGCTCGATGCGTTGCGCGAGGGAAAGCCGGTGCGGCTGCCACGCTTCGACAAGCTCGCCGACACGCGGTTGCCGCCGTCGCGCTGGCCGTGGGCGCGCGAGGTCGACCTGGCGTTGTTCGAAGGCTGGTTCCTGAAGACGCCGGCACAGGCGACCGATGAGCTGCGCGAGCCGATCAATGCCGTCGAGCGCGACGAAGACCCCGATGGCGGCTGGCGCCGCTACTGCAACGAGGCTCTGGCCCGGGACTATCCGCCGCTGTGGTCGCGGCTGGATCGCCTGCTGTTCCTGCAGCCCCCGGGCTTCGAAGCGGTGCCGCAGTGGCGCTGGCAGCAGGAACAGGCGCTGGCGTCGCAGGCGCGCGCACGCCGGGCGCACCAGGCGCCCGCGCGGCAGGCAATGAGCGAGGCCGCGCTGCAGCGATTCGTGCAGCTGTTCGAGCGCGTCAGCCGGCAGGCGCTGCGGCGGTTGCCCGGCATTGCCGAATGGACACTTCCGCTGGATGCGCGGCGGCTGCCGCTGACCGGATCCGGTCAGCGCTGAGCAATCGAAGCTACGCCGCATCCCGTCAAGATCACGCGAGTACCGTAGCCGTCGCGGCTGGCTACAATCGACGGATGAACTCCACCGGCAATCTCATCCTGGTCGGCCCCATGGGCGCCGGCAAGTCGTGCATCGGCCGCGTCCTCGCCGAGCGCTTCGGCTTGCGCCTGGTCGACGTCGACCACGAGATCGAGCAGCGCGCCGGCGCCAACATCAGCACCATCTTCGAATGCGAGGGAGAAGCCGGTTTCCGCACGCGTGAGCGCAGCATGCTGGCCGAGCTGCTTGCCGACGATGGCATGGTGCTCTCCACCGGCGGCGGCGCGGTACTCGACCCGGACAATCGCAGGCAGTTGCGCGAGCGCGGCTTCGTCGTCCACCTGCACGTCAGCGTCGAGCGCCAGATCGAACGCCTGGCCCGCGACCGCAGCCGCCCACTGCTCGCACGCGGCGATCGCGCGCAGGTGCTGCACTCGCTGGCCGCCGAACGCGAGCCGTTGTACGCGCAGGTTGCCGACCTGCGCTTCGACACCAACCACTACACCGCCACCGAAGTCGCTTCGCGACTCGCGCAGGAGCTGCAAACGCACTGGCACCGCGAAGCGCCTGCACGGATCGACGCCGGCTTGCAGCGCGCGCACAGCAAGGAACCGACATGAGCACGATGCGCACCGTCAGGGTCGAAGGCGAATCGCTGTACGACATCAGCATCGGACCGGGCCTGCTGGCCGATCCGGTTCGCATCAGCCACGTGCTGCGCGGGCGCCATGCCCTGATCGTCAGCGACAGCAACGTCGCCCCGCTCTACGCCGACCGTGTCGAGCAGACCGTGCGCACCGCGCGACCGGGCATCGAGGTTGCGCGCTTCGTGATGCCGGCCGGCGAGCAGGAGAAGACCCTGTCGCGCTTCTGCGAATGCCTGGATGCGCTGGCACGGCTCGGTGCAACGCGCGATGCCGCGGTGGTCGCCCTCGGCGGCGGCGTGATCGGCGACCTCGCCGGCTTCGCCGCGGCCTGCTGGATGCGCGGAATCGATGTCGTGCAGATGCCGACGACGCTGCTGTCGATGGTCGACTCGTCGGTGGGCGGCAAGACCGGCGTCGACCTGCCGGCGGGAAAGAACCTGGCCGGCGCGTTCCATGCGCCGCGCGCGGTCATTGCCGACACGGCGGTGCTGCGCACGCTGCCGCCGCGCGAACTCAGTGCCGGCCTGGCCGAAGTGGTGAAGTACGGCGCGGTCTTCGGCGCCGACTTCCTCGGCTGGCTCGAATCGCACGCATCGGCGCTGCTGGCCGGCGACGACATGGCACTGACCGAGGCGATCGCGCGCTCGTGCCTGTACAAGGCAGAAGTGGTTTCGCGCGACCCCTACGAGCACGGCGAACGCGCCCTGCTCAACTTCGGCCACACCTTCGGCCACGCGATCGAGGCCGAGCAGGGTTACGCCGGCGCCGGCAGCGATTCGCTCAACCACGGCGAGGCGGTTGCCGTCGGCATGGTCCTGGCGGCGCGGCTGTCGACCGCGCTGGGTCGTGCCCCCGCGGCCGACGCACAACGCCTGCAGACGCTGCTGCAACGCCTCGGCCTGCCGACCGCGATCCCGCATGGCCTGGACCCGCAGGCCCTGCTGTCACGCATGCGCCTGGACAAGAAGGCCGAGGCCGGTGGACTGCGCTTCATCCTCTGGGACCACGCCGGCCTGGCCAGCGTGGTCCGGGGCGTGCCGGACGAGCGCGTACTCGAAGTGCTCAGCACCGGCTGAGCGTCGCCCGGGTAAGCAAAGCGCACCCGGGACCGCCAGGGCTACTACTACCCCGGGTGCGCTTCGCTTACCCGGGCTACGGCGGGTGGGCCTGCTCCCGTACAATCCGGGCATGCGCCTGCTACTGCAACAACGGCCGGACGGCCGCGAAGCGCCGCGCTTCGTGCAACTGATGCTCCAGCCCGACCTGCTCGGCGGCTGGACCCTGGTGCGCGAATCGGGGCAGATCGGCGGCCGCAGTACGCTGCGGCGGGAGCAGTTCCTCGACCAGGCCAGTGCCCTGGAAGCGCTCGAACAGGCGCGCGACCAGCAGCTCAAGCGCGGCTTCCAGCTGATGTTCGTACAGGGCGCCGACGCCCCGAAGTAGCCCTTGCCGCAACAGTCCGGTGCCCAGGTGCCGTCGAAAGGGTCGCCAGCCAGGCGCCTCCAGCGGCGATAATGCCGCCCCGCGTGACTGGATCACGCGCCCCCGAACCATGCGCCCCCCCGCGCCGAAGGATCCGCAATGACCGCAGCCGCCACGCCCCCCAAGAACGACCGTTTCCTGCGCGCCTTGCGCCGCGAGCCGGTCGACGCGACCCCGGTGTGGCTGATGCGCCAGGCCGGCCGCTACCTGCCGGAGTACCGCGCCACCCGTGCCGCCGCCGGCAGCTTCCTGGCCATGGCCAAGAACCCCGAGCTGGCCTGTGAGGTCACGCTGCAGCCGCTGCGCCGCTTCCCGCTGGATGCGGCCATCTTGTTCTCCGACATCCTGACCGTGCCCGACGCAATGGGCCTGGGGCTGTACTTCGTCGAAGGCGAGGGCCCGAAGTTCGAGCGCCCGATCCGCAACCACGACGACATCGCCCGCCTCGCCGTGCCCGACATGGACCGCGAGCTGCGCTACGTCACCGACGCGGTGCGCACGATCCGTCGCGAGCTCGACGACGGTACCGGGCAAAGCCGCGTGCCCCTGATCGGCTTTTCCGGCAGCCCGTGGACGCTGGCCTGCTACATGGTCGAAGGCGGTGGCAGCGACAACTATTCGAAGGTGAAGTCGCTCGCCCTCAACGACC
This sequence comes from Lysobacter sp. S4-A87, assembly GCF_022637455.1. Classification (NCBI taxonomy): domain Bacteria; kingdom Pseudomonadati; phylum Pseudomonadota; class Gammaproteobacteria; order Lysobacterales; family Lysobacteraceae; genus Lysobacter; species Lysobacter sp. S4-A87. The sequence continues at coordinate 1,541,889 of NZ_CP093341.1, forward strand.
CGGCGGCGATGCACAAGCTGCTCGACGTGGTCACCGACTCGGTGATTGCCTACCTCGACGCGCAGCGCCAGGCCGGCGCGCAGGCGCTGCAGGTGTTCGACACCTGGGGCGGCGTGCTGTCGCCGTCGATGTACCGCGAATTCTCGCTGCGCTACCTCAAGCGCATCGCCCAGGAACTGCCGCGTGGCGACGACAAGACGCCGCTGATCCTGTTCGGCAAGGGCAATGGCGCCTACCTCGAGGAACTGGCGGCCAGCGGCACCGAGGCCGTGGGCGTCGACTGGACGGTGGAACTGGGTGATGCCGCACGCCGCACCGGTGGCAAGGTCGCGCTGCAGGGCAACCTCGATCCGGTGACGCTGTACGCGCAGCCCGAAGCGATCCGCCGCGAAGTCGGCCGTGCCCTCGACGATTACGCCGCCGGCAATGGCGGCTCGCGCGAAGGCCACGTCTTCAACCTCGGCCATGGCATGTCGCCGGACATGAGCCCCGACCACGTCGCCGCACTGGTGGCGGCGGTGCACGAGCTCAGCGCGCGCTGACGGCACTGCGGGCGCACCGCTGCCGGTGCGCCCGCCGGTACTACGACCCGTTCAAAGATGCCGGGTCTCGGGCGGCGGATTCCCCCAGTTGTTGTTGCGCCCATCGGCATGGTGGACCGGCGCCGCGATCAGCTCCTGCGCAGTCGCGTCGTCCAGGCACGCGACCTGCACCGACACATACTCGCCACCGATCTCCTCGACGTAACCACGGCCGAACGAGCGCACGCCGCAATGCCTGCAGAACAGGTGGTGCGCGCTCATCGTCCCGAACTGGTAGTCGACGAGTGCGTCTTCACCCGACAGGAGCCGGAACGCTTCGGGCTTGACGATGGCGCCCCAGTTGCGGGTCTTCGTGCACACCGAGCAATTGCACTTTCCCGTTCCGGCGCTGAGGTCGATATCGGCCTCGAAGCGGACCGCACCGCAATGGCAACTTCCGTTGTAGGTCTTTTGCATCAAACTCCTCCACCTCCATCCAGGGACGATCCATGGAGGATAAAGCAACCGCACGTCTTCACGCTCTCTCAACGCGGCAGGGGTGTGATATCGCGCCGGTGATCATCCCGGACTCGACTGCCTGCATGGTCGGCCGGGCACATTGAATCCGGAGGACGAACCATGATGGTTGCCACCACGCAGTTTCGCGTGCACGGCTGTGCGTGGATCCTGCTCGCAGCTGCGGCGCTGCCCCTTGCCTGCGGTGCTGCGCCGCGTGTGGATCCCGCGCTTGTGCCCGACACCACGCTGGCAATCCCGCCGCTGCATTTGGACAGCAACGGTGCACTCATGATCGCTCCGTCGGCCACGTCGTCGCGGCACGACTTCGACTACCTCGTCGGCAACTGGACGCTGAGGAACCGGAAACTGAAATCCCGGCTCACCGGCTCGACGGAATGGATCGACTTCGCGTCCCGCGTGGAGATGCACCAGATCCTCGACGGCCTCGGCAACATCGACAAGTACACCGAGCATGGCGCGGGAAAACCGTACGAAGGCGTTGCGTTGCGGCTGTTCGATCCCGCGACACGGCTGTGGAGCATCTATTGGGCGGACGGCAACTCCGGGCGCCTGGACCCGCCGGTCGTCGGATCGTTCGAGAACAAGGTCGGTCACTTCTTCGCCCGGGATACCTACAAGGGCAAGAAGATCATCGTGGTGTTCCGATGGGACGTGCGCAACCCGCAGTTGCCGATCTGGAGCCAGGCGTTCTCCACCGATGAGGGCAAGACCTGGGAGTGGAACTCGATCAACGTTTCGGAACGCGTCAAGTAGCGCGTCCATGTAAACCCGCACCGGAACGCGCTTCACCACACTCGCTCCCCGACGCATTCGACGATCAAAGGCCCGCCACCGGGCGGGCCTTTGACGAGTGCAGCCGGCCAGCTCAGTTCCCGCGCTTCACCACACTTCGCAACGATCCGCCTGCAGCCGGACCATCGGTGCATCCGCCTTGCACTGGAAGGCCTGGCGGAACTCCGGCAGGTTCGACAGCGGCCCGTTGACGCGGAACTTGGCGATCGGGTGCGGGTCGCCCTGGATCATGCTGCGCTGGGTCTCGATGCGCGTTTCGTCACCACGCCACTGGCCCCACGCGATGAAGAACTGCTGCTCGGGAGTGAACCCGTCGATGGTCGGCTCCGGGCCCTTGCCTTCGCGCGATTTCAGGTAGCCGCGGTAGGCGAGCTTGGCGCCTGCGAGGTCGCCGATGGATTCGCCCAGCACCAGCTTGCCGTTGTGATGGACGCCAGGCTCGATGAAGTAGCCCTCGAACTGGTTCACCACGCACTGGCCCTTCGCCTGGAACTGCTTGTTGTCCTCGGGTGTCCACCAGTTGGCCAACCTGCCCTGCGCGTCGAACTGCGCGCCCTGGTCGTCGAAGCCATGGCTGATCTCGTGGCCGATGACCACGCCGATCGCGCCGTAGTTGACGGCGTCGGTGGCGTTCACGTCGAACGCCGGCGGCTGCAGGATGCCGGCCGGGAACACGATCTCGTTCTGCAGCGGGTTGTAGTACGCATTCGAGGTCGGCGGCGTCATGCCCCAGCGACTGCGATCGGTCGGCTTGCCGACCTGGCTGCGGTTGTCGGCGACGTTCCAGCGCGACGCGGCGACGAGGTTGTCCCAGGCCGAATCCCGCGAAACTACGACGCCCTTGTAGTCCTTGAACTTGTCCGGATAGCCCAGCTTCGGGAAGAAGGTCGAGCGCTTCTCCAGGGCCTTCTTCTTGGTCGCCTCGTCCATCCAGTCGAGGCCGCGGATGGTGTCGTCCATCGCCGCCAGGATGTTCTTCACCATGTCCTGCATGCGCGCCTTGGCTTCCGGCGGGAAGTACTTCTCCACGTACTTCTGGCCGAGCGCCTCGCCGAGCTGGGTATCGGTGAGTTCGGCGCAGCGCTTCCAGCGTGGCTTGATCTCGGTGGCGCCGGTCAGGAATTTACCGTTGAAGGCGAAGTTCTCCTCGACGAACGGCTGCGACAGCGAGTCCGCGGCGGTGTTGAGCACCTGCCACTGAAGGTAGGTTTTCCACTGCGGGAGCGGGGTCGTCGCCAGCTCCGTTTCGACCTGCTGCAGGAACTTCGGCTGGGTCACGTTCAACGCATTGCGCGGCATGCCGGCGGCATCGAAGTACTTCGCCCAGTCAAAGCTGGGCGTGAGTTTGGCCAGGTCGGAGAACGCGGTCGGGTTGTCCTGGAGCTTGGGGTCGCGCAGCTGCACGTTGTCGAACGAGGCCTGCGCCAGGCGCTTCTCGAAGGCGAACACCGAGTCGGCGTTCTGCCGCGCCTGCGCCGCCGGGATGCCTGCCAGTTCGAACATCTTCGCCACGTGCACGAGGTACTTCGCCCGCGCCTCGACGAAACGCGGTTCGTCCTTGATGTAGTAGTCGCGGTCCGGCATGCCAAGGCCGGCGGCGTAGATGTGCGCAATGGTCCTGGACGGCTCGTGCAGGTCTTCGCCGGCGAACACCGCGAACGGCACGGCCACGCCCACGTCCTGCAGCTTTCCGATCATGCGCTGCACCCCGGCCTTGTCCTTGATCGAGTCGACCTCGGCCAGCCACGGCCGCACCGGCTTGTTGCCCAGCGCATCGACGCGCGACTCGTCCATGCATGCGGCGTAGAAGTCGCCGGCCAGCTGGCCCGCGCTGCCCCTGGGCCAGTCCGTGCGCGCGGACAACTCGGTGAGGATGTCGCGCACGTGTTCCTTGTTGACCTCGCCCGATTGCCAGCGGCGGCTCCAGCGGTCCATGTAGTTGGGGATCGGATTCTGCTGCCGCCATGCACCGTTGGCGTAGTCGAAGAAATCGGTGCAGGCATCGCCGTTGCGGTTCATGTCTTCGGGATGTATCCCGTGCACGGCGCCGGCGGATGCGGTGGTGGCGGCGGCCAACAACGCGACGAGCGGAAGGCTGGACCTGATCACGGCAACGCCCCTTGCTGGGATGGTGGCCGCCACTATAGCCGCAGGGTTCCCCCGGACCCGTCCCGGAAGTCCTGCCCTCCCCGGCTATTCCTGCCCGCGATCCAGGTGGGTCAGGTCCAGGTGGGTCAGGTCCTGATGGGTAAGGTCCTGATGGGTAAGGAACAGGCGCAGATCGAACTCCAGCTGGTGGTAGTCGGGCTCCATGTGCGTGCACAGCTGGTAGAAGGCCTTGTTGTGGTCGGCTTCCTTCAGGTGCGCGAGCTCGTGCACGACGATCATCTTCAGGAACTCGGCAGGCGCATCGCGGAACACCGTGGCAATGCGGATCTCGCGACTGGCCTTGAGCCTGCCGCCGTGCATGCGCGAGATCGCAGTATGGGTGCCGAGCGCATGCTTCATCACCTGCAGCTTGCTGTCATAGAGCACCTTGCCCAGGGGCACCGATTTGCGCAGGTGGCGGTCCTTGAGTGCCTGGACGTAGTCGTACAGCTGGCCATCGCTGCGAACCGCGTGCGCCTGGCCGTACTTGTCGGCGAGCATCGTGCCCAGCCGATCCTGCTCGATCAGCTCGCGAACGCGCGCCTGCAGATGCGGCGGGTAGCCAGCGAGGTACTTCAGGTCCTGCATCGGCACGGGGACGGCGGTGGCGGGGTCGAGGGGTATAATGGGCCGGAAATACCCGGCTAGAAATAGCGACCAACCAGCAACTTAGAAGCAGCGACATGGCGAAGGCGAATCCGCTTCAGGAACAACTGCTCAAGGCGGGCCTCGTCAAGAAGTCCAAGGTGGCCGAGGTGGCGCGCGAGCAGAACAAGGCCCGGCACGCCAAGGGTCCGTCCGGGCCCGGCGAGATCCAGCTGGAAGCGGAGCGGGCACGGGCCGAGAAGGCCGAGCGCGACCGCGCACTGGCGGCGGAGCGCAAAGCCCAGGCACGCATCGCCGAACTTCGCGCCCAGGCGCGGCAGATCATCGAGGACAGGAAGGTACCGCGCACGGGCGAGAGCGAGTACCGCTTCACCGCCGACGGCGCCATCCGCACCCTGCTGGTCGATGCGGACCTGCGCAGGAAGTTGTCCTCCGGCGTGCTCGTTATCGCCCGCCTCGACGACCGCTACGAACTGCTGCCGCGCGCGGCCGCCGACAAGGTGCGTGAACGCGACGCCAGCATGATCGTGCTCGACCATGGCCAGGAGGCCGGCACCGCGCCGTCCGCCGCAACCTCCGAAGACGATGCGTACTACGCGCGGTTCCAGGTTCCCGACGACCTGATCTGGTGATCGCTCGGCGACCCGGTGCTATCACCGCGCAGCCCTGGCCCCGCTGATGTCTGCAAGGTTGCCAAGCGCCGTGCGCGTGGCGTGCTGGTCTTCCGCTGCCAGCCGGTCGATCTCCGCGGCGAGCGTTTCAATCCGGTCCATGCGGGCGTTGTAGCGGTCCACTGCCGCGTCGTCGGAGAAGTACAGGCCGCCCTCATCGAATGATGTCGACCCCACCAGGGCGTCCATCATGTCCAGCACCGCAAGGTACTCGGCACGCGCGGCATTCTGCGTTTCCAGGATCCGCCGACTGCGATCCAGTCGCACTGCCTGGGAGGCCCTGTGGCCGTTCCAGAACTTCAGCCATTGGCCCCGTTCGGGAACCTTTCCCTGCAGTGCTGCGTCGAGCTCGCCGAGCGCACCGTCGGAAACCTTCATCTGCAGGCCCATCACATCCATGGCCGCGTGCACCTGCCGTCGGCCCCAGTCGATGCGCTCGTGCGTGGTCAGGTTCCCGGGCGCCAGCACGTCCTCCATCGGGATCGTCGCGAGCTGGCGATCCAGTTCGACGAGTTCCTTGCCACAGCGGCTCGCGGCGTCCTGGAAGCTCAGGCGAATGAAGCGGACGATCTCGGCGTCCGAACGCGGAACCACGCCGGACGCCAACCATTGCTGGTCGCGGGCGGAGAGCGCAGCGACCACGGGGCGACCGGAGCCGTCGTCGGCGTCCAGGGCCTGATGGGCGATCGCCGCCATCGCGACACGCTCGTCAAGCAGTGCCATGTCGCGCTTCGGGAAGGGGCGACCGTTGTACTGCAGGCCAGCCACGAATGTGAGCAGGCAGAAGAACCAGACCCAGGACACGCGCAGCGGTTTGCGCAGACCGACCATGATCCATCCGACTGCAAGCGGAACCAGCGCCAGGCCAACGGCGATGACATTCCACGCCCCTTGTCCCGCGCCCGACGCCGCATAGGCCCGCGCGGCCGCCACGCCCAGCGCCGTCGTGAGTGCCAGCATGCCGAGCACGTGCGGCCAACGTCGACCGGGGAGTGCCTGGGTTGCGCGCATGGGCGATTGCAACGGCTGGTTCATTCGTAGTCCCCCTGGTGGAAAGCATTGCAACCCACGCTGTGCGGGCTCCGCACAAGGCTACCGGCGCGGAACGCCCTCGAGCAGGCCCGCCAGCATCGCCCCGGTCACCGGCTTGCGCAGGAAGCCATGGAATCCCGCCGCAGTCGCCTGTGGCTCGGCGTCGGCGTCGGCGCGCGCGGTGATCGCCAGCAGCGGCCGGCTGAAGCCCTGCGCACGCAACTGTTCGGCCAATGCAAGGCCATCCATGCCGGGCAGGTCCAGGTCGAGCAGCGCCGCGTCGAACGATGCGGTGGCTGCTTCGGCCAGTGCCGACAGGCCATGCGCGGCATGCGTTACCCGATGCCCCTGCGCACGCAGCAAGCCGCTGATGACTTCGGCGACGGTCGGGTCGTCCTCGACCAGCAGCAACGACAGCGGCCCGCCACGCGATGCCAGCAGTGCGTCGCCAGCATCGTGCGCCGATGGCGCCACTGCTTCGGCGAGCGGAAGGTCGACGATGAACCGGGCGCCCTCGCCCGGCGTGCTTTCGACGCGGATGCTGCCGCCCATGGCTTCGGCCAGCTCCTGGCAAATCGCCAGGCCCAGCCCGCTGCCACCGTAGCGCGCGGCCGTGCGTACGCCTTCGGCCTGCTCGAAGCGCCGGAACAGCCGCACCAGTTGTTCCTCGCTGATGCCCGGGCCGGTGTCGGCGACCTCGAAGCGCACGCCCTGCGGCGACAGCGCGGACACGCGCAGCGATACCGAACCCTTTTCGGTGAACTTGATGGCATTGCCGAGCAGGTTGAGCAGGATCTGGCAGACGCGGTTGGCGTCGCCACGCAATCCGGCCGGTGCACCGGTGCCGATGTCGGCGTTGAATGCCAGGCCGCGTTGCCGCGCCAGGGGCGCCATCAGCGAGGCGGCCTCGTCGACCACCTCGTGCAGGGCGAACGGCGCATCGGCGAGTTCGAGCTTGCCCGATTCGATCCGCGCCAGGTCCAGTGCGTCGTTGACCAGGCGCAGCAGGTGGCGCCCGGCGCGACGGATCGAATCGACGTAACCGCGCTGGCGATGGTCGAGCGGCGTGTCCATCAACAGCTCGCTCATGCCCAGCACGCCGGTCATGGGCGTGCGCACTTCGTGGCCGAGCGTGGCGAGGAACTGGGTCTTGGCCAGCGAGGCCTGCTTGGCGAGCTCGCGCTCCTGCTGGGCCAGCTGCCAGTCGTGCCTGCGCTTGAGGCGACGCCGGTAGGCGTCGGCCATCCACCACCCCAGCAACGCCGCCAGCCCGACAAACCCGGCGATTGCCGGCCAGGTCTGCCACCACGGAGCGGCCACGGTGAACGAGATCGTCTGCGCCCGCGACCAGACGTTGTCGGCCGTGCGCGCCGCCACCTGCAGGTCGTAGCGACCCGGCTTCAGCTGCGAGAAGACGCGTTCGCCGACCGAACCGACTTCGACCCAGGCGTTGTCGTAGCCCGCCAGGCGAAACCTGTACGCATGATTGCGCGCGTCATTGAACGACAGCAGCCGCGCGACGATGCGCAGGTCGCGGTCGTCATGGCGGATCTCGAACGGTCGCGCGGGGAAGAACGAGATCCGCTGGTCGCTGCGGCGGGCGTCGATGCTCTCGATCACCAGGTGCGGCGCCTGCGTGTTCGGCCGCACCGTCGAAGGGTCGAACAGCACCAGCCCCTCGGGACTGCCGACGAGGATCTTGCCGTCGCGGCGACTGGCCACCGGCGCGATGTCGAACTCCTGGCTCGGCAAACCGTCGCGCACGCCATACACGCGCACCGCGCGCCGCTGCGGATCCACCCGGGTGAGGCCGCGCACGCTCGACATCCAGACGATGCCGGCGGCGTCCACGCTCAGGCCGCCGGCGGCGACCAGCGGCAGGCCGTCGTCGGTGCCCATGCGCCATTCCCGCTGCAGCGTCGAACCGGCCCAGCGGTACGCCTCCAGTTCGCCCAGGCGCGCCAGCCAGACCTGGCCGCGCGTATCGGTGGCAAAGCCATGGACGCGGCCCTGGCCTGCGCCGGGAATTGGCTCGAAGCGGTGCCTGCCCGCGTTCCATCGCGACATGCCCGCGCTGCCAGCCAGCCACAGAGCGCCGTCCGGCCCCAACCCGGCCTGTTCGATGAAAACGTCGCTGGCCAGGCCGATGGCCTCGCCGGGCACCATGGTCTCGCGGATGCGGCCGTCGGGCGAACGCACCTGCATGACGCCGTCCTCGGTGATCAGCCAGACCATGCCGTCACCGGTCTCCACCAGCTTGCTCTCGCCGGCCGGCGCCGGATCGCTCTCGTCGTCGACGCTCCAGCGGCGCAACCGGTGCGATCCGGCTTCGATGCGTGCCAGGCCGCCGACATAACTCACCCAGACCGCGCCGGATCGATCCTCCAGCACGTGCGACAGGATGTAGCCGTCGCCGACATCGCGCGCGACATGGGTGATCGCACCGCTGTCGGGGTCGAGCCGGTCGAGCACGCCACCGCTGCCGACCAGCCACATCGTTCCATCCGCGGACGGGGCGATGCCGCGAACGTGCGCGTTGGCCAGCGAGGTGGCGTCGTCGATGCGGCGCGACATCACCGCGAACTGGCGCCAGTTCGCCGGCAGGTACCACAGTCCGTTGCTGCTGCTCGCAAACCACAGACCACCTTCGCGGTCCTGGTACGCGCCCACCCAGCCAGGACGCACGAGACCCTGCGCCGTGCCGCTGTAGAGCGGCACCACACTGAGCTTGCCGTGCTCGTCGCGACCCAGTCCCTGCGGGATGTCGAACCAGTACATGCCGCTGCGGTCGCGCAGCAGTACATGCAGGATCGAGTCCTTCATTCCCGCATCGGCCCACGGCGTCGCCGAGACGCGACCATCGACGTGGCGCACGCCGACGCCGCGCGGGGTTGCGAACCAGAGCGTGCCGTCGGCCTCGGCCGTGATGCCGTTGACCAGCGGCGAACTCAGCGCGTTCGGCGGCAGGCGCTCGAAGGCGCGACCGGTCCAGCGCGCGACGCCGCCCTTGGTGCCGGCCCAGAGGCTGCCATCGGGCGCGACCACCAGCTGCCCGACCTCGGCATCGGGCAGGCTGCGCGGGTCGCCGGCGAGCGGCATGAAACGGGTGACCTTGCCGTCGCCATCGAGCCGGTGCAGGCCGCCGAACGAGGTGCCGAACCAGATCGAGCCGTCGGGCGTGGAGGTCACGGCCCACACGGTGTCGCTGCCGATCTGCGGCGTGTTGGCGCGGTTGTAGTAACGGAACTGCTTGCGGTCGGTGTCGAGCATCGCCAGCCCGGCCTGGCTGGTGCCGATCCAGACACGGTTGCGCGCATCGACGTGGACGGCCCAGACGAAGTTGTCGCGCAGGCCGTGCTCGGCGCGCCAGATGCGGAAACCGATGCCGTCGTAGCGCGCCAGTCCGTCGCTGGTCGCGATCCACAGATAGCCGTTGTGGTCTTCGGTGATGCCGTTGATGCGGTTGGACGGCAGGCCATCGGCCACGGTGATCTGGCGCGGCCGCGGGGTCTCCGGAACGGCGGCGTGGACCGGCCAGAGCGCTGCACTTGCCAGCCACAGCAGCAGCACCATCCTTGCGATCGCTCGTGTCCGCATTGCCCCTGTCCGGCTTCCTGTCCCCGCCGCTAGGCTGGTCGAAGCGCCGGTGCGGCGCAAGTCCACGGCGGCTGGGCCGATGCCTGCAACGATCCGTTGCGGGCGTCCACGGACCCGTTCACCCGCCTGCGCCTAGAATCACTCCCCTAGAATCGCTCCCTTGGATTGCCGCCCCCGGGATCGCCCGCCATGAGCCCCAGACCGATGCCACGAACCCGTTGCACCCGCGTGTTCGTCCTGCTCGGCATCGCGCCGGCGCTGGCCATGGCGGCGCCGCCGGAGACCTGGTCGCTCGACCCGGTGCACACCCGCGTGCTGTTTGCGGTGGAGCACGCGGGCTTCTCGCATGCGCTGGGCACCGTATCGGGCAGCACCGGCACCCTGGTGTTCGACCGTGACGACTGGAAGTCGGCGCGGCTCGACGTGCAGGTGCCGCTGCAACGCCTCGACCTGGGTGATGGCAAATGGAACAAGGCCGTGCTCGCGGCCAACCTGCTCGACGCGCAACGGTATCCGGTGGCGCACTTCGTTTCCGCCACGGTCGAGCCGGTCGATGTCGACCATGCCAAGGTCTGCGGCGAACTGAACCTGCGCGGTGTCAGCAAGCCGCTGTGCATGGACGTCACCCTCAACGCGGTCAAGCGCCATCCGCTGCCGCCGTTCCGCCGCACCGCCGGGTTCTCCGCCACGGCCAGCCTCAGCCGCGCGGATTTCGGCATGACCGCCTGGAAGAACGTGATCGGCGATCGGGTCGACCTGCGCATCGAGGCCGAGGCCCTGCGCGATCGCGGTGCAGGCGAACCGGCCAATGACGCCGTGCCGCCAGCCGGCGAAGCGCAGCCGGCCACCGAGCCAACCTCCGAGCCCGCCGTCAAACCACCGGGCACGGAACCGCCGAGCGACCCGCCGGCCACCCAGGAACCCGCACCGGAAACGACTCCATGACCTTGAAGAACACTGCCGACCGCTGGGGCGCCATCAGCCAGCTGCTGCACTGGCTGATCGTGCTGCTGATCCTCGGGCTCGGCGTGGTCGGCCTGATCATGGTCGAGCTGCCGAAATCGCCGCGCTATTTCTGGGTCTACGACCTGCACAAGTCGTTCGGCATCAGCGTGCTCGCCCTGATGTTGCTGCGCCTGGCCTGGCGCCTGGTCGCCGGCGCGCCGCAGGCGGTGCCGGGAACGCCGGGCTGGCAGCATCGAATCGCCACCGTCACCCACGGCCTGCTGTATGCGTTGACGTTCGCCGTGCCGCTGTCGGGCTGGCTGTACGACTCGGTCAGTGGCCTGCGTCCGATGCGCTGGTTCGGACTGTTCAAGATGCCCAAGATCGCCGCCCCCAGCCAGGAACTGCAGCCGCTGGTGCGTGACTGGCACGAATGGTTGTTCTGGATCCTGATCGCGCTGGTTGCCGTGCACGCGGCGGCAGCGCTGTACCACCACCTCTTTCAGCACGACGCCACCTTGTCCCGCATGCTTCCGGGCCGGCGCCGCGCCCCTTCCCCCGCTTCGGAGATCCGCTGATGTTCATCCACTTGAAGTCGAGCCCGCTGAAGTCGAGCCTGTCGAGGACGAGCCAGCGCTTCACCCTGGCTGCGAGCGTGGCCGCGTCGCTGCTGCTGGCCACGCCCGCCTTCGCCGCCAACTATGTGCAGGCCGCGGGCTCGACGCTGACCTTTGCCAGCAAGTACGAAGGCGAAGTCTTCACCGGTCGCTTCCCCGGCTTCGTCACCAGTTTCAGTTTCGATCCGCAGCAACTGGCCACCGCCAAGCTCGACGTGACCATCCCGCTGGCTTCTGCGACCACCGCCAACACCGATCGCGACGATGCATTGAAGGGCAGCGATTTCTTTGCGTCGGGCAAGTTCCCCCAGGCCCGCTACACCGCGACGAAGTTCCGCAGCCTCGGCGGCAACCAGTACGCGGCCGATGGTTCGCTGAGCCTGCGCGGCGTCAGCAAGCCGGTGACGCTGACCTTCACCTGGACGCCTGGCGCCAAGCCGGTGCTGGCCGGCAAGGCCACGATCAAGCGCCTGGACTTCGGTGTCGGCGGCGGCGACTGGGCCGATACCGCGGCGATCCCCAACGAAGTGGCAGTGAGCACCAAGGTCGTGTTCGACCCGGCGAAGTAGCTCGCGCCTACGCCGGTTCTGCGAGGAATGCCCGCAGCCGTTCTAGGTCGAACGGCCAGTCCAGCTCGATACCGCGGCCCTCGTCGCGCAGCACCGGCACGCGCACGCCATAGCGCAGCTCCAGGCCGTCGTCGGCGTCGATGAACACGCTCTCGAATTCGGGCACGCGCGCCACCGCCAGCACTTCCAGCGCCAGATCGCACAGGTGGCAGTCGTCACGCTGGAACAGCGTCAGCGCAGGTGCGGCGGCAGGGATCGAGTCATGCAGGGAATGGGGCATCCAATCGCTCACGGTTCCGGGCATCGGCAATGCGGCAGGGTATGGCAGGGTGACCCTGCCAGGGCGCGTAGAATAGCCGGATTACCTGTTCGCATCCCGCCAGCGCGCATCCGCCCGCGCAGCCAGCCCTCTCCGGAGTAGCCCCCACGTGGCCGTCAGCAGTTTCGACTTGTTCAAGATCGGCATCGGTCCGAGTTCGTCCCATACCGTCGGCCCGATGCGTGCTGCCGCGCGCTTCGTCCAGCGCTGGCTGGTCGAGGGCGGCAATGGCGACGGCAGCGACCTGCAGCGCACTGCGCGCATCCGCGCCGAGGTCTTCGGCTCGCTGGCGCTGACCGGCCGCGGCCACGGTACCGACAAGGCGGTGCTGATGGGACTGGAAGGGCACCTGCCCAACGCGATCGATCCGGACATCATCCCGCCGGCGCTCGAGCGCATCCGCAACAGCAAGCGCATCCACCTGCACGGCGAGCACGAGATCGGCTTCGACGAGAAGCACGACCTCATCATGAACAAGCGCCAGAAGCTGCCATTCCATACCAACGGCATGCGCTTCACCGCGTTCGACGCCGCCGGCGACGTGATCGCCACGCGCGACTACTACTCCGTCGGTGGCGGCTTCGTGGTCAACCAGGACGAGGCGGCCGAGGACCGCATCGTCGCCGACGAGACCGAGCAGCCCTACCCGTTCGGTTCCGGCGACGAACTGCTGGCGCGGGCGCGCGAGAGCGGCCTGACCATTGCCCAGCTGATGTACGCCAACGAAAAGGTCTGGCGCACGGCGGAAGAGATCGATGCCGGTCTCGACGAGATCTGGGAGGCGATGCAGGCCTGCGTCGGCCGCGGCATCCGCGCCCACGGCACGCTGCCCGGCGGCCTGCACGTGTCACGCCGCGCGCCGACCCTGCACGCCGAGCTGACATCGCGTCCGGAAGCGGCCATGCGCGATCCGCTGACGACGCTCGACTGGGTCAACCTCTACGCCCTGGCGGTCAACGAAGAGAACGCCGCCGGTGGCCGCGTCGTCACCGCGCCGACCAACGGCGCCGCCGGCATCATTCCGTCGGTGCTGCACTACTACGACAGGTTCTGCCCGGGCGCGAACATCCAGGGCGTGCGCACGTTCCTGCTGACCGCCGCCGCGGTGGGCATCCTCTACAAGGAAAACGCCAGCATCTCCGGCGCCGAGGTCGGCTGCCAGGGCGAAGTCGGCGTGGCCTGCTCGATGGCGGCCGCCGGCCTCACGGCGGCGATCGGCGGCACCTCCAGCCAGATCGAGAATGCCGCCGAGATCGGCATGGAACACAACCTCGGCCTGACCTGCGACCCGATCGGCGGCCTCGTCCAGATTCCGTGCATCGAGCGCAATGCGATGGGCGCGGTCAAGGCGATCAACGCCAGCCGCATGGCGATGCGTGGCGACGGCAAGCACAAGGTCAGCCTCGACAAGGTCATCAAGACCATGCGCGACACCGGCCGCGACATGCAGGACAAGTACAAGGAAACCTCGCGCGGTGGCCTCGCGGTCAACGTGATCGAGTGCTGAGCGCCCCGTAGCCCGGGTAAGCGCAGCGCACCCGGGTTCCGCACCAGGCATCCTGCAGACGGCCGCCGCCGGCAGGGGCCAAAGCCCCTCACACACCGCCAACACGCCGTTCCCGGCACTGTGGTTACCATCCGCCACAGGCCAGCCGGAGTGTTGCCCATGCCAGCCCGAGTGAGTCGTCGCGACTTCCTCAAATGCACCGTCGTCGCGGGCATCAGCGTGTATATCGCTGCACCGGGCAGCGCCGCGCTGGCCGCGCTGTTCGAGCAGCAGCGCCTGCGGCCACTGCCCTGGGATCCTGGCACCGGCAAGATCCGTTACCGCATCGACGCAACCGCCAAGGTCACCGGCGAGAAGGTCTTCAGCTTCGACATGCGCGGCCGCGACCTGCCGGGCTGGCCGGATCAGCAGGCGCACGCGATGCTGCTGCGCGCGACCCGCGCCGACCGCGCCTACGCCGGCTTCGATCTGTCGATGCTCGGCGATGCACTGCGGCCCGATCGCGTCGTCACGGCCGCCGACCTGCAGCGCGACGGCGTGCAGTTCCCGCCGTTCTACGGCGAGGACATGCTGCTGCCGGAGGGCAATACGCCGGCCTATCTCGGCCATGCCGTCGCCCTGCTGGTCTGGCACGACTTCGCCCGTTTCCGCGCCGCCAAGACCACTCTCAAGTTCCGCGACGACATCGTCCGTTACGGCGCCAGCACCGGCCCGCTGGAGCGCGATCCGTGGGCCGCCTTCCGCTACGTCCGCGTCGGCGGCGCGACCGCATTCGACGACGATGCCTATTCCAGCCTGAAGGACACTCCCCTGTTTCCGTCGGGCTACAGCAAAAAGCGCCCGCTGTGGCCGCAGGCCAATCCGCGCGGCGGACTCGATGCCCAGGGCGCCGCCCACGCCGCCACGATCGCAGCGGCGCTGGACGCGCCAGGCGACGACCAGCTGGTGCTGCAGCGCGAGTACTTCTCGCAGTCCATCGACACCGCCGCGCTCGAACCCGACAACGGCAATGCCTGGTTCGACGCCGCCAACGCCACGTTGCACCTGGTCGTGGCCACGCAGTCGCCGCAGGAAATCGCCGAGGATGGCCCGCGCGTGCTCGCCGCGAGCGGGCTGAACGTGAAGAACCTGGTGCTGCATCCCTGCTACACGGTCGGCTACGGCTCCAAGGACCACACCCCGTTCCCGTTCTACGTGCTGATGGCCGGCCTGTACGGCGACGGCCGGCCGGTGCGGCTGGCCAATGATCGCTACGAGCAGTTCCAGTCGAGCCTGAAGCGGCACAGTTTCCGCATCCGCTATCGCATCGCGGTCGATCGCAAGACCGGCAAGTTCGGGATCTTCCAGGGCGACATGGTCGGCGACGGCGGCGGCCGCCTGAATTTCTCGCCATCGGTGTGCCTGGTGGCGGCAACCGCGGCGCAGTCGATCTACTACTTCCCGCAAAGCGACCTGGCCAGCACGGTGATCTCCTCGCGCGCGCTCGATTGCGGCTCCGCGCGCGGCTACGGCACGCTGCAGAGCATGGGCGCGACCGAGATGCTGGTCGACGAAGTCGCCGCCGAGCTCAAGCTCGATCCGATCGAGCTGCGCCAGCGCAATGTGTTTACTACCGGCATGAAGAACACCCAGGGTGCGATCCCCGGCGGCGCACAACGAGCCGACGAGGTGCTGGCCCAGTGCCGCGCGCATCCGCTGTGGCGCGACCGCGACAAGCGCAAGCGCGAGTACGAAGCGACGCATCCGGGCAAGCGCCATGGCATCGGCTTCGGTTGCGTGCAGAAGGATTTCGGCACCGGTGCCGAAGCGGCGTTCGTCGAGGTGGCCTTCGCCCCGGACGGTCGCCTGCTGCTGCGCCACATCGGTGTCGACATGGGCACGGGCATGGCGACCAGCCAGTCGGCGCTGTGCATTCCGTGGCTGGGCAAACCGGCCGACGACGTTCGCACTGGCGAGACGCACTGGCCGGAACTGCCGATGATCGCGACCGGCGACCCGTGGCTGATGCAGCAGGCCGAGCAGGACCGCAATGTCGGCAACCCACGCTGGACGCCGCACGTCTGCAGTCCGAGCAGCGCCAGCAACTCGGCGTACTTCTTCAGCCATGCCACGCGCGAGGCCGCACGGCTGTTGTTCACGCAGGGCCTGTGGCCCGCGGCCAGGGCGATATGGAGCGAGGGCTTCGGCGGCGGCCAGCTGGCACCGCTGGCGATTCGACGTGAGGACGCCCACTGGGTCGATGGCCGGCTCACCGCCGGCGGCCTGGCCGGACTGCCGCTGCAGCAGCTTGTCGCCAAGGCCTACGAACTTGGCCTGGCCACCGGTGCGATCGTCCACACGTTCAACCGCTGGCAATGGGCCGAAGCCGATTTCCCGCTCGACGGCGAAGACGCGCGCCTGCCACTGGATGCCATCGCCCTGCGCTGGGGCGCGGAAGGAAGCACCGGCAAGGGCACCGCCACGGCCAACGGCTATCGCATGATCGAACGCACCCGCGTGTTCTACCCGCCGACCCAGCGCAACAACGCGGGCGTCGTTTACTACAGCGCCATCGGCACGATCGCGGAAGTCGCGGTCGACACGGCCAGCGGCAAGGTCGAGCTGATCAATCACCATTCCGTGCTCGAGTGCGGCAACCCGATCGTTGCCGAACTGGTCTCCGGACAGCTGCAGGGCGGCCTGGCGATGGGCATCGGCCACGCCCTGCACGAATACCTGCCGCTGTACGAAGACGGCCCCGGTGACGGCACCTGGAACTTCAACCGCTACACCCTGCCACGCGCCGCCGATGTCGCGGTGTGGAAGCAGACTGGCGAAGTGTTGCCGGCGCTGTCGGCCAGCGACCCGCCCAAGGGCATGGCCGAGGTGGTGATGATCGCGGTGGTGCCGGCGATCGTGAATGCCATCGCCCACGCCACCGGGCTGCGCTTTCGCGAACTTCCAGTGACCGCCGAGAAGGTCCGCGCCGCCCTGGTCGCCGGCCGTGTGCAGGAGCAGACGGCATGAGCACGATTCCAGCCAGGCGGCGCCCCCTGTCGCTGCAGGTCAACGGCGTCGCCCACGGGCCCATCGACGTGCCCGAGGACATGATGCTGGTCGATGTCCTGCACGAGTACCTGGGGCTGACCGGCACGCGCTTCGGCTGCGGCCAGGGTGAATGCCGCGCCTGCACCGTGATCGTCGACGACGAGCGCGGCCCGCGCGAAGTGCGCAGCTGCATCACCGGGGCACACTATTTCGACGGCAAGCGCATCCGCACGGTCGAAGGCCACGCCAGGCGCGATGACGCCGGCACGATCGTCGAGCTGTCCCCGGTGCAGCAGGCCTTCCTCGATCACTTCAGCTTCCAGTGCGGCTACTGCACGCCCGGCTTCGTCAACGCCGCCACGGTACTGCTCGAACGCCTGCGCAAAGCTCCCATCAGCAACGACCAGGTCGAGGACACGATCAGCGAGGCGTTGAATCCGCACCTGTGCCGCTGCACCGGCTACGTGCGCTACTACCAGGCAGTGAAGGCGCTGGTGCTGGCCACGCCCGGCCTGGTCAAGGGCGGCCTGGTCGAGGGCGGCAAGGAGCGCGCGCCATGACCCGCGTCGGCTGGAAGCGCATCTTCGCCTGGCTGTTGCTGATCGTCGTGGCCGTGCTGCTGATCGGCTGGATCTCACGCTGGTGGTCGAACCGCGGACCGGTCCAGAAGGTCCAGGCGACGCCCGCGCAGATCGAGCGCGGCCGCTACCTGGCCGATGCGGCCGACTGCGCCGGCTGCCATACCGCGCACGGTGGCGCACCACTGGCCGGCGGCGTTCCGCTGCATTCGCCATTCGGCACGATCCACGGCACCAACATCACCCCCGACGGCGAGCACGGCATCGGCCGCTACACCGCCGACGATTTCTTCCACGCGCTGACCCACGGCGAAGCGCGCGACGGCCATCAGCTGTACCCGGCCATGCCGTACGTGTCGTACCGCACGATCAGCCGCGCCGACAGCGATGCGATCTACGCATTCGTGATGAACCAGCCTGCGGCGAACGTGCCCAACCGCAAGAACGGCGTGCGCTTCCCGGCCAACATCCGCACCGCGCTGCATGGCTGGAACCTGTTGTTCGCGCACCCGCAGGTGCGCTCCGCTTCGCAGGGCAGCAGTGCCGAATGGAAG
The DNA here is from genome assembly GCF_022637455.1 of Lysobacter sp. S4-A87. Classification (NCBI taxonomy): domain Bacteria; kingdom Pseudomonadati; phylum Pseudomonadota; class Gammaproteobacteria; order Lysobacterales; family Lysobacteraceae; genus Lysobacter; species Lysobacter sp. S4-A87. Next base: position 1,559,912 of record NZ_CP093341.1, read on the forward strand.
CGCGGACACTACCTGGTGGAAACCCTGGGCCACTGCGGCGAATGCCACAGTCCCCGCGGCTTGCTCGGCCAGATCGACCGCGACCGGCCGATGGCCGGCAGCACCAAGCTCGGTCGCTTCGCCGCGCCCGACATCACTCCGCAAGGGCTGGCCGCTCGCGGCTGGGACGCGGCCTCGCTGCAGCAGTACCTGGCCACCGGGGTCAGCGCGCAGGCCGTGGCATCGGACGAAATGCTGCGCGTGGTCGACCTGTCGACCAGCCGCCTGCGTCGCGAGGATGTGCACGCAATCGCGGTGTATCTGCTCGGCGACGCGCCGCTGCCGCCGAAGACCGTGGCGAGGGCCGCGACGACTGCTGGACCCGGGCAGCGGCATTACCTGGACCTTTGCTCGGGTTGCCACGGACGTGATGGCGAAGGCGTACCCAACGTCGCGGTGAGCCTGCGGCGCAACACCGCCGTGCACGACAGCAACCCGCACAACCTGATCGTGGCGATTCTCGACGGCTTGCCCGTGCACGACTTCCCCGGGATTGCGCGGATGCAGGACATGCCAGGCTTTGCCGACGACCTCGACGATGCGCAGGTGGCCGCACTTGCTACCTGGTTGCGCCAGCGCCACGGCGCCCAGGCGACTGCGGTCGACGCGTCGGCGGTAGCCGAACTGCGGAAGCAGCGCTGACCCAATGCCCGGATTCCCGGCCCTCCCTTCGCGTTGCGAACGGGAGCAGCGAAGCTGTGGCCTCACGCTGGCGTCTGTCCTGAGCCATGTCCGTCGCCCGGGCATGTTGTCTACAAGCCAATTGTTAAGACGGCGACTTTCCTACGCTATAACGCGTGACAATCCCAGCCGTTCGTCGCCTTCCTGCCCAATGCGCGGCAGAAAATGTGCGCTACGACACATATCTCGCTGACCTGAGCTGACAACGTTGTCAGAAGACGCGGCCAGGACGGCCGTCGACCTTCCCGGAGGCGAGGCGTGCTGGACCAACCACGTTTGGACCCGTCAGGCCCGGATCGGCACCACTCCGTCGGCGCCGACCGATCGGCGCCGCCATCTCCCCTCCCGCGCACGCAGGCACCGCCGCGTCGCCGCATGCATTTCCGCAAGGAAATAGGAGCCTGCCCGGAAGGGCCGGCATGTGTGGTGGTCAATCTCGTATGGGAGGGATGCTCGTGAGATACGCATCAGGGAAAGCTGCACGACCCGCCGGTCTATTGCTGTCCGGCTTGCTCGCACTCGTTGCCTTGCCAACTGCCCAGGCCCAGTCCGCATCCTGTGCGGCGGTACCGGCCTGGAACTCGTCGACGATCTACAACCCGGGCGACAAGCTCGTCTACCAGAACCACCTGTACCAGGCCAACATCCAGATCTGGAACGCGCCACCGACCCACTGTCCCAGCTGCGGCTGGTACCAGGACCTCGGCGTATGCGGCACCGGTGGCGGCAACCAGGCCCCCACCGTGAGCCTGACAGCACCGGCCAATGGCGGCAGCTACAGCGCCGGCAGCAATATCGCGGTGACCGCCAATGCCGCCGACAGCGACGGCAGTGTCAGCAAGGTCGAGTTCTTCCGCGGCACTGCCTCGCTCGGGGTCGACACCAGTGCGCCTTATGCGGTGACCTGGTCGAACGCCGTTGCGGGCACTCATGCCTTCAAGGCCATCGCCACCGACAACCTGGGCGCCACGACGACGTCGGCCACCAGCACCATCACGGTTGCCGGTACGCCACCGGTCGACACCACGCCACCCAGCGTGCCGACCGGACTGGCCGCCAGCGCGCTTTCGTCGAGCAGCATCGGCCTGAGCTGGAACGCCTCCACCGACAACACCGGCGGCACCGGCGTAGCCGGCTATGACGTCTACAGGAATGGCAGCCTGATCGCCTCGCCAGCCGGCACCAGCTACACCAGCAGCGGCCTGGCTGCGAGCACGACCTATTCGTTCACCGTGCGCGCCCGCGATAACGCCAGTCCGGCCAATGCGTCGGCGCAAAGTGCAGCGGTCAGCGCGACCACGCTCACCGGCGGTGGCGGCACCGGCAACAAGCGCGTGATCGGCTACTTCGTGCAGTGGGGCATCTACAGTCGCAACTACCGCGTCAAGAACATCGACACCAGCGGTTCGGCGGCGAAGATGACGCACATCAACTACGCCTTCGGCAACGTCCGCAACAACCGCTGCGAAGTCGGCGTCACCCAGGCCTCCGATCCGAACACCGGCGTCGGCGGCGATGCGTTCGCCGATTACACCAAGGCGTTCGGTGCCGGCGAGAGCGTCAGTGGCACGGCCGACACCTGGAACCAGCCGCTGCGTGGCAGCTGGAACCAGCTCAAGCAACTCAAGGCCAAGTACCCGAACCTGAAGGTGCTGATCTCGCTGGGCGGCTGGACCTACTCGCGCAACTTCTCCAGCGCCGCCAGCGCGGCCAACCGCCAGGCTTTCGTCGCCTCGTGCGTGGATGCCTACATCAGGGGCAACGTGCCGGTGACCGACGGTGCCGGTGGTCCGGGCGCGGCTGCGGGCGTGTTCGACGGCATCGACATCGACTGGGAGTACCCGGTTGCCTGTGGCCTGAGCTGCGGTACGGCTGCAGACAACGCCAACTTCACCGCGCTGCTGGCCGAGTTCCGCCGCCAGCTCGATGCGGTGCGGCCGGGCCTGCTGCTGACCATCGCCGCAGGTGCCGGTGTCGACAAAGTCCGCGTCACCGACCCGGCGACCTACTCGCAGTACCTCGATTACATCAACGTGATGACCTACGACTTCCACGGCACGTGGGATGCGCAGACCAACCATCACTCGTCGCTGTTCGACTCGCCCAACGATCCGTCCACGGGCGACCAGAAGTTCTACAACAGCAACGATGCGATCGAAGCGTTCCTGAGCCGTGGCGTGCCGGCGTCCAAGCTCAACATCGGCATTGGCTTCTACGGTCGCGGCTGGACCAACGTGCCGAACGTCAACAACGGCCTGTACCAGAGCGGCACCGCCGCGCCGGGCACGTATGAAGCCGGCAACGAGGACTACAAGGTGCTCAAGGACCGCCCCGGCACGATCTACACCGATGCCAACGCGCGTGCGACCTGGAAGTACGACGGCAACACGTTCTGGAGCTACGACACGCCGGCCCTGGTCACCGAGAAGATGGGCTACGTGAAGGCGCAGAACCTCGGCGGTGCGTTCTTCTGGGAGTTCAGCGGCGACGACGCCCAGGGCACGCTCGTGAACACGATGAGCAACGGACTCAGATAACCCCCTCTCCAGAACCCTCCTCGGGTTTTGACCCTCAGCGCCGATCCCCGATCGGCGCTCTTTTTTTGGGCCGCGCCCGGGGCGGCTATATAATTCGCCACCCCATGCGCCACTCCCCCTTCCACCGTCGAATGAGCCTGCTGGCGCTGGCCACCATGCTGCTGCTCCTGCTTATGCCGACGGTCGGTCGATTGCTGGCCGGCGTGTCCGGCGCACGCGACGGCGGCGTGTGGACGCAGATGTGCACCATGGCCGGCCTCAAGCTGGTCAAGGTGTCCGCGGGCGCTGCCAACCCGCTGGATCCGGTCACGCCCAACCCCGGCGGCGACCTGCCGATGCAGGACTGCGCCTACTGCCCCGTGCTCAACACGCTGGTCGCACTGGTGCTGTGCGTGGTGTTCGCGCTGGCCGCGGCGCAACGGCAACGCCAGGCGCCACCGCGACGCACCGCGTTGCCAGGAGCACGCTGGCATCCCTGCGGCCTGGGCTCGCGCGGCCCGCCGCTGGCCCTCTGAACCACAAGGCCTGGCCGCTACCGGCGGCTATCTGATACCCGCATGCAGCGATGACGCCGCGTGCACTTGTGCTTTGGAGTTTCCATGCCATCCCCATTCCCGTCGTCGTCGCGCCTGTGCGCGGCGATCCCGGCCGCGCTCGCCTGCGCGCTTCCCTTTGTCGCCCGGGCCGATGATGCCGCCAACGCCGACGCGACCACCCTCGACCGGATCGAAGTCGCTGCCTCCAACCACCCGCTCGACGCTTCCGCCGCCGCCGGCACGCGCCTGAAGCTGAGCCTGCAGCAAACCCCCGCCTCCATCACCGTGGTCGACCGCAAGACCATGGACGATCGCGGCGTCCGCAACACCCAGGAAGCGCTGTTCGGCATCCCGGGGCTGGCAGTGGCCTCGCCACCCGGCAATGGCAATGCCGTGACCTGGCGCGGCTTCTCCGGCGCGCAGATCGCGCAGCTGTTCAACGGCATCGGCGTGCAGTACGACGCGATCGCCGCGCGGCCGGTCGATGGCTGGATCTACGAGCGGGTGGAGGCGATTGGCGGTCCCTCGAGCTTCCTGCACGGCGCCGGCGCGGTCGGCGGCTCGATCAACTACGTCAGCCGCCTCGCCCGGCTCGATCGCGACAGCACGCAGCTGCTCGCTACGGCGGGTTCGTTCGGCAGCGGCATGCTCGCCGGCGGAACCAACCAGCGCATCGGTGGCGAAGATGCGCACAACGCCATCCGCGCCGACGCGGCGTGGTCGCATACCGACGGCTGGGCCGACCGCAACCAGCGCGAAGCCACGACGCTGGCGCTGTCGTGGCTGGATCAGCTGACCGGCAACCTCAGCCATACCCTCGCCCTGGAATACCAGGACGAGGACAGCGAGCGTCCGTACTGGGGCACGCCGACCTACCGCGACGACGGAACCCTGCGGATGGTCGACGGCACCCGCACCAGCAACTACAACGTCGCCGACGGCCACTACGGCCAGCAGGTGCTGTGGGCGCGCTCGCTGCTGGAATGGCAGGTGTCGGACCAGACCGGGGTCCGCAACACGCTCTACCACTACGACGCACTGCGCGACTACCGCAACGTCGAGTCCTACCGGCTGACGCCCGACCGGCACGGCGTGATCCGCTCCGGCGCGCTGCTGCAACGCCACGACCAGCAACTGTTCGGCGATCGCGTCGAGTGGTCGCATGAAGGCACGCTGGCGACACTGCCTACGCAATGGAGTGCTGGCCTGGACGTGAGCTACAACCGGCAGACGCGTTTCCCGCTGTCGCTGCCCGGCGTGGTCGACACGGTACCGCTCGCTGCGGTGACGCCCGGCAGCTTCTTCGACGTGCCCGGCGCCGGGCAGGTCTATCGCCCTGACCGCACCAACCGGCTCCACACGCAGGCACTGTTCGTCGAGAACCTGACGCATCTCAATCCGCGACTGTCGCTGCTGACCGGGCTGCGCCATGACCGGATCGACCTGGACGTGGTGAATCACCGCGCAGCCAGCGCGACCAACCCGGCGCGCTTCCAGCACGACTACGCACCGACCACCGGACGCATCGCGCTCGACTACGCGTGGACGCCGGCCCTGAGCACCTACATCCAGGTCGCCACGTCGGCCGATCCACCCGCGGGCATCCTCACCACCGCCAACTTCGCCACGCTGCGCGACTTCGACCTCAGCACCGGCCGGCAGGAGGAGATCGGCGCCAAGTTCCAGTCCGGTGATGGCTGCCGTTTCGCCACGCTGGCCGCGTACCACATCGTCCGCGAAAACCTGGCGGTCACCGATCCGGCCAATCCGGGTCAGACGCTTCCGGTCGGCCAGCAGTCCTCGCGCGGCGTCGAGCTGGCCTTTGGCATCAAGCCGCTGCAGGGGCTGTCGATCGACGGCAACCTGGCCTGGGTCGATGCCACGCTCGACGACTTCTACGAAAGCGTCGGTGGCGTGCCGGTTTCGCGCGCGGGCAATCGCCCGACCAACACGCCTTCGCGCGTGGCAAACCTGTGGCTGGATTACCTGATCGCACCGCAGTGGAGCGCGGGCCTGGACCTTCGCGCGCTGTCGTCGCGTTATGCCGATACCGCCAATACGACCCGGGCCGCGGGGTATGGCGTGCTGGGTGCGCACCTGCGCTGGCAGGTCGATCCGGCCACCAGCGTGACCGTGCGTGGCCGCAATCTCGCGGACCGCGACGTCATCACCTACGCGCTCAGTACCGACATGGTCTATCTCGGCGAGCCGCGTTCGTGGGAGCTGGAGCTGCGCAGGGAATTCTGAGTGGCGATGCCCGGGGCACTATCCTGCCCCGGGCATGCGATGCGGCGGTTACTTCTTGAGCGCCTTCACGGCGTCGAGGGTTTCCTTGACGTGCTGGTTCGGATTGAGCTCCGAATAGGCATGCACGATGGTGCCCTGCTGCGAGATCACGTACGACGTACGGTCCGACCATTCCGGCTTCTGCGCGAGGATCGCGTCGTACTGCTTGGCGATCTTGGCGCCGTTGTCGGCAGCAACGGGGAACTTGCCGCCGCAGTGTTCGGTTTCCTTGGAGAACGCCGCCAGTTCGCTGGTGTTGCCGGCGGTGACGCCGATCAGGGTCGCGCCCTGATTCTTGAACTGATCGGCTGCCTCGGAGAACAAATGCGCCTCGAGGTTGCAGCCTGGCGTGTGCGCGGCCGGGAAGAAGTACACGACCACCGGGCCCTTCTTCAGGGCGTCGGCGAGCTTGAAGGTGAAGGGCTCACCGGCGAGGTAGGCCGGGGCGCTGAAATCGGGAGCCTTGGCGCCTTCCTTGAGGGCGGCGTAGGACGGTGCGGCAACAGCGACGGCGGCGATGAAGCCGGCGACGGACAGCTTGAGCAGGGAGTTCATGGCGGACGTCCGGGTGGCGGGTGCGGCATACGATAAGGCCCCAAAGGTTAAAAAGCCCACCACGTAACCCGTAGCCCGGGCTACGTGTGATTGCACAACCGCAGCGCGTCGTCGAGCAGCCCTGCTGCGGTGACCTCGGCGCCTGCTCCCGGCCCCTGGATCACCAGCGGCTGGTCGCAATAGCGGTCCGACCAGATCGCCACGCGATTGTCGGTGCCGGCACCGCCGGCAAGCGGATGGTCGGCCGGCAGCGACTCCAGGCCGACCCGCGCGACGCCATCCTGCAGCCGGGCGATGAAGCGCAACTTCTCGTGCCGCTTGTAGGCGCTGGCGTAACGGTCGCGCAGTGGCACGTCGAGCGCCGGCAAGGCGGCATCGAGCGCATCGCGCGACAGCACCGCCAGTTCCGGCGGCACCAGCGAGGTGACCTCGACATCACCGGCATCGAGTTCGACACCGGCGCTGCGGGCGAGGATCAGCAGCTTGCGCCGCACGTCTTCGCCGGAGAGGTCGTCGCGTGGGTCAGGTTCGGTGTAGCCGGCATCGCGCGCCTGCCGTACCAGCGCGGAAAACGGCCGCATGCCGTCGTAGTGGTTGAACAGCCAGGCCAGCGATCCGGACAGCACGCCGGCAATGGAGTGGATGCGATCGCCGCCCGCCTGCAACTCGCGCAGCGTCCGCAACAGCGGAAGCCCCGCGCCGACCGTGGCGCTGTCGCCGTAACCGGCATCGCCGATCGCCGCGGCGGCGCGGATCGATCGCCAGCGCGAGAGCGAGGTGCCCTGCCCGATCTTGCAGGCGGTGGCGACGTGGATTCCCTGCTGCAGCCAGTGGGCGTGGCGCTCGGCGACGACCTCGCTGGCCGTTGCATCGATGACGATGCGGGCGCCATCGCCTTTCAGCGCGGCGTCGATCGTCTCAAGCGAGCTGCGTTGCGGCGCCAGCGCCAGCCGCTGCGCCGCCTCGGCGGGCGCCAGGCCGGACCGGTCGCTGGCCGCCTTGCGCGAGTTGGCGACGTGCACCAGCTGCAGCCGCTGGCCAAGGCTGTTTCCCTGCCACGACGCCAGCCGTGCCAGCACTGCGCTGCCGACCGTGCCGGTGCCGAGCAAGGCCACGCGCGCCGGCGCATGGCGCGGTTGCGCGGCGACGGCGCGGGCGACGTCGAGCGCGGCGGCACTCATCGTTTGGCGCGCTCAGCCGTGGCAACGGCAGTCCCGGCACGGGCGAGCGCGGCCTCGATGTCGGCGACCAGGTCGTCGGCGTGCTCGATGCCGATCGACAGGCGCAGCAGGCCATCGCCGATGCCGGCGGCAGCGCGCGCCTCGGCCGACATCGCCGCATGCGTCATCGTCGCCGGGTGCGCGATCAGGCTTTCAACGCCGCCGAGCGACTCGGCGAGAGTGAAGCACTCCAGTCCGTCGACGAACGCACGCACGGCCGCCTCGCCGCCTTCCAGCTCCACGCTCAGCATCGCGCCGAAGCCAAGCTGCTGCCGCGCCGCCAGGGCGTGGCCGGGATGCGACTCCAGCCCCGGGTAATGCACGGTGCGCACCGCCGGATGGCCGTCGAGCAGCGCAACCACGGCTTCGGTGTTCTCCTGGTGCACGCGCAGGCGTGCATCGAGCGTGCGCAGGCCGCGCAGGGTCAGGAAGCTGTCAAACGGCGAGCCGGTCAGGCCAAGCGCGTTCGCCCACCAGACCAGCTGCTGGTGCTGCTGGGCATCGCGCGCGACGACCGCGCCACCAACCACGTCGCTGTGACCATTGATGTACTTGGTGGTCGAATGCAGGACGAAGTCGGCACCGAACGTCAGCGGCTGCTGCAGCGCCGGCGACAGGAAGGTGTTGTCGACCACGGTCAGCGCGCCCTTGGCCTGCGCGGCTTCGATCACGAAGCGCAGGTCGGTGATGCGCAGCAACGGGTTCGAGGGCGTTTCGATCCAGACCACGGTCGGGTCGGTGGCCAGCGCATCGGTCAGCGAGCGCGGATCGGTGAGGTCGGCGGTGATGAGCTCGAAGGCGCCCTTCGCTGCCAGCGCGTTGAACAGGCGCCAGCTGCCACCGTAACCATCGTGCGGCACCACCAGGCGGTCGCCGGGCTTGAGCAGCGCGTGCAGCAACAGCGTGATCGCGCCCATGCCGGTGGCGGTGACGACACCGCCGGCGCCGCCTTCCAGTTCGCTCAGCGCGTCGGCGAGCAGGTCGCGGGTCGGGTTGCCGCTGCGGGTGTAGTCGTACTGCCGCTTCTCGTTGAAGCCGGCAAAGCTGAAGTTCGACGACAGCACGATCGGGGGCGTGACCGCGCCGAATGCGGTATCGCGGTCGATGCCGGCGCGGACGGCGGCGGTACAGCGGTTGCGCGTGCTCATGCCAGCACCTCCGTGCGTGCATCGGCGACACAGTCTTCAAGCGCCTCGCGCAGGACCGCGGCGACCTCGGCTTCCTCCTTGAGGAAGGCATCGTGGCCATAGAGCGATCGCAGCACGCGCAGGCGGGTTTCGCCGCGCAGGCGCTCGACCAGGTCGTAGGCATCCGGCAGCGGCACCAGGCGATCCTCGGCAACCGCGACCACCGTCACCGGCAAGCGGATCGCGCCCGGGTCGACGGCCTGCAGGTCGATGGATTCCGACAGGCGCAGGTAGGCCGTCGGCGAGGTGCGCTCGACGTAGGTCGCGCCGCAATGGTCGAGGTAGTCCTCGGCCCCGACACGGACCCGGCCGTCGCTGACCTGGGCGGCTTCGAATCGCGCAGCGAACTCCTCGGGGGTGCGGTAGCTGAGGATAGCCAGCTGGCGTGCCAGCGCGAGGCCATGGGTTTCGTCGCACTGCAGCGCGCCGAGCGCGACCGCGCGGCGCTGCAATGCACGCCAGGCGCTGGCATAGGGATGGGCGCGGTGGACACCGCTGATGGCGACGAGCTGCTGCAGGCGCTCGCCATGGCGGACGGCGAACTGCAGGCCGACCATCGCGCCGTACGAACAGCCGACGAATGCCTGCAGGCGGTCGATGGCAAGCACGTCCAGCAACGCGGCGATCGCGTCGGCCTGGTCGGCCGGGTCGATCGGCGCATCGAGGCTGCCATCGGCGCCGAGCCAGTCGAAGGCCACCACGCAAAGCTGGCGCGGATCGATCGTGCGACCTTCGCCGACCTGGGCCTGCCACCAGCCGTTCTCGCCGAAGGCATGGCTGGCAGCGACATGGCGATGCGCGGAGATGCCGCCGGCAACGAACACCGCCGGCAGCGCGCGATCACCGAGGATCTCGTAACGCAGCGTCACGCGCTGGCGTCCGGCATGCAGCAGCGGCAGCTCGATCGTGCAATCGCCGCGCTCTGCGGCAACGGCGGGAGCACCCGCGCCTTTCACCCATGCGGTGGCGTGGGCGATCGCATCCAGCGTGGCTGCTGCGTCATGGGCGCTGTGGCCACTGTGGTCATGGGCGGCGGCGGCGGGGGTGTTGGCAAGACTCATGGCGTGCATCCGAAGTGACGGGGCCATCGAGCCTGCGAGTCGCGGTGCACCCGGCCAGCGATCGGCGGGGCGCACTCACAACCATCTTCCGACCGGCGCGGACGCCTGTCGCAGGAATTGGCACCTTCACCTCACTGCCCCATTGCCTGGGGTGGTGGGTTGGGTTGCCCCGGCTTCAAAGGGCCTGTCCCTCTGCCGGTCTCGATGGATGGCCGCAGTCTGCCAGCGTCTGCCGGCGAGTGTCAATCGCTCTATCCGCATATAGCGATTTATTATTTCGGTCACGTCTTGGCGCCACATTGTTAAGGCCACGCGAATACACTTCGTCCATGACGCCACGCCTCCTTCCCCCCGTCGCCACCGCAGTCATGCTGGCGAGCCTCATCTCCGCCTGTTCCACCACCCGCCCGGCCGCCGCGCCGGCGCAGGAGGCTGCTGCCGCTCCGGCCGTGGCGCCGGCGGTACAGACCGTGTTCGAGCGCTATGTATCGGCCGAAAGCCCGCAGGACGAACTCGACTCGCTCGCCACCTGGACCAGCGAGGACGGGCGTACGCTGCTGATCGCGACGGCCAAATCGACCCACCGACTGGTGGTGTTCGATGCCGACACCGGCAAGCGCCTGCGCGAGGTCGGCAACGAAGGCAAGGCACCGGGCGAGTTCGACCGCCCGAACGGCGTCGCCGTCTACGGCGACTACCTGTTCGTGGTCGAGCGCGACAACCACCGCGTGCAGGTGTTCACCCTGCCCGACTTCAAGCCGCTGGGCATTTTCGGCGACAAGGAACTTCGCAGCCCCTATGGCATCTGGCTGACCGAGACCGAGCCGGGCGAGCTGGAGGTGTATGTCACCGACAGCTTCATGTACGGCAAGAAGTTCGACGAAGTGCCGCCGCTGCCCGAACTCGACCAGCGCGTGCGCCGCTACCGCGTGCAGTTCGACCAGGCCGGCCGCCTGCGCAGCAGCTATGGCGGTTCGTTCGGCGATACCAGCGAGGCCGCCGGCCTGCGCATGGTCGAGTCGATCGCCGGCGACCCGGGCAATGACCGCCTGCTGGTCGCCGATGAAGACCGTCGCCACGAATCGACCCTGCGCGAGTACAGCTTCAGCGGCAAGTACACCGGCCGCAGCCTGCCGCAGGACAGCTTCGCCGCCGAAGCCGAAGGCGTGGCCCTGTGGACGTGCGCCAACGGCGGCGGCTACTGGATCGCCGTCGACCAGCTGGCACCGCTGACGGTTTTCCACCTGTTCGACCGGACCACGCTGGCACCGCGCGGCAGCTTCGAGGGTGAAGTCACCGCGCACACCGACGGCGTCGCCCTGCACGCTGCCTCCACCGCGGCGTTCCCGAATGGGGCGCTGTTCGCCGTGCACGACGACAAGTCGGTGACAGCGTTCGATCTGTCCGAGGTCGTGCGCGTGCTGGGCCTGTCGGCGGACTGCACCCGCTAGCGCCATGGCCACCAGGCGCCACCTGGCAGCAGCAACGATCGGCATCGCGACGGTGCTGGTCGCGTTCGCCGCGGGCGCGGCCAAGGTCTATCGCTGGACCGACAGCAACGGCATCACCCATTACGGCGACCACGTGCCCGATGCGTCCACGACGCAGGTGCGCGCGATCCCCGTGTACACCGAACCCAGCGCGATCGCGCGCCTGCGCATCGAGAACGACGGCGACCGCTACCTGGCGTTTGCCGACAACCGCCTGTCGGGGCCGATCGAGGTGCAACTCGATTTCAGCCGCAGCGACAACGTGGTCGGACGGCCCTTGCTCCCGGCCCGCGCGACGGTGGCCGCGCGCGGCAGCGCGCTGGTGGCCGTGCTGCAATCGGCCGACCCGGAGCGCGGCTTCGGCTTCGAACTGCAGATGGAAAGCCTGCCTGGTGACCCCAGCGCGCGACCGCAGAACGTCGACTACGTGCTGCCGTTGCAACAGGAGGCGTTCCGCATCGACCAGGGCTACGGCGGCCACTTCAGCCACAACGATGGGCAGAGCCGCTACGCGGTCGACTTCGCTGCGGCCATCGGCACGCCGGTGCTGGCCGCGCGCGGGGGCGTGGTGATGCAGGTCGAGTCGGACTTCGACAAGGCCGGCCTCAACCTCGAACGCTTCGGCGGCCGCGCCAACTTCGTGCGCATCCTCCACGACGACGGCAGCATGACCCTGTACGGCCACCTCAAGGCCGACGACGGCGTGCTGGTGCGGGTCGGCCAGCGCGTCCGCGCCGGCCAGCAGATCGGCCTGTCCGGCAATACCGGCTTCACCACCGGCCCCCACCTGCACTTCGCAGTGCAGGTGAACCGGGGCATGCGCCTGGAGTCGATTCCGTTCAGGATGCAGGGACCGACGGGTCCACTGCGGATTTCCGGGGGCCGGGGCGGCCTGTAGGCCGCGTATAATCGCCCCCCTCACCCGCTTCCCCATTCGCGGACCGGTCGCCCGACCCGCCCGCCGCCGCCATGTCCGACGTTTCCCTCGAAGCCGCCCGCCGCCGCACGTTCGCGATCATTTCGCATCCCGACGCGGGCAAGACCACGCTGACCGAAAAGCTGCTGCTGTTCGGCGGTGCCATCCAGATGGCCGGCTCGGTCAAGGGCCGCAAGGCCGCGCGCCATGCCACGTCGGACTGGATGGCGCTGGAAAAGGAACGCGGCATCTCGGTGACCAGCTCGGTGATGCAGTTCCCCTACGAGGGCCGCATCGTCAACCTGCTCGACACCCCCGGCCACGCCGACTTCGGCGAGGACACCTACCGCGTGCTGACCGCGGTCGACTCGGCGCTGATGGTCATCGACGTGGCCAAGGGCGTCGAGGAGCGCACGATCAAGCTGATGGAGGTGTGCCGCCTGCGCGACACGCCGATCATGACCTTCATCAACAAGCTCGACCGCGAGGGCAAGAACCCCATCGACCTGCTCGATGAAGTCGAGTCGGTGCTGGGCATCCAGTGCGCGCCCATCACCTGGCCGATCGGCATGGGACAGCGCCTGAAGGGCGTGGTCCACCTGGTCACCGGCGAAGTGCACCTGTACGAGCAGGGCCGCAACTTCACCCGCCAGGACTCCACGATCTTCGCCTCGATCGACGACCCGGCCCTGGCCGAGCGCATCGGCGAGAACATGCTCAAGGAGCTGCGCGACGAGCTCGAGCTGGTCGAAGGTGCTTCGCATCCGTTCGACCCGGCCAAGTACCTGTCGGGCGAGCAGACGCCGGTGTTCTTCGGTTCGGCGGTCAACAACTTCGGCGTGCAGCTGCTGCTGGACTTCTTCGTCGAGCAGGCGCCCTCGCCCAAGCCGCGCGAGACCACCGGTCGCGAAGTCGGCGCCTACGAGCCCAAGCTGACCGGCTTCGTGTTCAAGATCCAGGCCAACATGGACCCGCAGCACCGCGACCGCGTCGCGTTCATGCGCGTGTGCTCGGGTGCATTCCACGCCGGCATGAAGGCCTTCCACGTGCGCACCGGCAAAGAGGTCAAGCTTGCCAACGCGCTGACCTTCATGGCCTCCGACCGCGAGATCGCCGAGAGCGCATTCCCGGGCGACGTGATCGGCATCCACAACCACGGCACCATCTCGATCGGCGACAGCTTCACCGAAGGCGAGGCGCTGAATTTCACCGGCATCCCCAACTTCGCCCCGGAGCTGTTCCGCCGCGCCCGCCTGCGTGACCCACTCAAGCTCAAGCAGCTGCAGAAGGGCCTGGCGCAGTTGTCGGAGGAAGGTGCCACCCAGTTCTTCCGCCCGCTGATGAGCAACGACCTCATCCTCGGCGCGGTCGGCGTGTTGCAGTTCGACGTGGTCGCCTACCGCCTCAAGGACGAGTACGGCGTCGACGCCAGCTTCGAGCAGGTCGCCGTCTCCACGGCGCGCTGGATCCGCTGCGACAACGACAAGAAGCTGGAAGAGTTCCGCGACAAGAACGCGATGAACCTGGCCATCGACGCCGCCGGCCAGCTGGTCTACCTGGCGCCGACGCGGGTCAACCTGCAGCTCGCGCAGGAACGCGCACCGGACGTGACGTTCATGGCCACGCGCGAGCACGCGCACGCCACCGCGATCGACTGAGGTCGCGCGGTGCCGGCCTGGGCAGCGTGGTTACTGGCGTTCAATGCCGTGACCGTGCTCGTTTACGGCTACGACAAAGCCATCGCCGGCGGCCGCCGCCGGCGAATCCCCGAACGCACCCTGCTCGGAATGGCCCTTTGCGGGGGCACACCCGGCGCACTGCTGGCGATGTGGCTGTTCCGCCACAAGACCGCCAAGCAAAGCTTCCGCAAATGGCTGGCGCTGGTGATTGTCGCGCAGCTGAGCGCGGCCATCGCACTGGTCGCGCTCACGCGTTGACTGCCGATCACGTGCGCGCCGGCAACGTCCCCACCCACTCCGGCGCCGCCTGATCCAGATCGAAGTACTCGAAGATCAGATGGATACGATCGGTCGCCCCCGCATTCTCGACCGCATGCACCGCCATGTTGCTGACCTCCACCGCCTCGCCCTCACCGAAGTGGTAACCGACCCCATCGATGAAGAACGTCACCTGCTCATTGGTCAACAGCGGCACATGGATCTTGTGCGGCCACTTCGCCGCCGGATTCGTATCGCGGTGCGGCTTGATCACACCGCCCGGCGCCATCCGCGCCAGCATCACCCGCGGAAACTCCGCACGGGCATAAGCGTACGGCGCCACGGCCTGCGCCAGCACCGGCTCGAGCAGCTCGCGCCATTGCGCCCACAGCGGCCGGTCATAGGAACCACGCCAGTCCTGGAAATCGCTGACGAAGCGGAAAACGATGTGGCGGGTGCGGTCCAGTGCCTCGAAGCGATTGGGCTTGTCGGCGTTCTCGGCATCCCACAAGGCATCGGGAATGGCCAGCACCGCTTCGCGCAGGCGGGCGATGTCGACCTGGCCCAGCGCGCGCACCGACGTCGTCTTGCGCGGGTTGGGCTGGATGGCCACTGGCGACACGGCGGGCGACTGCATGGTCAGAACTCGTATCCGAAAAGTTCCAGGTCACGCCGGTAGTACGCGGCGACGCCATCGATCAGCGCCTGGTCATAGTAGTCCCGGTAGCTGCCGCGGCGCGAACTGTTGACCTGGCCCAGTGGCGTCGAGGCGATGCCGATGCGCTCGCAGATGGCGTCGTACGAGCCCTGCATGTCCTCGACGCGGCCGATCTGGTCGGCCAGCAGCTGGCCGTCGCCGTCGGTGACGAAGGTGTGCTGCGGCTGGAACAGGATGTGCTGCGTCGGCGGCGCCTCGAACAACAGGTAACGCATCACCTGCTGCGGGTTGCTGAGGAAGGCGCCGTCGGCACGGGTCATGAATGCGCAATAGGAAACGAAGCGGTCGAACGGGTTGCGCACGAACGCGAACTTGCAATACCCCGCGAACGCCGTCTCGCCCAGGAAGGGCCGGATCTGGTCGAGGGTGATGTGGCCGTGCCTGATCGCCGCCAGCTCCTCGAACGGGAAGCGCTTGTTGACGAACAGGCCGACCTGCTCCAGGTCCGCTTCGCTCATGTGCTCGCGCAGCGCCTGCCGCACCGAATGGGTGCCGGTCTTGGGGATTGCAGCGAACACGAAGCGGTGCTGGTGGGAAATGATCATCGAAGGAAGTCTGGGGCGACTGGCGAATCATAGTGCGATGCGCTCCCCGTAGCCCGGGTAAGCGAAGCGCACCCGGGGACTTGGGGGACCGCCGACCCCGGGTGCGCTTCGCTTACCCGGGCTACCTGCCAACCCGGTCACGCCGCGCCCGCCCCCTTCAGAGCATTTGCTCCAACCTGCGCTAGGATGCTGGGGCCATGCCCACCGCACGCTCCGTCAACGACGGCTCCGCTCCCGCCACGCGCGGCACTACTTCGCTGCGCGAAGAGTTCTACAGCGCGCTCACCCACGGGCTCGGCGCCACCGCCGCGCTTGCCGGCGGCGCGGTCCTGATCACGCTGGCCGCGTTGTTCGGCGACGGCTGGCAACTCGCCGGCGCGATCGTCTTCGGCATCAGCCTGCTGCTGCTCTACCTGGCCTCGACCCTCTATCACGCGATCCAGCATCCGGTCGCCAAAGCGCGGCTGAAGGTGTTCGACCACTGCGCGATCTACCTGCTGATCGCCGGCACCTACACGCCCTTCACCCTGATCGGCCTGCGCGGTCCGTGGGGCTGGAGCCTGTTCGCGGCGATCTGGACGCTGGCGCTGGCGGGCGTGGTGTTCAAGCTGTTCTACACCGGTCGTTTCAAACTGCTGTCGACCGGCATCTACATCGCGATGGGCTGGCTGGTGGTCGTTGCAATCGAGCCGTTGCTGGGCGCGCTCGACGCCTGGACCATCGGCTGGCTGTTCGCCGGCGGTGTCTTCTACACGCTGGGCACCGTGTTCTATCACCGGCCGTCGCTGCCCTATTCGCACGCGATCTGGCACCTGTTCGTGGTCGCCGGCAGCGTCTGCCATTACGTCGCCGTGATGGCGCAGGTCGTATCGCCCACGCAGGTGATGGCCAGCTGAACTGCTCACAACGCGTTCACCCCCGCTTGACCGGTGCCCATCGAAGGTGGGGCCGTATCCATGCAGGGAGTGAAACTCGTGCCGGCACCAAACGCGCTGCCAGTGAACGTGCACGTGGCCATTGCCGCTGACCGCGGCAAGCGTCGCTGACGCATGCGCTGGCCTGGGCGCACCACCGGCAACAGCAGCGACGGGACGGCCACGCCGGATGCAGGCCGACCTTGGCCGCTGCGCCATCGGCTGTGGAGCCTGCTTGCACTGCTGGCGCTGGCGATCGTGGTGCTGATCCTGGTCTGGGACTGGAACTGGTTCCGCGGCCCGATCGAGCGCCAGGTGCAGGCGCGTACCGGCCGCGAATTCCACATCCGCGGCGATCTCGATGTCGACCTGGGCTGGACGCCACGGATCAGTGCCGAGTCGGTGAGCTTCGGCAACGCCGCCTGGTCGCGCCAGCCGGTCATGGCCGATGCCCGTCGTGCCGAGCTCGACATCGCCCTGCGCCCGCTGCTTCACGGCCAGGTGCTGCTGCCGCAGATCACACTGGACCAGCCGCGCCTGCTGCTGGAAACCAACCCGCGTGGCGGTGAAGGCAACTGGGTGTTTGGCAAACCGGGGCAGACCGACATGCAGTTCCGTCGCGTCAGCATCGGCCAGGGCCAGCTGCGCTTCCTCGACCGTCGCAAGCGCACCGACATCCGCATCGGCGTCAGCAGCTACGCCTTGCCGGACAACGCCCAGGCCGCACCGGTTGCCGTCGTCGGCGGCGGGCAGTGGCGCGGCAGTGCGTTCCGCCTGCGCGGCAATGCCGCCTCGCCGCTGCTGTTGCGCGATCGCGACGCGCCCTACCAGATCGACGTGCGCGCCTCCGCCGGCGCGACCCACGCGCATGCCCGCGGCACCCTGCTCGACCCATTGCGCCTGACCGGCTTCAACCTGCGCATGGCACTGTCGGGGCGCGACATGGCCGATCTCTATCCGCTGCTCGGCCTGGCCATACCGACCACACCGCCTTACTCGCTCGATGGCCGCTTCAGTCGCGAGGGAAACACCTGGCACTACCGTGGCTTCACCGGCCGGATCGGCGACAGCGACATGCATGGCGATGCCAGCGTCGAAACCGGGCGCGCCCGCCCGTACCTGCGTGCCGACCTGCGTTCGCAGCGCCTGGACTTCGACGACCTGGCCGGCTTCGTCGGCGGCACGCCGCAGGCCGGCCGCGGTGAAACCGCCAATCCCGAGCAGGCGGCCAAGGCGGCCAGCCGCGAAGTCAGTGCCCGGCTGATTCCCGACAAGCCCTACGAACTGGAAAAGCTGCGCGCCATGGACGCCGATGTCCGCCTGCGTGCCACGCACATCAACGCCCCGCGCCTGCCGCTGGACGACATGGACGCGCACCTGCTGCTCGAAGGCGGTCTGCTGCGCCTGCAACCGCTCAACTTCGGCGTCGCCGACGGCGAGATACGCTCCACCATCCGCATGGACGCGCGCACCAGCACCATCACCACGCGCGCCGACATCGACGCGGCCGGGCTCAACCTCGCCAAGCTGATGCCCGAGGTGAAGCTGGCGCAGAACGCGATCGGCAAGATCGGCGGCAAGGTCAACATCACCGGCGCCGGCAACTCGGTGGCGCGCATGCTCGGCAGCAGCGACGGCAGCGTGCTGCTCGGCATGGGTCGCGGCAAGATCAGCAACCTGCTGATGGAGATGGCCGGCATCGACCTGGCCGAGATGATCAAGTTCAAGCTCTCCGGCGATCGCCTGATCCCGGTGCGCTGCGGCTTCGCCGATTTCGCTGTCGATGACGGCGTGATGACCGCGCGCTCGTTCGCCTTCGACACCACCGACACCATCCTGCTCGGCTCGGGCACGATCAACCTGGGCAAGGAGACGCTGGACCTGACCATCCGCCCGCGACCGAAGGACCGCAGCCTGCTCGCCTTCCGCACGCCGCTGAAGGTCGACGGCAGATTCCGCCAGCCCAGGGTGCATCCGGACCTGGTCAAGGTCGGCCTGCGTGGCGCGATTGCATTGACCCTGGCCACGATCACGCCGCCCGCAGCGTTGCTGGCGACGCTGGAAACAGGTCCAGGCGAAGACTCCGGTTGCGGCGGTCGCTACGCGAAGTAGCGCGGCGCGGCTCAGCTCGCGATGTACCGCTGCAGCTGGTCGAGTTCGATCTGCTGGTCCTCGATCACCGCCTTGACCAGGTCGCCAATCGAGACCACGCCAAGCACCTCGCCGTTGTGCAGCACCGGCAGGTGGCGGATGCGGCGGTCGGTGACCATCTGCATGCAATGCTCGGCGGTGTCGGTGAGGGCAACCGTGAGCACCTGGCTGGTCATGATCGTGCGCACCGGCGTGTCGGCCGAGGAACGCCCCTGCAGGACGATCTTGCGCGCGTAGTCGCGCTCGGAAAGGATGCCTACCAGGTGCCCGGCTTCGATCACGAGCACGGCACCGATCCGCTTCTCGGCCATCAACCGGATCGCTTCGATCACCGGCGCGTCCGGGCCGATCGCGAAGATCTCAGGCGCTTTGGCTTCTAGCAGTTGTCGTACGGTGCGCATGGCCGTCTCCTTCCGCAAGCGGGGCTTGCCCCGAGGATACTCCTGCCGCCGGCTGCCAGGTGTCGACGAGGTATAGCGGCCGCTGCTTGGATTCGTCGTAGAGGCGGCCCAGGTACTCACCGATCACGCCCAGCGCGATCAGCTGGACGCCGCCCAGGAACAGGATCACCGACATCATCGTCGGCCAGCCGGCCACCGCGTCGCCCCAGAACAGCGCCTTCACGATCACGGCGGTGCCATAGACGAAGGCCGTCAGCGCTGTCAGCAGCCCCAGGTAGGTGGCCAGGCGCAGCGGCGCGGTGGAAAAGCTGGTGATGCCTTCCAGCGCCAGGTTCCACAGCCGCCAGAAGTTGAACTTGCTGTGCCCGGCGGCGCGCGGCGCGCGGTGATAGGGGATGGCGACGCTGTTGAAGCCAACCCAGCCGAACAGCCCCTTCATGAAGCGGTGGCGCTCGCGCAGCTGGCGCAGGGCCGACAGGGCCCGCGGCGAGAGCAAGCGGAAGTCGCCGGTGTCGGCCGGGATGGGCGTGCGCGACAGCCGGCCGATCACGCGATAGAAGGCATGCGCGGTGCTGCGCTTGATCCAGCCTTCACCCTCGCGCTCCAGGCGCGTGCCGTGGACATCGTCATAGCCCTCGCGCCACTTCGCGACGAACTGGGGGATCAGCTCCGGCGGATCCTGGCCGTCGGCATCGAGGATCAGCGCGCCGCCCTCCTCGACGCGGTCGAGCCCGGCCGTCAGGGCCAGCTCCTTGCCGAAGTTGCGCGACAGCCGCAGCACGGCGACACGGCGGTCGGCCGCCGCCAGCTGCAGCATCACCGGCCAGGTGCCGTCGTTGCTGCCGTCGTCGACGTACAGCACCTGCGCATCGAGATCGTGTGCCAGCGGATCGAGCACCGCGGCGATGCGCGGATGCAGCAACGGCAGGTTGTCGGCCTCGTTGAAGGCGGCAATGACGATGGTCAGGCGTTCGCTCATGCCGCGAATAGTAGCCCGTCGCCCGTCATTCCCGCGCAGGCGGGAATCCAAGGACGTTGCACTTCGAAGTCCGTGCAGCCACTCGCCGAAGCGCCGTCCGCCGGCCCGAAACCCGAAACCCAACCCCGAAGCCCGGCGCCACCCCGGAGCCCGGCGCCACACCGAACCTCACCGCCGCTACTCAAGGCGCTTGAGGTACTCGGTTCCGCCGATGTAACGCATCTGCCGCTGGATCGCCTGCGAGCGTCTTTGCACGTAGGGCCCCGGCTTGACCACGCTGTAGCGGCGCGGGCTCGGCAGCACCGCGGCCAGGCGCGCCGCCTCGGACGGCGCCAGCTGGCTGGCATCCTTGCGGAAATAGGTCCGCGCCGCGGCCTGCGCGCCGTACACCCCATCGCCGAACTCGGCGATGTTGGCGTAGACCTCGATGATCCGGTGCTTGGGCCACAGGGCCTCGATCAGCAGCGTGTACCAGGCCTCGATGCCCTTGCGCACATAGCTGCGGCCGCTCCACAGGAACAGGTTCTTGGCGGTCTGCTGGCTGATGGTGCTGCCGCCGCGGACCTTGCGGCCACGCGCGTTGTTCTTGCGCGCCTTCTCTATCGCCTTCAGGTCGAAACCGAAATGCTCGGCGAAGTTCTGGTCTTCCGAGGCCACCAGCGCGAGCGGGAGGTTGGGCGAGATGTCGTCGAGGTCGCGCCAGTCGTAGGCGATGCGGAACGACCACTCGCCATCGCCCCACGCCTCCAGTTGCCGCGACAGCATGAAGGCGCTGAAGGCCGGGTCGACGAAGCGCAATGCCGCCACCTGCGCGACGCTGCCGATCAGCAACAGCAGCGGCAGCGCCAGCAGCCATCGAATCCAGCGACGGCGACGACGGACCGGAACGGCTGCGGTCTGGGCAGTGTGCCCGCCTGCTTCTTCGGTCCCCGTCATGCCTTGCACTGCGCCATCTCCATCCCCATCTTGTCTCGTCACCCTTCACACGGTCGCGTGCATTATCCGCCAATGCCGCGCGCCGGCAGCACGAGCACGATGATGACCCAAGCCAGCACGCAATCCCGCCCCGACGGCAACGACCGCGACCAGTTGACCCGATTCCTCATCGAAGGCGCCGGCGTGCGCGGTGTGCGCGTACACCTGCAGGACACCTGGCACCAGATCCGCGAGCGCGCCGAGTATCCACTGGCCGCGGCCGAACTGCTCGGCGAGGCGGCCGCGGCGGCCGCGCTCTTCACCGGCCATGCCAAGGTCGACGGACGCCTGTCGGTGCAACTGCGTGGCGATGGCGCGCTGCGCACGCTGTTCGCCGAATGCACCGCCGCCGGGACCCTGCGCGGCATCGCCCAGCTCGCCGACGATGGCGAAGTCTCGCGCGACCTGACCCAGCTGGGACCCGATGCGGTCCTGGCGATCACCATCGAGAACCCCTCGATCGACGGCCGCGACCCCACCCGCTACCAGGGCCTGGTGGCGCTGGAGTCGGATTCGCTGGCGGGTGCCTTCGAAGGCTATTTCCGCCAGTCCGAGCAGTTGCCGACGAGACTCCTGCTGGCAACCGACGAACGGCATGCAGCGGGACTGATGCTGCAGAAGCTTCCGGGGGATGATGGCGACGACGACGGCTGGGCACGCGCCTGTGCCCTCTTTGACACCCTCAGCCCACGCGAGCTCCTGGAATGGAGCGCCGATGATCTTCTGACCCGCTTGTTCCACGAGGACGGGGTGCAGCTGCTGGGCCGCAAGCCATTGCGGTTTGCCTGTTCATGTTCACGCGAGCGGGTCGAGGCGATGCTGGTCTCGCTTGGCGCGGACGAGGCGGAAGCGGCGGCGGACGCGGCCGGCGGCGAAGCCAATATCCGTTGCGAGTTTTGCGGACACAGTTACCGTTTCGGCAAAGAGGAAATCGCTAGCTTGTTCTCCGTGGCAGCCGCTGAACTGGCCGCCCCGGAACGGCTTCAGTAGTCCGTCTCGGTTTCATCTGAAATTGTTAAATAAACATAAACGGTCTATAGTCGCGGTCCAAAGGAGAGGGGAACTCCACCGGGTTTACCCGGTCGTAACCAGACCATGTACACGCGCCTGCTTCGACTGCCGTTGACCCTGCTGCTCGCCCTGGGCGTGGCTGCGGGCGTACATGCGCAGGGAGCCCCCAAGCGAGCTGCCAGCGATACGACCTACCTCCCGGTCTGGAACCAGACCAGCGGCAAGCTCGAATACCTGCTGCAGCTGGAACCGGCCAGCACGCCGATCGCCGGCGCCCGCTGGCAGGTCGGCAGCAATACCCTCGGCGCGGCCTTCGGGCTCGAGGCCGGAGACACGCTCGGCCTGGTCTGCGACCGCCAGACCGGCCTGGCCGGTGCGATCGGCAACCTCGCCAACCACTGCATGCTGGCCACCCTCGACGACGACGGCGAGTACTCGGCCAGCCGCACCGCCACGATCGGCGCCAGCCTCACCCGCCCGGGTGGCAAGGTCGGCCTGGCACTGGGCAGCGGCCGCGATGCCATGCCGGCATGGCTGAGCCCGAACAACAAGGCCAGCAAGGTCGACCAGAACACGCTCACCGTCTACGGCCAGAAGAACATCGGCCGCGAGGCGACCGTGTCCATCGGCGGTACCTGGGCCCGGGCCCGGCTGATCCCGGCCGGTGAAGTCCCGGCGCTTGCAGATCGCTGGAGCAGCAAGAGCGTCACCATCGGTGCCGGCCTGGGCAATTTCAGCGCGAACATCGTCGGCCGCGTGGTCGACATCCCCGGCGAACCCGGCCAATGGGAAGGGCTGGGCGTCGGCCTGACCTGGCGCACCCCCTGGAGCGGCCAGCTCACCGTTGGCGCCGAAAACGTCGTCACCCGCGGCAAGAATCCGTTCGCCCCGGCCGACAACGAGAAGGACGAAGGCACCGTGCCTTACGTCCGTTACGAGCAGGACCTCTAAGCCTGCTGTCCGGCCGCGCTTGCGGCCTTTTTTGATCCAATCTCACGCCTGACAGGTCGTACTGCGACCTGTGTCACCGTTTGCGTTCGCAAACGTACCAGGGCGTATCTTCACACGATCAATACAAATCGTTAACGAGTCTTTCACTTTCCTGAGCGCGCAGTTAGGATCGGGTCCGACTTTGCCGTTTTTGGCGTCGCTTTTGACTCCATCGGCCAAGTCGTTCCGGAACACCGACCCGCTTGATTGGAGAGAGAGATGACACCCAAGACCACCCCGCTCCGCGACGCGATCGTTTTCGCGCTCGCAGTGGGCACCACCGCAGCCGCCGGCACCGGCGTTGCGATGGCGCAGGAAGAGCAGCAGGCAACCAACCTCGACCGCATCGAAGTCACCGGCTCGCGCATCCGCCAGGTTGATATCGAGACCGAGGCACCGGTGCTGACCATCACCCGCGCCGACATCGAAAAGCAGGGCTTCCAGTCGGTCGCCGACATCCTGCAGAACATTTCGGCAGTGGGCGCACCGGCCATCAGCCGCGCCGCTCCGCTGACCGCGGGCGAGAACGTCGGCGGCCAGTTCATCAGCATGCGCAACCTGGGTGCCGCCCGCACCCTGATCCTCGTCAACGGCAAGCGCCTGGGCATCAGCACCAGCGGCCTGCAGGACGTGTCGCTGATCCCGACCGTTGCGGTCGAGCGCATCGAAGTGCTGAAGGACGGCGCCTCGTCGATCTACGGCTCCGACGCGATCGCCGGCGTGGTGAACATCATCACCCGCTCGAACTTCGAAGGCGCCACCGCCAACGCCTACTACGGCCAGTACAGCGAAGGCGACGGCGAGACCACCCGCGCCGACTTCATCATGGGCTTCACCGGTGAACGCGGCTCGCTGACCGCCGCCGTGGAATACCGCAAGGAAGAGGAAGTCTTCGCCAAGGACCGCCCGTACAGCGCGTTCGGCCAGAGCGATCGCCACCCGACCCGCAACTGGACCACCGTCAGTCAGTGGGGCGTGATCAACCTGCCCGCCACGATCGGCGGCGGCACCACGGCGTTGACGGCTTACCAGAACAATCGCGTGCTGAACGACGGTGGCGACTGGCGCAGCCTGGGCAACTTCCACATCCAGAACTGCGACGTCGGCGCCGTTGGCGCATCCGTCCCCGCTGCCTGCCGCGCCACCGCCGGCGCCGGCTCGGTCACCGACAAGACCAACACCAACCAGCAGACGCACCTGCGCACGCCGCTGGAAAGCCGTGCGCTGTTCGTCAACGGCCTGTTCGACATCACCGAAGACATCCGTTTCCGCGGCGACATGCTGTACTCGAACCGTGATGCCGAGCGCCAGGTCGCCGGCTATCCGTTCCAGAGCACGGCGGCCGGCCCGATCCCGGGCGGCTTCAAGATGTCGAAGGACAGCTACTACAACCCGATCGGCAGCCACCATGGCTTCGCCACGCCGCAGGATGTGGGCTTCTGGCGCCGCACCTGGGAAGTGCCGCGCGTCGACAGCCCGTCGTCGACCACCTGGCGCTTCGCCGCCGCGGTGGAAGGCAGCTTCGACGTCGCCGAGCGAATCTTCGACTGGGACGTCAACTACCTCTACAACAACAACAAGGTCCACCAGGAAAACTACGGCAACCTCAACGTTGACCGCGCCAAGCAGGCGACCGGCGCGTCGTTCGTCGACAGCAACGGCCAGGTGGTCTGCGGCACGCCGGACAACCCGGCCACCGCGACCGTCAATGAGCGCAACGTCATTCCGGGCTGCGTGCCGTGGAATCCGTTCATCCCCTACGGCCGCACCGGCGACGGCGGTCTCACCGGCAACCAGGCGCTGCAGGACTGGCTGTTCCAGCGCCTGAACTCCAGCGGCGAAACCGAAACCACGGTGTACAGCGCCAACCTCAGCGGCTCGATTGCAACCCTGCCGGGCGGCGACCTGGGCATGGCGGTGGGTTACGAAAACCGCAAGGAATCGGGTCGCTTCATTCCCGACGCGCAGGCGGTGACCGGCAACTCCACCACCCTCGCAGGTGGTCCGACCCAGGGCCGTTACACGGTCGACGAAGTCTATGCCGAGCTGCTCATCCCGGTGCTGGCCGACATGACCATGGCGAAGGAGCTGAGCTTCAGCCTCGCCAGCCGTTACTCGGATTACGACACCTTCGGCGACACGGTCAACAGCAAGTTTGGCTTCAAGTGGAAGCCGATCGACTCGCTGCTGTTCCGCGGCACCTGGGCTGAAGGCTTCCGCGCTCCGACGATCAACGACCTGTTCGGCGGCGGCTCGCAGACGTTCTCGTTCTTCACCGACCCGTGCGACACCAGCTTCGGCGCTTCGCGCACCAACCCGGCGGTGCGGGCCAACTGTGCCCGCGACATCACCAACGCCAACACGTTCCGTCAGCTTGGCCAGGGCTTCCAGCCGGCCGGTTCGGGCAACTCGCAGACGCCGGTGGCGTTCTTCTCGGGTTCCAATCCGAACCTGATTCCGGAGACCTCGGAGTCCAAGACGCTCGGCACGGTGTGGAGCCCGGGCTTCATCGAAGGCCTGAACGTCAGCCTGGACTGGTGGACGATCCGCATCGACGACACGATCGTTGCCGACTCGCCGACGCAGATGCTCAACGACTGCTACATCCAGAACGATCCGACGCGTTGCGTGGACTTCACGCGTGACCCGACGCTGGGCTACGTCAACAACCTCACCTTCACCGGCATCAACGCCGGTTACCGTGAGGCTGAAGGCTACGACCTCGACCTGGGCTACCGCCTGCCGACCGACACCTTCGGCAACTTCAACCTGTCGTGGCAGACGACGTACACCGTCAAGGACGAGATCAAGACCGACACCAACCCGGCGACTCCGCCGCAGCAGCTGGTCGGCTACGCAACGTCGCCTGGCTTCACGGGCACGTTCCGCATCCGCTCCAACGCCACGCTGAGCTGGGACATGGGCGCGTGGGGCATCAGCTGGGGTGCGCGTTACTACTCCGGCCAGAAGGAAACCTGCCTGTCGCTCACGATCTTCCCGGACGAGTGCGACAACCCGGACTTCGCCGTTGCCAACCCGAGCCCGGCACAGGCTCGCGCGATCAACGAGCTGGGTTCCAACACCTTCCACGACCTCGAGTTCCGCTGGCAGGCTCCGTGGAATGCCACTGTCGCCATCGGCGCCAACAACGTTTTCGATCATGTTGGCCCGGTGCTCTACAGCCAGCCGAGCGCGAACGTGTCCTACCAGGGCCAGTTCGACATCGGTCGTTTCATGTACATGAAGTACCAGCAGCGCTTCTGATCCACCGGCAACACGCCAGGCTGCACGCTTGGCGACTGCAGGCTTGACGACTGCAGGCTTGACGACTGCACGCTTGACGACTGCACGCTTGACAACTGCGGCCCCTCACGGGGCCGCAGTCTTGTCCGGCATCGGCCGCCGCGCGGATGCGACCGGGCCCGACCCCACCGGCAAGCATGAACAGGCGGGATCCGGCACTGGATCACAGCCTTTTCGGCAGGTACCAACTAACGTTTGTTTCACCAAATCCGCCAGTCATGATTCGGCGACGCACCGCCGGTTTTCAGAGTAGCGCTGCAACCGACTGTTTTTACTGGCTATTTTTTGACATACCGAAGCGTATCCGTGACTACCCCGGGGCCCGGTACGGGCTGTCCTGTTCAAAATTAACGACACTTTAATTCTTCTTTCCAAGCGTCTACTATCGGCCCGACCTTGCCGGATTTGGCGTCTTTTTTGACTCCACCCGCTCGGTTCCCATGGGAAACCCCAAGACACGCTTGGAGAGAGAGATGACCTTGAAGACCACCCAGCTCCGTGACGCGATTACCTTCGCGCTCGCTGTGGGCACCACCGCTCTTGCAGGCACCGGCGCAGCAGTTGCCCAGGATGCTCCGCAGGAAGCGACCACCCTTGACCGTATCGAAGTGACCGGTTCGCGAATCAAGCGCACCGACATCGAGACCTCGCAGCCGATCTTCTCGCTGAGCCGTGACGACATCCAGGCCCAGGGCCTGACCTCGGTCGGTGACGTGATCCAGAACCTGACGGCCAACGGTTCCACGCTCAACACCAGCTTCAACAACGGCGGCAACGGCGAAACCCGCGTCAGCCTGCGCAACCTCGGCTCGAACCGCACCCTGGTGCTGGTCAACGGCCGTCGTTGGGTCGGTGGTACCGGCCTCGGCGGCGCGGTCGACCTCAACACGATCCCGACCGCAGCAGTCGAGCGCATTGAAGTCCTGAAGGACGGCGCCTCGACGATCTACGGTTCCGATGCCATCTCCGGCGTCGTCAACGTGATCCTGCGCCAGAACTTCGAAGGCGCCGAAGCCAACGCTTACCTCGGCCAGTTCGACAAGGGCGACGGTTCGCGCCAGGCCTATGACTTCACCATCGGCACCAGCAGCGATCGCTTCCAGGCGATGCTGGGTGTTGGCTACGTGAAGGAAGAGCCGGTCATGGCCGGCGACCGCGAGATCTCCAAGGAGCCGGTGTTCGGTTCGCGTCCGGGTACCCGCGGCAGCCTGGCCAACGTTCCGGCCAACGTCGCGATCTTCGACGGCAGCTCGTTCAACAATCCGGACGGCGACTACGGCATCTTCGTGCCGGACGCGTCGGCACCCAATGGCTGGCGCCCGTTCGCTGGTCTGCCGGACCAGTACAACTTCGCACCGGCCAACTACCTGCTGACCCCGCAGGAGCGTTACTCGGTGTTCGGTAATGCCAGCCTCGACATCACCGACGACATCCGCTTCAAGACGACGGTGACGTACAACTCCCGCCGTTCGACCCAGCTGCTTGCCGCCACCCCGCTGGTCATCGACGCCTCCTCGGGCGACGCTGGCTTCATCAGCGCCGACAGCATCTACAACCCGTTCGGCCAGGACATCAACGAAGTCTTCCGCCGCATGACGGAGACCGGTGGTCGCATCTTCGACCAGGACGTCCGTACCGTCGTGTTCGATGGCGCCTTCGAAGGCACCCTGACCCTCAACGAGAAGCCGTACGACTGGGAAGCCGGTTACTTCTACGGTGAGAACAAGGCCAACAACACCACCAACGGCCTGTTCCAGACCAGCCACGTGCTCAATGCCGCCGGTCCGTCGTTCGTCGACGCCCAGGGCGTTGCACGCTGCGGCGCGCCGGGTGCGGTCATCGACGGCTGCGTGCCGATCAACCTGCTCGGAGCGGAAGGCTCGGTCACCCAGGACATGCTGGACTACAGCACGTTCGTGGCACACGACGAGCTGTTCTATAAGCAGAAGACCTACTACGCCAACATCGGCGGCGAAGTGTTCGACATGCCGGCCGGCGCGCTGGCCTTCTCGTTCGGTATGGAACACCGCACCGAGTTCGGCTACGACTCCCCGGATGCGCTGATCAACTCCGGCGACACCAGCGGCAACGCCCGTACCGCAACCCGCGGTGGCTACTCGCTCGACGAGGCCTACCTCGAGTTGGCAATTCCGGTGCTGGCCGACCTGCCGGGCGCCAAGCTGCTCGACTTCAGCCTGGCAACCCGTTACTCGGACTACTCGAACTTCGGTGACACGCTCAACAGCAAGTTCGGTTTCCGCTGGAAGCCGATCGACGACCTGATGGTGCGTGGTAACTGGTCCGAGGGCTTCCGCGCTCCGTCGATCAGCGAGCTGTTCACCGGCCAGGCCGACAGCTTCCCGGCCATCGCCGACCCCTGCGCCGGCTCGATCCAGGGCACGCCGAACCCGGGTATCCCGGCAGGCTGCGCAGGCATCCCGGCCTACAACCAGCCCAACGGCCAGGTTCGCATCACCGTCGGCGGCAACCCGGACCTGGGTCCGGAGAAGTCGGAAACCGTCACCTTCGGTTTCGTCTACAGCCCGAGCTGGGCGGAAGGCCTGGACGTTTCGCTTGACTGGTGGCAGATCGAGATTGACGAAGCGATCTTCCTGCAGACGGGCCAGGCGATCCTGGACAACTGCTACCGCAGTGGCGTGGCCAGCGCGTGCGCGCTGATCTCGCGTACCCCGTCGGGCCAGATCGCCGACCTGCTGTCGGTGCCGACCAACATCGGCAAGATGGAGACCGAAGGCTTCGACATGACGGTCGGCTACCGCCTGCCGGAGACGTCGTGGGGCAAGTTCTCCTTCACGTGGGACACCACCTACGTGTCGAACCTGTACATCGACACCAACGGCGACGGCCTGTACTCGGAAGATCCCATCTCGGGTGAAGCCGGCAACAACGTCGGCGAGTACTTCGGTGCCAGCTTCACCAACAACTGGCGCATCCGCTCCAACCTGCAGGCTCGTTGGGAAATGGGTGACTGGGGCGTGTCCTGGTTCGTCCGTTACTTCTCGCCGCAGGAAGAAATCTGCCTTGGCCCGAACGTTCCGGCCAACCAGCGCGCGCAGCTGTGCTCGGATCCGACCCGCCGCACCGCCCTGGACGGCAACGATCCTGGCCTGGCACCGGATGCCCCGGCCGCCCGTCCGCTCAACCGCATCCCGTCGGCGACGTACAACGACATGCAGGTCAGCTGGCAGGCTCCGTGGAATGCCAAGGTCTCGCTGGGTATCAACAACATCTTCGACCGCGATCCGCCGGTGGCAATCACTGCGTTTGCCAACAGCTTCGATCCCGCGTACGACGTTCCGGGCCGCTTCTTCTACATGACGTACAACCAGAAGTTCTGATCTGGTTCCCGGTAAGCAACACTTTCTACGGCCCCGAAAGGGGCCGTAGTTTTTTGCGGGCTCCGCCTGCAGCGCGGCCCGGTTGGCCACGTTAAACTCCAGCCACGCAAATGGCCGGCATGCCCCCAATGGCTTTCGAGATCTATCCCGCCTTCTCCGTACCGTTCGCCCAGGACTTCCTTCCCGACGCGGAGCGGATCAATGCCCAGCTCAAGGCGTTGCTGCTGGCGCGCGAGGCGGAGGGTGCGCGCTACGCCAATCCCAATCCGTCACTGAAACAGCAGCAGGGTGTGTTCGAGAGCGATTTCAACCTGTTCGCATGGCCCGATGCCTGCATCCAGCAACTGCGCCAGTTCTGCTGGACCACGCTGGGACGGACGATCCAGAAGCTCAACGGTTACAGCGCGCAGGAAATGCAGCGCCTGCAAATCTTTTCCCACACCTGGTTCCACGTGACCCGGAGTGGTGGCTTCACGATCGCGCATACGCATCCGATGGCGTCCTGGTCGGGCGTGTACTGCGTCGATCCCGGACAACGGCCGGAAGACCGGCCGGAATCGGGCGTGCTGCGGTTCCACAATCCGCACCACTACAGCAACTGCTTCCTCGATGCCGGCAACGCCAGGCTGGAGGCGCCGTATCACCACGGCACCTGGAACGTGCACTTCCAGCCCGGGCAACTTGTGTTGTTCCCGTCGTGGCTGCAGCACGAGGTGATGCCGTTCTACGGCGCCGACGAACGCATCACGATCGCGTTCAACTGCTGGTTCGGGATGAAGGACGACAAATAGAAGTAGCCCGGGTAAGCGCAGCGCACCCGGGATCGTGCGCGTCCGTCGGCCCCGGGTGCGCTTCGCTTGCCCGGGCTACAAAAAAGCCCGGCGATGCCGGGCTTTTTCGTTGCGACCCGAGGTTGGCCGATCAGTCGAATTCCAGCGTGCCGTCGCCCGAGAAGGTCTCGATGGAGATGTCGCCATCACCGCTGCCGTAACGGTGCTCGAAGCTCGAACCCGGGCCGTGCTTGGGACGGATGACCTGTGCGCCTGGCGCGACCAGGTCGCCGCTGAAGCTCTCGCCGCGGACGTTCGCCGACAGATCGCGCGGCATCCGCAGGGTGAGGTCGCCGCTGACGGTGTCCATCGAGATCCGGCCATTGTTGGCCAGGCCCGTCGCGACGAGGATGTCGCCCGACACCGACGAGCCCGACAGCCGCTGCAGGCGGTTCTGCAGCACCGCCACGTCGATCCGGCCGGAGACGGTCTCGACATCGACTTCGCCGTTCATGCGGCCACGCAAGGTGAGGTCGCCACTGACCGACTCGGCGCGCACGCGGTTGCTGTTGAGCGTCAGCATCAGGTCGCCACTGACGGTGTCGATGCTGGCTTCGGTCGGCGCGCCGGCGACGGTGACTTCACCGCTGACGCTGTCGATCGACAATTCGCGCGAGGCGATGCCCTCGACGGTGACGTCGGCCGAGACCACGTCGATGTCGAGGTCGGCACGCACCGGCACCGTCAGCCGCAGGTCGGTCGGTTCGCTCTTGTCGCCGCCGCCGAACATGCCCATACCGCTGCGGTTGGGGTATTTCACGCGCACCGTCAGGTGCTCGCCGTCGCCTTCGATCTCGAGCTTCTCGACACCCTGGCCGAGGCTGCCTTCGATCTTGACCTCGGGCCGCTCCCAGGTGCGCACGTCGACGCGGCCCTTGATGTTTTCGATCTCCACCGTTCCTCGCGGATCCAGCGGCCGGGTCTCATTGATCGGGGTGGCTGCCATGGCGGAGTTCGCCGCCAGCACGGCCAGGCCGAATGCGAGACGTTGGAGTTTGGCGCGGGTCATGGAGTTTCTCCGGAAAGATCAGGGCAGGACAGGTTCGGATTCATGTGTTGGGCGATGCGATACGAATCAGGCATAAGCCAGGCGCTGTGCAAGTGCCAGGCGACGTGCATAGGTGCGGCGCAGCTGTTCCAGCAGCAGGCGCGAATCGGGGTTGCGCGCCAGCGCTTGCAGGATCAGCCCGGCGTTGCGGTCGAGGTCGTCGAAAACCGGCTGCAGTTCCATCGGCGGCTGGCCGCTGTCAACTTCCTGCAGGGCCGCCTGGTATTGCAGCGTCATGCCTTCGGCCTCGCGCTGCACCAGGGTCGCCCTGGCCGGCGTGACGATCGGCGCATTGCTGCCGCCCTCGCCCCGCCACAGCCCGACCATTCCCACCGCCAGCACCAGCGTGGCCGCCATGGCCACTGGCGCCAGCCAGCGTGGGCGGGCACTGGCCTGTGGCCGCTGTGCCTGCAGGCGCGCGGCGATGCCGGGCCACAGGTCGGTGCCGGGCGCGACGTCGCGGCGCATCGAGCGAAGCTGCCAGCGCAGGGCGTCGGGCAACTCGTCGTCGGGGGTACGGGGGTTGTTGTCGTTGGTGTTCATGCGTGTCCTCCTAGCCGCTCGCGCAACAAGCCACGCGCGCGGTGCAATTGCGCTTTCGAACTGCCGACCGCCATGCCGAGTTCGGCGGCGATCTCTTCGTGCTTCCAGCCTTCCACGTCGTACAGCACGAGGACGGCCCGGGCCCTGGGCGGCAGTGTTGCCACGGCGCGCTCCAGGTCCATCGTCAGCGCGGTCGTGTGACCGGCCGAGTCGGTGCTGCCGAGCAGGTCGAAGACCTCCTCGTCGGAATCGCCGTCGTCCTGCGGCCGGCTGCGGCGACTGCGCAGTTCCATCAGCGCGGTGTTGACGGCCAGGCGGTGCAGCCAGGTCGAGAACGCCGACTCGAAACGGAACGCCGGCAGTGCCTGCCAGGCCCGCACGAACGCTTCCTGGGTCAGGTCCTCGGCGCGCGCCCCCTGGTTTCCGACCAGGCGGGCGATGACGCCATGGACCCGCCCGGCATGGCGCCGATAGAGGGACTCGAAAGCACCCACCTCGCCACGTGCGGCCGCGGCCACCAGGCCACGTTCGTCGGCGCCGTCGTCGCTCGCGGCAGGGGTGTCGGTGAGGATTTCGGTCACGACTGTCAGCATGGTCCTTGAGATGCGCCGAACTGGCCGCGGGTTTAACGCCCTTCCGGTCGGCGCTTCAGTCGCCCACCGCCCATCCCGCGGTCGGCCGATCCTTACGGCTGCACGGCCCTTACGGCTGCACGGCCCTTTCGGCAGGGATCGCGCCCGCCTCGGCCAGCCCGTCGAGCAAAGGCTGCAGGTGGGCCCGGTACGGCTTCCAGGCGGCGCCACGGTTGCCCAGGATGCCCTGGCGGACATGCGCCATGCTGGCCGTCGCGACCGCTCCGCTGTCGCGCTCGACCCGCAGCGCCGCGGCTTCGAAGGGCAGCCCGCAGAAATCGAAGATCTGCCGCGCGGTGGCCTCGGTGTCGTTGACCAGCCCGTCGTAGGACACATCGAGGATGCGCCCGGGCATGACCTGGCGCCAATGTTCCATCAGGTCCAGGTAGCGGCCGTAGTAGCGGGCCAGGTTGCGCTGGTCGAACGAGTACGGGGCGGCCTTGGAGAAGTAAGTACGCAGGTTCGAGAAGCACGTGTCCACCGGGTCGCGCACCATGTGGAGGATGCGCGCATTGGGCAGGGCCCTGGCGATGAAGCCGGTGTTCAACACGTTCAAGGGCAGCTTCTCGGTCAGGAACGGCTTGCCATGCGTGCGCCAGCGCGAGGCGTCGATGAAGCCGCGACCGATCGCATCGAAGTCGGCATCGGCCAGTGCGTCGAGCGCGGCCTCGTCCAGTGCACCGCGGATGCCATGGTCGGCAGCGATGCGCAGTTGTGCCGTGAAGGCGTAGCTCTCGCCACCGTCCGCCACCTGGCTGTGTCCGCCGAGGATGCGTTCGAGGAGGGTGGTGCCGGAGCGATGCATGCCGACGATGAAGACTGGAACGTAGGCGTCTTCGCGCTGCACCGGCGCGACGAACCCGGCGTTGCAGATCGCCTTGATGCGGGAGAACAGCGCTTCGGTGCGGCAGTCGTCGTACGGCTCGGCGTGGGCCTTGATCCGGCAGGCGTCCTCGAGCGCGACCCAGGCCGGGTCGAAGTCCTTCAGGTCATGCAGCTCGTTGTGCAGCGCGAAACCGGCGTAGGCCGCCGCTGGCGAGCCCGCCGGCAACTGCGCGAGCAACGCGCGCAGCCGGACGACGTGGTCCTCGCCGGGTTTCCATTTGCGCAGCAGAGACAGCAGCCAGTGCGCCTGCGCCAGCTGCGGTTGCAGCGCGATGCTGGCTTCGAATTCGACTTCGGCCTCGTCCGGTCGCCCCAGGAACATCTCGATCACGCCGCGCAGGTAGCGCGAGCGCGGCACCTGCGGCTCCAGCCGCAGGGAGCGATCCACCAGGTCCAGCGCCAGCGACTGGTCGCCGGGACCGGAGCTGACGATCTGGGCCATTTCCGCCAGCATCCGGCCATCGGCGGATTCTGCGAAACCGCTGCGGCCGATCAGGTCTAGCAGGCGCTCGTACTCGTTGAACCGGGTGAGGGTCCGCGCCAGCTCGAGTACGACCGCGGGATGGTGGCTGGCGCTTTCCACCGCAAGCAGCGCGTGTCGCCGCGCGGCGCGGTAGTGGTCGAGCTGCAGCCGGATCGCCGCCAATCGCAGCTGCGCGGCCGTGTGGCGTGGATCCAGCGCCACCACCGTCTCGAATTCGCGTAGTGCCTGCTGCCAGTCGCCTTGCGTCAACGCCTGTTCGCCGCGATGGGCGGCGTGCCGGATGATGTCTATCTGGCGGGGGTCCAGCGTCATGCCTGGCTCCAGCGCGCCGGGTCGAGTCGCGCCTGCGGCCGCATGGCCGGCAACAGCCAGCGCTCGGACCAGGCCAGCGCATTGGCCAGCTCGCGGGCGAAGTGCGCGACCACGATTTCCGCCTCGCTTGCCCGCTGCGCCGCCGAATAGGCCACGTCCATCGCCTTGGCATTGCGCCCGCCTATCCCTTCGCAGCGGTCGCGCAGGGCATGCTCGGGAATCTCGACTTGAAGCCAGCGCGCGCACTGCGTCATCGCATCTGCGAGGTCGTCGAGCAGCCAGCTCATGTCGATCGCGCGAACCCGTGCTCCGTCGTCCACCGCCACCAGGTCGGCCATGACTTCGCGCTGCGCGGCCCATTGCAGGGCGGCGGCACACAGCAGGTCCGGCGGTGCCAGCGCCTGCGGCGGCAGTCGCGATGCGAACGTGCCGATCGCCAGTGCCCGTTCCGCCAGTTGCGGGATCCTGGATTGCGACTCCGGTGGCTTCTTCAGGTTGGAGACGAGGAAGTCCTGCAGCGACGAAGTCAGCACGACGGCGCGACTGCCGGGTGTCGCGGCGAGCATGTCGGAGGCAAGGTTGAGCGCGGCGTGCGTGGGCTTGATGACCACCGCGCCGCCCGCATGCCAGGGGCGTGCAAGCAGTCCCACCGTAGTCTCGAGCAGGCCCTGCAGCGGCATCGCGCGGTGCCGGGCATCCGCGAGCCGCCGCAGTACCAGCGGTTCACGCAGGCAGACCGCGGCAGGCGGGCAATGCAGCGCGCGTGCAGCCAGGGTGGATCCGCAGAACGAGGTGTGGAACAACCAGGCCACGCGAGCGCTGGGCAGGTCGCGTTGACCACGTTGGTCGCGTTGAATCTGCGCCTGCCCCACCTGCACCGCGGCGGCGAGCGGCGCGTCGATGCGGGTGTCGAGGAAACTGGAGCGATCGATGACCGCGTCATCGAGTGCAACAAACGAGAACGTGCGCGACGGCACGTCCAGGTCCGTCGGGAACCAGCGCGCTTCGCCCAGCTCCTGGTCGGACGGTCCGGTCATGGCGCAGCGTGGGCTGCCGGGACGCGCTCGAACTTGATGGCGAAGGTGTAGCGCGGCGCGTAGCAGATGCGGTTCGGCGGCCGGCCGACGTGCTTGATCGCGCCATCGAAGATCACCAGCCGTCCGGGTCGCGGCTGGACGGCATGGGCGATGTCGTCGTGTGAATCGAAGAAGACCGTCTCGCCGCCCCATTCCAGGTCCCACTTCTCGCACAGGTACCACAGCGCGGTAAGGTCGTGCTGGTCGGGCAGGCAGTCGGTGTGGCTGAAGAGCATGTCACCGTAGCTGGCGACGTTGGTGTAGGCGCGATAGGGACGGTACGTGTAACCCGGTGATTCGAAGGCCAGTACCGCGCGGCGGGTGACCTCGAAGATGGGCTGGCGGACCAGCCCATCGAGCTTCACTTCCGTGGCCCAGTGCAGGTACGCGGCCGTCTCCGGCCGCGCCATCTCGGTACGGGTGAAGGCCGCTCGCGACAACCCGGCCACATAGTCGCTGACGTTGGGCAGGTGCCCGTCGAACACCCGCAGCGGGCGGCCGTCGATCAGCAGTTCACGACTGGCCGCGAGCGCGGCGGGGTTGTCGGTCATGGAGTCCTCAGTCGGCCAGATCTCAGCGGGAAAGATCCCGGGCGATGCGCTGCTGCTCGTCCTTCAGTGCCTGCGGCATGCGCGGGCCGTACTCGTCGAGGTACTCGCCGATGCTGGCGAACTCGGCCTGCCAGCCGGCATGGTCGAAGCCGAACAGCTTGGCGCGTGCCTCATCGCCCAGCGCGATGCCGTCGAGGTTGAGATCGCCTTCGGCCGGCAGATGGCCGATGGGCGTCTGGACCGAACCGGCCTCGCCCTTCACGCGCTGGATCATCCACTCCAGCACGCGCAGGTTGTCGCCGAAGCCCGGCCACAGGAACTTGCCGTCGTCGCCCTTGCGGAACCAGTTGACGTGGAAGATCTTCGGCAGCTTCGCGCCGGCCTTGTCGAACGACAGCCAGTGGCTGAAGTAGTCGGCGAAGTTGTAGCCGCAGAACGGCTTCATCGCCATCGGGTCGCGGCGCATCACGCCGACCGCGCCGGTGGCGGCGGCGGTGGTTTCCGAGCCCATCGCGGCACCGACCAGGACGCCGTGCGCCCAGTCGCGCGCTTCGAACACCAGCGGCACCAGCGAGGCGCGGCGACCGCCGAAGACAATGGCGCTGATCGGCACGCCGGCCGGGTTCTCGGCCTGCTGCGAATAGCTCGGGCACTGCCTGGCCGACACGGTGAAGCGCGAGTTCGGATGTGCGGCGGGACCCTTGGCGGCGTCATACGGATTGCCGCGCCAGTCGGTGACCGGGACCTGGCCGTTGTCGAGGCCTTCCCACCACGGCTGGTTGTCGGCGGTGACGCCGACATTGGTGAAGATGGTGTCGTGCTGGATCGAAGCCAGCGCATTCGGGTTGGACTTGTCCGAGGTGCCAGGGGCGACGCCGAAGAAGCCCGCTTCCGGATTGATCGCATACAGGCGGCCGTCGGCACCCGGGCGCATCCAGCAGATGTCGTCGCCGACCGTCCACACCTTCCAGCCCTGGGCGCGGTAGCCCTCCGGCGGAATCAGCATGGCCAGGTTGGTCTTGCCGCAGGCCGACGGGAACGCCGCGGCCACGTAGTGGGTCTCGCCCTGCGGATTTTCCAGGCCGAGGATCAGCATGTGCTCGGCCAGCCAGCCTTCCGAACGGGCCTGATGCGAGGCGATGCGCAGGGCATGGCACTTCTTGCCAAGCAGCGCATTGCCGCCGTAGCCGGAGCCGAACGACTTGATCGTCAGTTCTTCCGGGAAATGCATGATGAAGCGGCGCTCGGGGTCGAGCTCACCGATCGAATGCAGGCCACGCACAAACTCGCCGTCATGGAGCCGGCCTTCGCGCTCGATGCGCGCCAGCGCCGGCGCGCCCATGCGGGTCATGATGCGCATGTTGGCGACCACGTACGGGCTGTCGGTGATCTCCACGCCACAACGCGACAGCGGCGAGTCGATCGGGCCCATGCAGTACGGGATCACGTACATCGTGCGGCCCTGCATGCAACTGTCGAACAGGGCGTCCATCTGCTTGTGGCCGTCGGCCGGCGACATCCAGTGGTTGTTCGGGCCGGCGTCTTCCTGCTCGCTCGTGCACACGAAGGTGAGGTGCTCGACACGGGCGACGTCGTCCGGATGCGAGCGGTGCAGCCAGCTGTTCGGGTGGGTCTGTTCGTTGAGCTTGACCAGGGTGCCGTCGGCCTGCATCTGCTTGATCAGCGCGGCGTTCTCGGCATCGCTGCCGTCGCACCAGACGATCGCGTCCGGCTGGGTCAGTGCGGCGACCTGGGCGACCCAGGCGTTGAGTGCCGTCAGCTTGCTGCCTTCGCTCCCCGGCGCAATGGCAGGTTTCGAGACGTCATGGGAAATCGCATTCATTTGCAAACATCCTCCAGCGGGGGCCGGTCTATCAAGAAGAAGGGATCAGCGTGGCCATCATGTGCTCGACATAGGCCTCGAATTCGTCGTGCTGCATGCGCGCCTGGTGCAGCTGCAGGTTCAGCTGCAGGAAGCCGACATAGGCGGCGTAGAGCAGGCGGGCGCGATGCTGGGCATCGGTGCGGGCCAGGCCGGCCTGGCGGAACGATGCGGTGAGGTAGTCCAGGCGGCGCTCGGAGACGCGACCGATCACCGGCTGCACGGCCGGGTGGTCGAGCGCCTTGAGCAGCTCGGAATAGATGACGTGCGACTTGAACTCGTGCGCGACCAGGGTGAACAGCGCGCGCAGGCGCTCACGCGGATCGGAGATGGGTTCGAGCTGGCCGAAGACGGTCTCCTGCTCGACCTTCTCCCAGCGCTCCAGTGCTGCTACCAGCAGGGCGTCGCGGGACGGGAAGTGCCAGTAGAAGCTGCCCTTGGTCACGCCCAGGCGACGGGCGAGCGGTTCGACCGCGACCGCGGCGACCCCCTGCTCGGCGATCAGGTCGAGCGCGGCCTGGGCCCAGTCGTCTGCGCTGAGACGGCCGGTGCGTTCTGTTCCGGAGCCGCCACTACGGGCCTGTCCGGGGCGGTCTTGCTTGGGGTGCGCGGTCGAGCTCATAGGTGACAAGTTTAACCATACGGCACCGGCGGGAACAGTATGCATCTGTAATGAAACGGGAACGGCGGGCCGGAACGGGAAACACTGTGGTGCTCCGGAGGCCCTCTACCGGCGATTACGGGCGCGTTAGGCTTTATCCAACAAGCACCTGCGTGCGTCGGCAACCTCGCCCTGCGGCTCCGCTCTCCGGGTGGCCCGTTCCGCTTCCTTGACAGCAACCGGCGAACATTACCATACTCGCCCGTATGTTGAGCGTTTGATGCAGTTGCTTGAATGGCCCAGTCCCTCTTTACCGAGGACGGCAATTCCGACACCGGCGCTTCGCCTCAACTCAATGGTTGGCCTGCCCTTGGCAGACTTCGTCATCGCCGCTGGAGCGTTGTCATGAGTATTGCGATTCCTTTCATTGCCTTTCTGCTGGTCGGGGCCATTGCCGCCTATCACCGGCTGCGCCTGCCGGTCTGGGCGGCGCTGACCGCGACGGTGCTGGTGGCCTGCTGGCTGCTGGGCGCAAATGGCACGGCCACGCTGGTCGCCGCCTTCGTCACCGCGCTGATCGCGGTGCCGCTGCTGCTGCCGCAGTTCCGCCTGCCCTTCATCACCAAGCCGCTGCTGGGCTTCTACACCAGGATCCTGCCGCCGCTGTCGGAAACCGAGCGCGTCGCGCTGGAAGCCGGCACGGTCGGCTTCGAGGGCGAGCTGTTCTCCGGCAAGCCGGACTGGAACATCCTGTTGAACCAGGCCAAGCCGACCCTGAGCGCGGACGAGCAGGCCTTCCTCGACGGACCGACCGAAGAGCTGTGCCGCATGGTCAACGACTGGGAGATCACCCACGTCCATGCCGACCTGACGCCGCCGGTGTGGGAGTTCATCAAGAAGAACAAGTTCTTCGGCATGATCGTGCCGAAGGAATACGGCGGCCTGGGCTTCTCGGCGCTGGGCAACCACAAGGTGATCCAGAAGCTGGCATCGATCTCCTCGGTGGTCAGCTCCACCGTCGGCGTGCCCAACTCGCTCGGACCGGCCGAGCTGCTGCTGCACTACGGCACGCAGGAGCAGAAGGACTACTACCTGCCGCGCCTGGCCGATGGCCGCGAAGTCCCGTGCTTCGGCCTGACCGGCCCGTGGGCCGGCTCGGATGCAACCTCGATCCCGGACTACGGCATCGTCACCACCGGTGAGTGGAACGGCGCGCGCGTGGTCGGCGTCAAGCTGACCTTCGACAAGCGCTACATCACCCTGGCGCCGGTGGCCACGCTCATCGGCCTGGCCTTCCGCATGTACGACCCGGACGGCCTGATCGGCGACCAGAAGGACATCGGCATCACCCTGGCGCTGCTGCCGCGCGACACCGACGGTGTCGAGATAGGTCGCCGCCACTTCCCGCTCAACTCGCCGTTCCAGAACGGCCCGATCCATGGCCGCGAAGTGTTCATCCCGCTGAGCCAGCTGATCGGCGGCGAAGCCTACGCCGGCAAGGGCTGGCAGATGCTGGTGGAGTGCCTGTCGATCGGCCGCTCGATCACCCTGCCCTCCACCGCCAGCGGCGGCGCCAAGATGGCCGCGGTGGTCACCGGTGCGTATGCACGCATTCGCAAGCAGTTCGGCCTCTCGGTCGGCCGCTTCGAGGGTGTCGAGGAAGCACTGGCGCGCATCGCCGGCAACGCCTATGCCGCCAGTGCGCTGGCCGAGGCGTCGGCTGCGGCGGTCGCGCGTGGCGAACTGCCGGCCGTGCCATCGACGATCTCCAAGTACCACTGCACCGAGATGGGCCGCGAGGCGGCGCAGGACGCCATGGACATCCATGGCGGCAAGGGCATCATCCTCGGACCGAAGAACTACCTCGGCCGCGGCTGGCAGGCCTCGCCCATCGCGATCACGGTGGAGGGCGCCAACATCATGACGCGCTCGCTGATGATCTTCGGCCAGGGCGCGATCCTGTGCCATCCGTGGGTGCTCAAGGAAATGAAGGCGGCCACGCTGCCCGATCCGGACGAGCGCCTGCGCGAGTTCGACAAGAACCTGTTCGGCCACATCGGCTTCGCCATCTCCAACGCCGTGCGCAGCTGGTGGTACGGCCTGGTCAACGCCAGGTTCGGCGCGGCCCCGGGCGACAGCTACACCCGTCGCTATTACCGCAAGCTCAACCGCTACTCGGCGGCGCTGGCGCTGATGGCCGACACCTCGATGCTGCTGCTCGGCGGCAAGCTCAAGTTCAAGGAATCGCTGTCGGGCCGCCTGGGCGACGTGCTCAGCCACCTGTACATCGTCAGCGCGATGCTCAAGCGCTACGAGGACCAGGGCCGTCCGGTGTCCGACCAGCCGCTGCTGGCGTGGTCGGTGCACAACAGCGTGCACAAGATCGAGATCGCCTTCTCGGCGGCGCTGCGCAACTTCCCGATCCGTCCGGTCGGCTGGCTGCTATGGATGCTGGTGTTCCCGTGGGGCCGCCGCGCGCAGGCGCCGAGCGACCGCCTCGGCCACAAGACCGCCTCGCTGCTGATGTCGCCCAACGAAGCGCGCGACCGCCTTGCCTCCGGCATCTTCATGACGCCGTGCGAGAACAATCCGGCCGGCCGCATCAACAGCTACCTGCAGAAGGCGATCCTGGCCGAGCCGGTGGAGCGCAAGTTCCTCAAGGCGCTCAAGAACAGCGACATCGAGGCGCACGATTTCGCCTCGCAGCTGGACGAGGGCGTGCGCGAGGGCTGGATCACCGCTGACGAGCGCCGCCAGCTGGAAGAGCTGCGCGAGATGACCATCGACACCATCAGCGTCGATGACTTCGACAGCGAGGAGCTGCGCTCGGCCGGCTACCGCGACCTGCAACACGACAGTCGCGCCGCCGCCTGAAGCGGTAACAAGTAGAAGACAACGGCGGGCATGTCCCGCCGTTGTCGTATGTGACACAAGGAGCCTGATCACCCATGTCCGCGCCCATCCTCTCGATGTACCGCCGCATCACCCGCTGGCCCGCCGGCCACTGGCTGTTCTCGCGCGCGATCTGCTTCAAGGCGCCCTACTTCGCCACGATCGCACCGCGCTTCGTTGCGCTGGAGCCGGGTCGATGCGAAGTCCGCATCCGCGACCGCCGCCGCGTCCACAACCACATCGGCACGGTGCACGCGATCGCGCTTTGCAACCTGGCCGAACTCAGCGCCGGCGTCATGACCGACGCGACGATCCCCGCCAGCATGCGCTGGATCCCCAAGGGCATGACGGTGGAGTACCTGAAGAAGGCGACCGGCACCCTGCACGGCGTCGCCACGCCGGACATCCCGGTGGTCGAGTCCGGCAGCGGCTACGAACTGCCGGTCAGCGTCGCCGTCACGGACGGCGCCGGGGACACCGTGTTCCGTGCGCGCATCAACATGTGGGTGTCGCCGCGCCCCGCCGCGACCTAGCGAATCATTGCCGAAACATC
Organism: Lysobacter sp. S4-A87; assembly: GCF_022637455.1. Classification (NCBI taxonomy): domain Bacteria; kingdom Pseudomonadati; phylum Pseudomonadota; class Gammaproteobacteria; order Lysobacterales; family Lysobacteraceae; genus Lysobacter; species Lysobacter sp. S4-A87. The sequence goes on from NZ_CP093341.1 coordinate 1,601,992, forward strand.
GCGGGCGGAACCGGGTTCCGCCCGCGATCACCCCCGACAGGCGGAGAGCGTCTTACTCGCCGAGTCCGACATTCATCTCGACGCGACGATTCTTCGCCTGGTTTTCCTTGGTGTCGTTGGGCACGAGCGGGTTCTTCGGCCCGTACCAGAACAGCACCATGCGGGAATGGTCGATCCCGTGCTTCTCGGTCAGGTAGCGCCCGACCATCTGCGCACGATCGCGCGAGAGGCGTTCGTTGTAGTCGCGGGTTCCGACATTGTCGGTATAGCCGGCGATGACGGCATACGACTTGGGCTTGTCCTGCATGAACGCGGCGACCTTGTCCAGCTCGGCCTTGTCCTTGTCGGCCAGCGCGGTCTCGTTGAAGGCGAAGTTGATGTTGTCCGCCTTCAGGCCGACGATCTTGGTATCGGTCGTCGTTACGACGTTCTCGGTCACCTTGACGTCGTACAGCGCGCCACTCGTGTACTCGGGCCGATTGAAGAAGTCGGCCAGCGGAATCACCCGCGAGCAGGCGTTGAGGCTGGCGACATCCTGCGAGAGCGTGGCTTCCCGCGCCGGCTTCGCGCTGCTGACCACGTAGAAGCAGACGTCGTATTCCTTGGCCAGCCGCTTGGCGATCTCGGCCGGATTCTGCCCGGTGTACTCACCGTCCCAGAACACGAAGACCGCCGTCCGCCCCGTCAACGGCTTGAGGATGCCCTCCAGCTTTTCCAGCGCGGTGTTGAGTGGGGTGATGCCACTTCCCTTGTCGCGCATGCCATCCAGCGCCGCGTCGACCTTCTCGCGGTTGTACGGTTGCACCGGATAGTTGTCCTGCCATCCGGTGTAGGTATAGATGCCGACGTTGTAGCCAAGATCCGGGAAGTAGGAATTGCGGTTCTTGAGCTCCCGCTTCACGACCTGGACCGCAGGCAGTCCGGTCTCGCCGTACTTGCGGTTCGTCGAGGACGATGTGTCGAGCAGGAAGATCGCGTTGTCAGCAACTTTCTCGAGTTGCTCTTTCTTGACGACGTTGTTGACGATGTCGTCCTTGGTGATGATTTCCACGGCCAGGAGATCGGGCGCAATGATGCCGCCGAGAATCCCCACCATGGCCCCGGTCAAGACTTTCGACGTGCGCTTCATTGCTTCCCTCCTCACAGCGGACCCACGTCCGCGAGGTGTCGGACAATGGTCCTGCACGCGTTCCGGAGCCGTGAAGCTGAATCGCATCTGCAACGCGCCTGGCTTTGCCTGCAATAGCCGCATCGGCCTTGCATTCGCCAGCCGCGGATCACGCAAGTTGTTGCCGCAACTGGCACTTCCCATCGGACAGGAACGACAAATTCACACAAGCGCCCCAAGCCTTCACAGCAGCGACGGTGCACGCCGCGCCCATCGCGACAGGCAAGCATCCGACGGACGGCGACCTTTCACGTCTGTATCGGGGAACTTTTGCTGTTGGCGCGAAACATGCCGAAGGGCGATTCGGTTCCGGCAGGTGGTCCACATTCGACTCGCAGCACTCACTATCTCGACATGGACTGCATCTGCGCGGCGACGAAATCAGACAGGAGTCCCACGCGCGCCGGCGCAAGCCGACCGAACGCGTGCAGCGCCTGCAATGGGAGCCTCGGCAGGATCTGCTGCGTCATCAGCTGCACCAGGTTGCCGCGGTCGATGTCCTCCTGCACCGTGCACTTCATCAGATAGGCGACCCCTGTTCCGCACAGCGCTGCTGCGCGCAGGCCCGAGCCACTGTCCAGCCCGAACTGCCCGCGCGGCACGATGACGGAACCATCCTTGAAGGTCACCGGCAACGTCCTTCCGCGCAGCAGATAGCGCACGAACGGCAGCTCGCGCAGTGCATCAAGCGAAGTGGGCGTGCCCCACCGAGCTAGCAGTTGTGGCGAGGCCACCAGGGCCATGTCGAGCTCGGCCAGCGTGCGCACCTTCAGATCGCTGTCGGCCACGGCGCCGACCCGGAACACCACGTCGTAGCCCTCGCCGATGACATCGACGTGGCGGTCGAGCAGCGTCATGTCCAGCTCCAGTTCCGGATTCGCGGGAAGGAATACCCAGGCAAGTGGTTTCATCAGGATGCGGCCGAGGTCGCTGGGCATGCTGACGCGCAATCGGCCCTGCGCGGCAGAAGCCGGGCGGATCGCGTCGGCGGAATCCTCGATCTCACGCAGCAGGGGCGCGATCCGCTCGAAGAACGCCTGCCCTTCCTGGGTCAGGCTGAGCAACCGGGTCGAGCGCCGGAACAGCTTGGCACCCAGCTCGCTCTCCAGCCGCCCGATGCTCTTGGAGATCGCCGATGGCGTTGTGCCCGCATTGCGCGCGGCGGCGCTGAAGGACCCTGCCTCCACCACCCGCACGAAGGCGATCAGGTTCGCGGACTGGTTCAACAGGCTCGCCATCGTTGACTCCAAGGCACAAGTGATATGCCGGCCGAAGGACTGTTTGGCGGGCAATTGCACCATATAACGGGTCTACCGACACGACAGCAGGTGTGCAATGAACAAGCTCCAGGACAAGGTCGCGCTGGTGACGGGCGGCAACAGTGGGATCGGCCTGGCGGCAGCCGAGCTGTTCGCCGCCGAAGGCGCGCAGGTCATCGTGACCGGGCGCCGGCAGGACGTGGTCGACGATGCGGTCCGCCGGATCGGCCATGGCGCCATCGGTGTCCAGGGCGATGTCGCCGACATCGGGCACCATGCTGCACTTGCGGCGATGGTGCGTGAGCGCTTCGGCGCGCTCGACGTGTACATGGCCAACGCCGGCGTCATCACGATCGCGCACTCGGCCGGCGTCACCCCTCAAGAGTTCGACGCACAGTTCAACGTCAACACACGCGGCGTGTTCTTTGGCGTCCAGTCGATCATTCCGGTCATGCGCGACGGCGGCAGCATCGTCCTGACCAGCTCGCTGGCAGCAACCCGTGTGCTCGAAGGCCATGCCGTCTACGCCGGCTCGAAGGCGGCGATCGCTGCATTCGCGCGCAACTGGGCGCTGGAACTGCGCGCACGGCGCGTGCGCGTGAACGTGCTGAGCCCGGGACCGGTCGACACCTCCATCCTCGCCAAGCTCGGCATCGCCGACAGCGATCGCCCGGCGTTCCTGGAGGCGATGGCGTCGATGATTCCGGCCGGCCGGCTCGGCGAGCCGATGGAGCTGGCCAAGGCCGCGCTCTATCTCGCCAGCGACGACAGCAGCTTCGTCAACGGCATCGAACTCAATGTCGACGGCGGCATGTCGCTTACCTGATACGCCCCGGACCCAGCAGGCCGACCCGGCACTGTACGAACTTCGCCTGCGCAAGGTCGAAGGCAACTGGCGCGTCGCCGGCGAGACCGTGATGCCCTGGCCCAACCTCGAGCAGGCCAGGGGCTTCCTGCCGCCGCGCACGAAGGAGTGGCCGCTGGCGGCGTCCTGATCCTCGCGTCGCGCGTTTGCAGCAGGCGCAACCTATCCGTTGCGCTAGCCCGCCAGCTCCGCATCGATGGCGAGTAGGACGTTGCCCATCACGCGTCCGGACTCGACCGCTTCGTGTGCCTGCGCGATCTCCTCCAGCGGCAGCCTCAAGGCGATGGCATGCTGCAGCGCGCCGGCGGCGGCCCACTCGTGCAGGCGCTCGATGGCCGCGGCGCGATGGGCATCGGTCAGGTTGTAGACGATGAAGAACGAAAGCCGCACGTTCTTCAGGATCGCCGGCACGAACGGCACCTGGATCTGGCCCGCCCCACTGCCGTAGACCACGATGCGCCCTTCCGGCGCGAGCATGGCGAAATCGTGTTCGGCATTGGCGGCGAAGTCGACCTCGATGATGCAGTCGATGCCGTGGCCGCCGGTTTCCTCGGCGACACGTGCGACCAGGTCCTCGCTGCGGTAGTCGATCACCGCATCCGCGCCCGCCGCGCGCGCCCGCTCCGCCTTCTCGCCGGAGCTGACGGTGGCGATCACCTGGCGTGCGCCCGACAGGCGCGCCATCTGCACGGCGTAGTGCCCGACCGCACCGGCGCCACCGGCGACGAGCAAGCGTTTTCCGGCCACGCCGCCATCGACGCTGACCGCATGGCAGGCCGTGAGCGCGGGAATGCCGAAACTCGCGCCGACATCCAGCGCGACGCCATCCGGCAACGTCACAGCCTGCGCGGAGGGGACCACGATCCACTCGGCGGCCGTGCCGTCGGCGCGGCCCCATGCCCCGTTCCAGATCCACACGCGCTCGCCCAGGCGATGGGCCGGTACGCCCTCGCCCAATGCGTCGACGATGCCGGCGCCGTCGCTGTGCGGGACGACCTGCGGGTACGGCAGCGCGCTCGAGCGCGCGCCGGAGCGGGCCTTCACGTCGGACGGATTGACCCCCGACCAGGCGATGCGGATACGTACTTCGCCCGGGCCAGGCTCGGGCCTGTCCTTGTCGATGATGGCAAGCACGTCCCGGGCGGGCCCGGTGCGGGAGTAGGCGGCAGCGCGCATGTTGCAGTTCCGGCGGCCTTGGGGGAGTGGCCACAGGCGCAGGGTACGACCGTGCCGGCGCCGCCTCCAGCCCCACCACCGGAACACTGCACTTGCATCAGAGGTCGTGCCCGCTACTCCTCAAAGCGCCCAGTACCTTCACGGTCGCGCTCGTACCGCCTCGTGATCGGGAACGGCGGCAACCAGGATTCGCGGCGGATGGTCCAGCTTTCATACGTTGGCATCAGCTGGTCCGGGGCATCGAGGGACCCCAGGTTCACTTCGACTTCGTCCGCCGAGCGCCCGAAGACGGTCGAACCGCAACGCGGACAGAAGTGGCGTCCGGCATAGCTGTGTGTCTCGCCCTCGATCGCTACCGCATCCTCGGGAAAAATCGCCGAAGCGTGAAACAGCGCGCCGTGATGCTTGCGGCAGTCGAGGCAATGGCACAGGCCCACCCGGTAGGGGCGGCCCGATGCCACGATCCTGACGTCACCGCAAAGGCAACTGCCCGTGAATCGGTCCATGCCCGGTCTCCCTCACTGCCCAGGCGGTGGCTGCCAGAGTTCGATCTTGTTGCCCTCAGGATCCATGACCCAACCGAACTTCCCGTACTCGGAATCGTCGGTCTTCTCGAGGACGTTGCATCCCTCGTCACGCAGTGCCTGGAGCAGCGCGGCCAGGTCGTCGACGCGATAGTTGACCATGAAGGTCGAATGGCTGGGTGCGAAGTGTCCGCCATCGGCGGCGCCGATCGACCACACAGTCGTTCCGCCGGCTGGATTGCCCGCTTCGTCCGTCCACGTGAACGCCGTGCCTCCCCATGGCTGGACGTCGATTCCCAGGTGCTGCCTGTACCAGGCCCGCAACGCGACAGGGTCCTTCGCATTGAAGAAGATCCCGCCGATGCCGGTGACTCGCTTCATCTGAACCTCCGAAGTGTGCGTCGCTTCATGCCAACGATATGGCCCGTCCCGTACGCGCCGACTCGTAGATGGCCTGCATGATGCGCACGTCGCGCATGCCCTCCTCGCCTGGAACCCTGGTGGGTCGGCTTTCGAGGATGCAGCGGGCGAAGTCGTCCATCTCGGCGGCGAACAGGTCGACCTGTGGAAAGCGGATCTCCTTGCCGTCGCTGCGTCGGCCGTGGTTGCCGTCGTAGAAGAAGGCCGGATCGAGTTCGAACCAGCCGCGTTCGGCGTTGACGCGAAGATTCTGGATGCGACCGGCCTTGTAGCTGGTGCTGCAGTAGGCGACGACGCCGCTGGGGAACCTCGTGGTCCAGACCATGCTTTCGTCGACCTCGGCGAACTTCACCGGATCGGTCTTCGTTTCCAGCGCCGACACCAGGATCGGCTCCTCGCCGGTCAGGTAACGCGTGGCCTGCAATGCGTAGATGCCGACGTCCATCAGCGCGCCGCCGCCGGCCAGCGTCCGCTTCAGGCGCCATTGGTCCGGCGTACCGACGTCGATGGCGAAGCCGGCCTGGACGATGGTGGGCTTGCCGAACTCCTGCTCGCGCACCAGGCGGATGCACTCCAGATGATGCGGATCGTACTGGCAGCGGTACGCCGTGCCGAGCAGACGGCCGGCGCTGCGGCAGGCGTCGATCATCTGCTGGCAACGCTCGACCGATATTTCCAGCGGCTTCTCGCAGAACACATGCTTGCCGGCCTGCGCCGCCTGGATGGTGTGCTGCGCATGCAGCGCGTTGGGCGTGACGACATAGACGAAGTCGATGTCGGTGTTGTCCGCCATCCGGTGCATCGTGTCGTACGAATACACGCTGTCCGCAGCAATGCCGTACTTCGCCTTCCAGGCTGTCGCTTTGGCCGACGTACCGGTGACGATGCCTGCAAGGCGGCAGTGTTTCGTCTTCAGCAGCGCGGGCGCGATCTGGTCCGTACTGAGCTTGCCGAGGCCGCAGATGGCGACGCCGAGCTTGCGCGACTCCTGCGCGCGGGCGCGCGTGGAACTGGTGCTGATGAAAGGCGCCGCCATGACCGCAGCGGTGGAAGCCAGGAACTGACGACGGGAGACCTCGGGCATGACCGGTCCTCGGGCTGGGCACGCGCAAGGTACCGCGCGCGCTGCCCCTGCCGCCAGCCGCGGCACGGTTAGTCAAACGGAATTTCGCTGGCAAGCCAGCCCGCGAGAGTGCGGCGCCTCAACCAGTTCGACCGAACGACGCCATTCCAGAGTCAGGGCGTCATGCGCACCAAGCGCCAAAGGCTACACGGCGGCGCGCCCTTTACTGGCGGGCGGCCCGTGCCGGTGTTTCATCATTGCGTTGCGTAGTGGCGCGACTTTGCACGAAGTCCGGGAAGGTCTCTGTCATCGGCGCCGAATCCGGCAGGATATAGAACACCCCGCCCCGCTCGAACGTCGGACGGATGACCTGCTCGTAAAATTCGGGCGAGACGTTGATGCAGCCATGAGTGATGCGGTTGTCGTCCGGCGAAGGCGATGCAAGACGTTCGACGCGTCTCTCGGCCGGGACGCCAGTAGCGGTAGGGTGGATGGAGACTGCGGAATCGTAGTCCACCCACAGCACGCGCCCAGCGTCGATTGACGGACCGAAACCGCCGACAAAGCGACCAGCAGGCGTCGTGCGATCCCTGCCCGGAATCTCGCGAAGCGCGAGACCGGCGACGCCGGGGGCCGTATGATCGCCGACCGCCGAGCCAAAGAGTCCAGGTGCCGCGCCGCGAAGTCGGCCGTCGCCGCCGAATACCAGGATCTGTGCGGTGGCCTTGTCTATGACCGCGAACGGATAGCCTACGGTGTCGTTGGCTGCGACTACCCAGCCGGCGAGCTCAATTACCCTGCCGGACACCTCTTGGCCTGGAGGAAGCTGGTCGACTTCGGCGACCGGTTGCGCAGTGGGATCCTCGGCGCTGGCCGCGCCGAAGCTCGCGAACGCCAGGGACAACGCCAGCGCACCATGAAGGGCCCGGATCGCAGGGTGTTTGCACGTACGGATGGGACGGTACCTTATGAATGAAGATTGGGTGAAGACAAGGAGACCGGTGGCCAGCATTGGCCACCGGGTCCCGGTTCAGGCCGTTCGTCGCGAATAGAGCAAGAGCGACTAACCGCGCGGCGGGCGGCCCGGCTTCGTTTCGAGCTGCTGGACGCGGCTTTCCAGTTGATCCAGCCGTTGGTTGGCCTGCTGCGCGGACTGATTGGCCGCATCAGCGCTTTGGGCTGCGCTCTGCACCTTCGTGTCGAGTTGATCGAGGCGTGAGTTGACCCGTGCAAAATCGTCATCGTAGGTAGCGCAGGCGGCAAGGCCCAAGGTGGCGACGAGCGCCACGCCGAGCGTACGCGCCATCGCAATATGTTGCTTGGTCGGAAACATACCAATCCTCCTTCGTCTGGGGTATCGGAAATATAGCGGCCCTTCTTGCCGGAGTCATGAGCCACCTTCAGCTTGCGTTGCAATACGTTGATGGATTGTGAAGATGTGAAAACTGGTGAGAGTTGCGCCTTCTAGCGGGCAACAGGCCGAGTAAACCAGATGGCCGGCGGCGGCAACGTCCCGTCGAAAACGTCACGCGAACTGCCGCGACGCGGGTAGAAATCGCCAAGGGACACAAGCTTCATCCTGCGCACCAAACGTCCGCCAAGTTCAACGTCAACGCAGCCTTCCACCATTTGGCAAGTGAAGCGAATAGTGACGGCGCGCACGCCCGCACTGGCTCACACCCCGACGACAAACCCTCCGTGGCTGCGGCCTCCACTCACCCCACTGCGGCCCCCACTCGTCACTCTCTGGGCCCCGGGAAGCTGCGAGCAGGGGACGATGGCATCGCGCTTGGAGGCAATTGGGTATGCTGCCAACGCCGGCGACGGGGTCGGCTGGAGGCAGCCCGGCCGATGGCACAGCTCGTTATGGAAGAGCACGAAGGGGCGACACCCATGGTGGAGAACGGGTCCGGAATCAGCCGCCGGGGCGTTGCGATTCTGGGGGCATGGACGCTGGTCGCGATGCTCTTCGCCGTGCAGGCCTGGTTCGCCGCACAGGTGCGGGACGAACCACTGGCCTGGGGCCGTGCCAGTGTCATCTGGCTCGTCTGGGCCGCCGTCTGGGCTGCCCTCACGCCGGCCGCCCTTCGGCTCGCGGCGCGGTTCCCGCTCCAGCGACCGCGGGCACTGCGCGCGCTCGCGGTCCACGGCCTGGCTTCGGTGACCTGCGCCTTGGTCAACCTGGCGATATTCGCGCTGGCGGCGCCGATGATCGGGGCTACCCAGGTGGAGCCGACCTGGTTTGGCACCTTCAGCCGGCTGCTCGGCACCACGTTCCTCCTCAACCTCCCGGTGTATTGGCTCATCGTCGCTGCCGCCCATGTGGAGCGCCTGGTACGGACCGCCCGCGAAAAGGATCGGCGACAGCTCCGCCTCGAAGCGCAGCTGACGGATGCGCGCCTGCAGACATTGCGCACCCAGCTGCAGCCGCACTTCCTTTTCAACGCCCTGAACACGATCTCCGTACTCATGCACGAGAACGTCGACTCGGCAGACCGGATCCTCTTGCAGCTGAGCGCCCTGCTGCGCCGGTCGCTTGACGGCAGCGAGGCACATGAGGTCGCGCTTGCCGAGGAGATCGGCTTCCTCGAAAGCTATCTCGAGATCGAGCAGGCCCGCTTCGGGGGGCGTCTGAGCTACCGGATTGCAATCCCCGACGAGGCGCTTGCAGCGCGGGTCCCCAACCTGATCCTCCAGCCCCTGGTCGAGAATGCCCTGCGCCATGGACTGGCGACGCGCGCTGGACCTGGGCACATTGAAATCAAGGCGGACCGACAGGGCGAGGCGCTGCTGCTGTGCGTTTCTGATGACGGCCGAGGGCTGCCACCGGCGACGACCGAGCGCGTCGGCCTGGCGAACACAAGGGCGCGTCTGCGCTTGCTGTATGCGGACAGGCAACGCTTCGAGGTGCGGAATTCCGCTGACGGCGGTGTCATCGCCGAGATCGAGCTGCCTTGGCGCACTGTCGCATGACCATCCGCGTACTGATCGTTGACGATGAACCGGTCGCCCGCCGCGGGATACTGCGGCTGCTGCGGCAGGAACCGGACATCGAAGTCGTGGGAGAGTGCGGTGACGGTGCAGCGGCCATATCGGCGATCAGCGCGCATTCGCCCGATCTCGTCTTCCTCGATGTTCAGATGCCAGAACTCGATGGGTTCTCCGTCATTGAAGCCATCGGGGGCAGGCGCATGCCGGCGGTCGTGTTCGTGACCGCATTCGATCAACACGCCGTGCGGGCGTTCGATGCGCAGGCGATCGACTACGTGCTCAAGCCGATCGATCCGGAACGCTTTCGGCGTGCACTGCAGCGAGCCCGTACCCACCTCGCCCATCCCGATGACGGCTTCGTCCGCCGCGTTTCTGAGGTCCTTAAATCGATCGATCGAGGTGCGCTTCAGCGCCATCCCACGCGACTCGCAATCCGTTCCGAGGGGCGCGTCCGACTGGTCGACATCGACGAGGTCGACCGTATCGTCGCCGCAGGAAACTACGTCGAGATCCACGCAGGCGCGAAACAGCACCTGCTGCGCGAGACAATGGCCAGCCTCGAGTCCCGCCTGGACCCGCAACGCTTCATCCGGGTATCACGCGCGGCGATCGTCTGCATCGCCCGGATTCGCGAAGTCCAGCCACTGTTCAATGGCGACTTCGTCGTTCTCCTCAAGAACGGCGCGCAGGTCAATGGCAGCCGCCGTTATCGGGTGGCGCTCGAAGTGTTGCTCCGCTGAGCGCTGTCGCATCCTGGGACCCCGACGGACAACATGCCGTCAGTGCCGGCGTAAGACAGGCCCCCGTCACCGCGCCGCCGCTACTCATCCCACCGCCGCGTCCGTCCGGCACATAAGGGGCGCGAGCAGTCGTTCGGGACTCCATCATCCGCAACACGCGCTTCCGCGTTTCGGAGATGGCCATGAAAACGTGCAACATCCTGCTGTCCGCAGTGGCAACGATCGTCACCCTCACCGGCATGATTCCGTGCGAGGCCACCGAGTCCGACGGCGTTCGCGCCGGGTCTCTTGAGCTCAACAAGTCGATCACCCGCAGGGTGTACGAGGAAGGTCTCAGCCAGGGTCGCTTCGAAGTGCCCTACAGTGCGGACTTCGTCGGCCACGGCGGCAGGACAACCTTCACCCATGCCGATGGCATGGCCGAAGCCAAGGGGTGGCGCAAGGCGTTCCCGAATCTCAACATCACGGTCGACAAGCAGGTTGCCGAACGCGATCTGGTGGCCGTGCGCTGGACCGCGCGAGGGACCAACACCGGCGCCGGCAACGGCATTCCGGCCACTGGTCGCGCAGTGCAGGTCACGGGAACGACGCTGTTTCGAATGGCGGACGGGCGAATCGCCGAAGAATGGACATGCGCCGATTCGCTTGGGCTGATGAAGCAACTGGGCCTGTCGCCGACGCCGGCAGCGCCGCCGACGGCCGAAAACAGCGCTGCCCCTGGCGCTCCCTGACCCGGGCTGATGCGTCCAGTTCCGCGGCCGATACTTAGGTATTGACCTTAGTGTTTTTCGGTGATAGAAACACCGTGTCAGATCGGACGAACCGGTCCATCGAGCGGTGATGAAATGGTGCAATCCGCAGTCGCGGACGATGTCTTCCATGCCTTGTCCAACTCGACGCGTCGGAAGGTCCTGGAGCAGTTGTCTTCCGGGCCCGCCACGGTCAGCCAGTTGGCAGCGCCCTTCGACATGAAGCTCCCCTCGTTCGTCCAGCACCTCTCGGTGCTCGAACGCAGCCGACTGGTGAAGTCGAAGAAGCAAGGCCGGGTAAGGACGTACGAAATCGAGCCCGAGCGGTTCAGGGTCGCCGAGCGCTGGCTGTCCGAGCGACGTCAGCTGTGGGAGTCCCGGCTTGATCGCTTCGATGAGTACGTCATGCAGCTCAAACAGAAGGAGTCGAAGTCATGAGCAAGCGCTTCGAGATCAATCCAAAAACCGATTTCGTCCTCGAACGATTCATCGATGCTCCCAGGAGCCTCGTCTGGGAAGCGTTGACGAAGCCGGAGCACCTCAGGCAGTGGTACATGCCCAAGGCCTGGGGCGCGGTTTACGCGTGTGAGATGGACGTGCGGCCGGGCGGCATGTTCAGCCTCTCAACGGCGGTGGACCAGGAGGTTCCGCATCTGGGTTGCTTCCTGGACGTCGTTCCAATGGAGCGGCTTGCCTGGACTTCCATGTTGTTCCCCGGCTATCGGCCGGCGGTCTTTGATGACATTCCGATCACTGCCATTGTCACGATGGAAACCGCGGGAACTGGAACCCGCTACGTCTTCACGGCGCTGCACCGGAATGAAGCAGACTTCGAGGAGAACAAGGCTTCCGGCTGGCAGGAAGGCACCGAAATCGCCGTCGACCAGTTTGTGGCGCATGCAACGTCATTGAAGTAGCTGGAAAAGCCGGGCCATCGACGGGCGACACGATGCCTCACGCCACATAGATGCGCCTGCATCGAAACTTGCCGCCCACCTGAGCGGAGATGCGGCATGGCCAGGATCGACCACCCGGCAACCGCAGCATTGTTGCTGAGCTGCATTCTTGCGGTCGCGGCCGTTCCCGCCCGCGCGGCCGAGGTTGGGCCACCGAAAGCTCCGATGGTCGCCAAAACTTCGGACGGCATGTCCTGTGACAGCCCGGACCAATCCCAGGCCGGCCTGAACGAGTGCGCAAACCTCGGTGCGCGTGACGCGGATGCCGAACTGAATGATGTGTACAGGAAGATACTGTCCGCGAACGCGGGCGACCCTGTCTTCGTTGAAAAAATGAAGACGGCCCAGCGTGCATGGTTGGCCTTCCGCGATGCACAGTTGGCTGCCAGGTATCCGCACCCGGAAGACTCCGGCAGCGTCTTGCCGATGTGCGAGGGCAACGAACTGGAAGCGCTGACCCGCGAGAGGACGAAGCAGCTGAGGAGCTGGCTCAGTGGCGTTGAAGAGGGGGACGTATGCACCGGTTCCTATCCAATCAGCGCGGGACACTGAACTGGCCGATATGACCTGGATCAGGGACGGCCGGCTCACAGGCACGTGCCAAGCGCAGACAGCCAAAGGCGCAATGGCCCCCTCAAGCGTTCGCCGTTTTCATCATTTGGGCCTCCGCGCCCCCTCTCTGGCCCTGCCAATCGGCCGGCCGACGTGGCCTTGTCCGCTGGAGCCGCCCGCCGGGTGGCCGCCGGTGGCCGGATAGGAAGGTGCCGTTGCGTTCGGCTGTATACGAGTGGCCGCCGGGTCGCTGGTTGCCTTGCACGCAGTACACGCCGGGTTGGCGCAACCAGCCCCACGCTATCGGACGGGAGAGAATCGATGACCAGGTGGATGACACTGGGATGTGCCGCGGTCGTGGTATGCGGCCACGCGGCATGGGCGCATGCGCAAACCGCGACGGCTGTGACGCCTGCTCCGGCGGCGGCAGCGGCCGCCGCGACCGGCACCCAGGACAATCGCATGGTGCTGGCGGACAACGAGTCGTTCCTGATGCCGCTGGACGACATGAAGAATGTCCATCCGGGCTACCCGGAGAACCTGCTCGGCCTGAACCTGCCCCCGCGCACGGTGTGCCTGAGGGTCGGCATCGACGAGAAGGGCGCCGTGACCGTGGTCGCCAGAGCACCGACGTCGGAGTTCTGCCCCAAGGGTGCGGAACCCGAGTTCCTGGCCGCGTCGGAAACGGCGGCCAGGACGTGGAAATTCGACCCTGCGCTGCGCTGTGTCTTTCGCAACACGAAAGACAAGGACCGGGCGGTCGCCAGCTGCGACGGCGGCAAGGGCATTCCGCAGGCGGTGACCCTGGTGTATCGATTCCGCTTCGAACAGGTCAACGGCAAGCCCAACGTCCATGTGATCGGCGGCTAGCGGCGGCCGACCGCGATGGATTTCCGCCTATGGGATAGGCGGCGATTCCGGAATGGTCGCAGCAGCGAATGGCGCGAGCACCGTCCAGCCAAGGTTCGCATAGAGGCTGCGGCCGTCTTCTGTCGCGACCAGGAGCTGCGGGCTTGCAGGGGATCTTCTCGCGGCTCCCAGTGCGGTCATCACTGCGATACCCAATCCCTTCCGCCTGTGATCCGGCGCGGTTTCGATCCGATCGTAGATGAAGACATCCGCGGTCTCGGCCGCGCAGCCGCTTGCAGCCAGATCACCATCGGGCGCGATGATGCAGGCCCGGGTAACGAGCCCGGCTTGATGGAGCTCCATCGAGTAGCCATCCGGCAGGGGCTTTGCATCGACGGTAGCCGCTGCCGCGATCATGAAGTAGTTCGCCGGCTGGACCTCCCAGCGAGCAGGCAGCGCACTTCGCAGTTCCTCGTCAGGTCCGCAAAGTTTCAGGTAATGCCGCGGCGCGGTGATGTCCTGCGCAATCTCGCGCAGCCCATCGCATAGCTCCGGGAATACCCAGCGCTTCACTTCCTTCTCCGAATGGGTATCGACCCGGAACCCGCCGCGATCGTGGACAGGCGGTGGCGAGCCGCGGGCGATGGAATGCGCTGCCTGCCAGGCAAGGACGAGTTCTGGATCGATGCGGTAGATCGTCATGGTTGATGGTGTGGTGGCCGTCTCGGTGAGTTTCAACTAGAGCATTGCGCTGTCTCAGGGACGAAGACGGCAGCGCAAATGTCAAAGCGCCAGCTCGCGAAGCCTGCGCTCTATGAAGCGCCGCTGCGGCGCCTGCTGTGTCAGTTCGAGCGCCCGCACGTAGGACTCGCGGGCCTGCTCGTTTCGCCCCAGGCGCCGGCACAGGTCGGCACGCGCCGAATGCGCCAGCGGGTAGTGCTGCAGTTCGCCACGGGCAAGCAGTGCCTCGACGAGCACCAGTCCCGCGGCAGGTCCGTCGCGCATGGCCATGGCCGCGGCACGGTTGAGCTCCACCACCGGCGACGGATCGGCGCGCAGCAGCAGGTCGTAGAGCGCGACGATCCGCACCCAGTCGGTGTCGGCGGCGCTGGCGGCAACGGCATGGACGGCGGCGATGGCGGCCTGCAGGCTGTAGGGGCCGAAGCGGCGTGAGGCGTGGATCCGCTTCACCAGCGCCAGGCCTTCGGCGATCAGCGGGCGGTTCCACAGCGCGCGGTCCTGGTCGTCGAGCAACACCAGGTCGCCGTCGGCCGTCGCCCGCGCCGGCCGCCGCGATTCGTGCAGCAGCATCAGGGCCAGCAGCCCGAGCGTCTCCGGATCCGGCAACAGCTCCACCAGCAGCCGGCCCAGGCGGATCGCCTCATTGCACAGCTCGTGGCGGGTCAGCGACTCGCCCGAGGTCGCTGCGTAGCCCTCGTTGAACACGAGGTAGACCACCTGCAACACGATGTCCAGGCGCTGCGGCAGTTCGTCGCGTGCGGGCACCTGGTATGGAATCCGCGCCTGGCGGATCTTGGACTTGGCGCGGACGATGCGCTGGGCGACGGTGGGCGCGGTGATCAGGAACGCGCGCGCGATCTCCTCGGTGGTCAGGTCGCAGACTTCGCGCAGGGTCAGGGCGACCTGGGCATCGGCGGGCAAGGCCGGATGGCAGCAGGTGAAGATCAGGCGCAGGCGGTCGTCCTCGACGTCCTCGTCGCGGGCGACGCCTTCGCCGGTGTCGCTGTAGAGCCGGTCGGCGATCTGCATCAGCGACGCATCGAATCGCGCGCGTCGGCGCAGGCTGTCGATTGCCTTGAAACGTCCGGCCGAGACCAGCCAGGCGCGCGGCTGGTCGGGCACGCCCTCCTTCGGCCATTGCTCGATCGCGGCGCGGAAGGCGTCGTGCAGCGCCTCCTCGGCGAGGTCGAAGTCGCCGAGGAGACGGATCAGGGTGGCCAGCACGCGCCGCGATTCATGCCGGTAGACGGCATCCAGCCGCTCGCGGATCTGGTCGGCCATGGCGGGTTCGCCGAACGCTAGCGTTCGAACTCCATCACCGGCCGTACCTCGATGCTGCCCAGGCGTGCGGACGGGATGCGGGCGGCAATGCGGATCGCCTCGTCGAGGTCACGCGCCTCGATCAGGAAGAACCCGCCCAGCTGCTCCTTGGTCTCCGCGTACGGGCCATCGGTGGTGGACACGCGGCCGTTGCGGACGCGCACCACGGTCGCGCTGCTGACCGGCAGCAGGGCCTCGCCGCCGAGCAGGTGGCCGCTCTGGCCCAGCTCGTCGGAGAGGGCGAAGTACTCGCCGAGGATGGCGTCCACCTCGCCCTTGGGCATGGCGTCGAACAGCTTCTCGTCGTCGTAGATCAGGCATGCGTATTTCATCGTTGGCTCCTGGTATGGGTGCGCTCGGCGCGGATGGGGCGGCCGGTGGTACCGCCTTCACCGGGTAGTCGTCCCGGGGCGGCCGGTTTCGACATCAGCCCAGACACACCGCCACGATCGCCAGCAGCGCCGGCACGGCCTGCACGAAGAAGATGCGGCGATTCACCGTCGCGGCGCCATATGCGCCAGCCACGACCACGCAGCCCAGGAAGAACAGCGCCACGTCAACGCGCTGGCCCACGATCGCCCACAGCAGTCCGGCGGCCAGAAAGCCGTTGTAGAGGCCCTGGTTGGCGGCGAGCACTTTCGACTGCTCGGCCTTCTCGCGCGACTGGCGGAACACCTTCAGTCCGTAGGGTTTGGTCCACAGGAACATTTCCAGCACCAGGAAACCCAGGTGCAGCAACGCGACCAGCGCGATCAGTACCACTGCGAGCACGGACATGCCGCTTCCTCCTTGACGGTAGCTGACAGCTTAAGCCGCCAGGCCTGCCTGAGCCCACGGCCGTCGGGCACCTATGACGGCATCGAATCGTCGGGCAGCGTGCGCTGCGCGCGGATCACCTTCCAGGCACCGAAGGTCAGGCCCAGCGCGACGGCCATGCCGGCCACGAACACCAGCCGCGAGCCAAACGCCGACAAAGCCTTGTGCAGCCAGACGAACGTCAGGTCGCCGCCGCGGTAGACCACGGTGTCGATGACCGCCTTGGCCTTGTAGCGCGATTCGCGATCGACGCGGGTGTAGATCGTCTCGCGGCCGGGCTTGGCCAGCGAGAACTCGCCGGCGCGCGTGGCCACCTGCACCATCGCCACCAGCAGCGGCACCGGCGACAGCGCCAGCATGGCGTAGCCGCCGAGGATGGCGAAGGCCGGAATGAGCAGCGTCGGCCCGACACCGTAGCGGCGCAGCAGGAACCGCGTCAGCAGCAGCTGCACCAGGATGGTGACGGTGTTCACCGAGCCATCGATGATCGAGTAATAGCGCGTCGCCGCGCGTGCGTCGGGGTAGAACTCCTTCACGATCGCCGCCTGCTCGTTGTAGAGCAGCGTGCCGACACCGACGCCGAAGAACACCGTGATCGCCAGCGCGCGCAGCACGGGGCGCTGCCATACCAGGCGCAGGCCGGCGACGATGGAGCCGCCCATCGCGGCCTCGCCGTCGACACTGCCGCTCAGCTGCTCGCGCCGGATCGCCCACTTGCGCAGCTGCAGGATGCACAGCAGGCACACCGCCAGGAAACCGGCCGACACCAGCAGCAGGTTGGCCACGCCCAGCGTGCCGACCAGGCTGGTCGTCAGCAGCGGGCCGACCAGGGCGCCGATCGTGCCACCGGCGCCGATGTAGCCGTACAGCCGCTTGGCGTGGTCGTTGTCGAACACATCGGCCATGAAGCTCCAGAACACGGCCACCGCGAACAGGTTGAACACCGCCACCCAGATGAAGAACACCGCGCCGCGCCCCGGTACGTCGTGGTCGAACGCCCAGTAGAAGCCGAGCAGGCAGGCGATGAAGACCAGGTACACCGCCGGCAGGAACACCCGCCGCGGAAAGCGCGACACCAGCGCCCCGTACACCGGTTGCAGCAGCACCATCGCCAGGAAGGTGCCGGTGAACAGCACCTGCAGCGTGAAGTCCTTCAACGCGAAGCCGTGTGCCGCCGCCCAGTCGATGCTGGCCTGCGGGAACACGGTGGCGATATCGCCCGAAGCGCCCATCGCATCGCGGACCGGGCGCAACACGTAGTAGCCGCACAGCAGGCAGAAGAAATACAGCAGCGACCACCACAGCGGCGGCGACTCGCTCAGGGCCGCACGGAAGCCGCGCAGGTGGCCGGTCACGCCCTCGCCTGGGCCGTCACCTACCGCGCCCTCGCCGTGCCCGCCTGTCGCCATGATCGCTGTCCTCGCTGCCGGCCGGCAGGTCCGGGCTGAATGATATCGGTAGCCCGGGTGAGCGCAGCGCACCCGGGAGGGCTTGGGCGGGGTGGAGGGATGGCGGACGGGCGGGATCGCTGGTGGGGCCCCGGGTGCGCTGCGCTTACCCGGGCTACGGGTGGGGCTGCGGGTGGGGTCGCCGCACCTTCGGTGGGAGCATTTGCTCTAATGGCCCCCCTTACGGTCGCTCGGCTGTAGGGCAGTTTCCACTGGCAGGGCGCACGCAACGTGTTCGATTACATCATCATCGGTGCCGGCTCGGCCGGCTGCGTCCTCGCCAATCGCCTGTCTGCCGATCCCGACGTCAGCGTGCTGCTGGTCGAGGCCGGCCCGCGCGACAGCCATCCGTTCATCCACATGCCCGCCGGCCTGGCCAAGCTGGTCAACAACAAGCGGGTCAACTGGGATTACCACACCGCTGCCGAAGCGCAGCTCGACAACCGCGTGCTGTGGTGGCCGCGCGGCAAGGTGCTGGGCGGATCGAGCTCGATCAATGCCATGTGCTACACGCGTGGCGTCGCCGGCGACTACGACCAGTGGGCGCAGCTTGGCGCCGACGGCTGGGACTGGAAGTCGGTG